>CALLYK010000258.1 GCA_937858365.1 uncultured Isosphaeraceae bacterium | reverse complement strand
CCCGGCCCCCGCTCCTGAAGGCGGCGCCGCCCCGGCCCCCGCTCCTGAAGGCGGCGCCGCCCCGGCCCCCGCTCCCGAAAAGCCCGGCGTCTGATCCCATTCCAGCCGCGAATTATGGCGATCGTTTGCTCACCGAATCCTTGGTGAGCATGCGATCGCTTCTCTTTTCGCTCTCGCGGTCCACCCGAGGGGGGCCGCGCAAGTGCTGATGACCTTGCCCTAAGAGGCCCCTCAGCGGACACGCGTTCCGAGAGCCGTTCGGACGCGGCGTTCACGTCTCAACTTCTGTCGGGAAGCATTGCTCCGTGCTCCAAGTAGTTACAATGGAGTTCGAAGGCGCGACGCAGGTCGTGACGGACGTGGCCTGGCGGCGCCTGGTCGATGTAGCGATGCAGATAGTCGCGATACATGGGATGAGCGCATCGGTCGATGATGCGCCGGGCGCGATCGATGGGCGATAGTCCCCGGACGTCGGCGAGTCCTTGCTCCGTGGCGATCACCTGCACCGAATGCTCGCTGTGGTCGACATGGGGACACATCGGGACGATCGTCGAGATCCGGCCCCCGCGGGTCGTCGACGGGCAGAAGAAGATCGAGAGATAGGCGTTGCGCTCAAAATCGCCGCTGCCCCCGATCCCATTCATGATCTGCGTGCCAAAAAAATGGGTGGAGTTTGCGTGTGCGTAAATGTCAACTTCGATCGCGGTGTTGAGGGCGATGACCCCCAGCCTGCGTACGAGGGCCGGATGGTTGGAGAGTTCCTGGGGCCTCAAGACGATCCGAGGCGCGAAGAAGTCGAAGTCCCCGTAGAGGCCCGTCAGCCGCTCGTCCGACAAGGTGAGTGAGCAAGTGCTCGCCCCTGGGACCCTTCCCTGGGCGATGAGGTCCAGCATCGTATCTTGGAGGACCTCGGTGTACACCTTGAAGGGGGGGACGTCCGGGTTGGAACCGAGGGCCCCGAGGACGGCATTGCAGACGTTGCCCACGCCGCACTGCAAGGGCAGGAACTCACGAGGGATGCGGCCGATGGCGAGTTCCTCGAGGAGGAAACGGGCGACATGCTTCGCAATGAGGCGGCTGGTATTGTCGGGGGCCTTGAAGCTCCGGCCGCCGTCAGGCTCATGGGTCTCCACGATGCCGACGACTTTGGCGGGGTCCACGGAAGCATGTTGTTGGCCGACCCGATCGAGGACATCCAAGATCGGCAACATCCGGTGGGCTGGAGGAGGGGGCAGGATGGCGATGTCGGTCATCTCGCGGAGGCGAGGCTGGTGATACGTGTTCCGTTCGATGATGACGCGATCGGCCACTTGAAGCAACGTGGGCGAGTTGCCGATGCCCGTGGTCAGATAGACGCGGCCGTCCGCGGTGATCTCCGTGGCCTCGATGATCGCCATGTCGACCCGGCCCAAGTATCCTCCCTGGAGCATTTGCGGGACATGGGAGAGGTGCATGTCCACGAAGTCGAGTCGGCCATCGTTGGCCTGGGCACGCAGGGATTCTGATGTGAGGTAGGGGGCACGCCAACTCAGGGCCTCGGCCTGGGCCAACTCGTCGTCGCAGGCCGCCCCGGTGGAGGCGCCACTGAGCAGCCGGACTTGAAAAGGGCGGCCTGAGCGATGGAGTTCTCGGGCCCGGACGGCGAGGGCCCGCGGCACCGCCTTGGGCGCGCCCGCGGGGGTGAACCCGCTGACGCCGATGAGGGCCCCGTCGGGAATGAGCGCGGCGGCCTCTTGGGCCGTCAACGTGGGAAAGGCGGCTCGACTGCGCATCGGTCGGTGGTCGTCCGTGTTCAGAAGGTGCCCGCGTCGATCGGCTCGGCGACCGCGGCCAGGTTCTCGAAGCGCATGAAGTTCTTGAGGAAGGTCAGCTTGATCGAGCCCGTGGCCCCGTTGCGGTGCTTGGCGACGATCAGCTCCGCGATCCCGGGCTGGTCGTTGGGGTCGTAATACTCCGGACGGTGCAAGAGCAGCACCATGTCGGCGTCTTGTTCAATGGCGCCGCTTTCGCGAAGGTCGGCCATGCGCGGGCGGCGGTCCTCGCGGCTTTCCACGGCCCGATTGAGCTGGGAGAGGGCGATGACCGGCACGCTCAGCTCGCGGGCCAGGGTCTTGAGACGACGGCTAATCTTGGCGATTTGCTCTTGGCGACTATCTCGGCTCTCCTCCGCGTCGATCAGCTGGATGTAGTCGACCACGATGAGCCTGATTTGGTTGCGGAGCTTCAATCGCCTTGAGTTGGCGGTGATCTGAAGCATGTTGCGCGAGGGAGTATCGTCGATCATCAAGGTCGCGCCGCCGCGCAACTCGTCGTACCCGCGCCCGAGCATGGCCATTTCGCGCGGCCCGAGATTGCGGCCGGTCCGTAGCTTGTGGCCGTCCACCTTCGCCCTAGAGCAGAGCAAGCGCTCGGCTAGCTCCAGTTCGCCCATTTCCAGGCTGACGAACAAGGCGGGCATTTTGCAATCGACGACAACGTGTTCACAAACGTTCAATGCGAGGGCCGTCTTACCCATCGAGGGCCGGGCCGCGAGGATGATGAGCTGAGAGCCCTGGAATCCGCTGGTGATGTCGTCGAGTTCAAAGAAGCCGGAGGGGACGCCGGTGATCGGGTGCCGCTCCTCGGCGCGGCGGGAAATGCGGGCCATTGCATCGTTGACGACGTCGCCGAGTTCGCTGGTTTGGCCCTGGACCTGGTCTTCGGCAATGCCGAAGATGCGGCTTTCGGCGGCCTCCAGGAGTTGTTCCGCGGTGAAGCTGTTGGAGTAGCCATCGCGGAGGACCTCGTTGGCAGCCTCAATGAGGTCCCGGCTGATCGCCTTTTGGCGGACGATCGCGGCGTAATAGCGCGCGTTGGCCGCGTTGGGGACGCTGGTGAGCACCTGGGCGAGGGCCTCGTCGCCCCCGATCCGCTCGAACTCGCCACGGCGGACCAGCTCGTCGGCCAGCGTGATCGCGTCCACCGGGCGGCCGAGGTCATAGAGGTCGCGAATGGCCCGATAGAGGACTTGGTGGGAGTCCCGGTAAAAGTGCTCCACCTTGAGGACGGGGATGATCTCGTGGAGGGCGTCGTTGTCGAGGAGGATGCTACCCAGGACGCCTTGTTCGGCTTCGAGGTTTTGGGGCGGCACAAGGTCCGAGGCAGCGGTGCCGGCCAGGGGCGGACGGCCTCGCCCCGAAGTGTTGCCGGAAGTCGGCCCGTTCACCGCCATGAGAGGAAGCGCCCCTCGTTGGTAGCCGTCGTCCCTGAACTCAATGCGCGGACCCACACTTCGATGGTTATCGGCTAAAGCTGGTTCACGCCTTCAGTGGACCTTGGACGGGTCCAGGTTGGTCCGCGTTCGGTTGGGTCTCAGGTCTCGTCGGTGTGGGTGGGGACCACCCAGAGTTTGACCTCGGTCTCGATTTCCTGGGCGAGCACGATCCGGATCGTGTAAAGGCCCGTTTCCTTGAGCGAGCCTTCGACCTTCACGTTGTCGGCCTCGATCGGGAAATGCTCTTGCTTGAGGCGATCGGCGATCATGTCAGCCGTCACGGAGCCGTAGAGGTGCCCCTCTTGGTTGGCGTTGACCTCGATATGGATGGAACGCTGGGCGATTTGACCGGCCAGGTTGAGTAGGTCGGCCCGCTTGGCGGCCTCGATCGCTCGGAGGCGTTCCCGGTGCTTCTCGACATGGCGCAGGTTGTGGGGGGTTGCGTAAGTGGCGAACCCCAAGGGCAAGAGGTAATTGCGCGCGAACCCGGGTCGGACCTTGACCAGGTCGCCAGCGTCGCCGAGGTGTGGGACAGGGTGCGTCAGAAGGACTTGGAAGTAGCCGTTTTTGGCGCGCAACGGGTGGTTGCGCCGACGTTCGACCCCGGGCTGCACGACCGCTGTCGCCAGGGTGGCTGTGCCCCCTTTGCCCTTGGTGGTCGCGGTCTTGCCTTTGGCCTTGGCTTTGGGCTTCGCCTTGGGCTTGGCGGCGGACTTGGCCATGATCGTGAGGCCCTCTGCTTCGGTTCGGGGGGTTGGATTAGAAAGGAATGTCTTCTTGTTCGTCTTCGGCGCTGGGCGGTGGTGGGGCTGCTCCCCACGACGGTCCGGAAGGGGCTGGTCGAGAAGGTGGGGGCGACCCGTTGCTCGGCCCCCTAGTTTCGTTGGTGGAACGCCGCGGGGCGGGGGCCCCGGCGATTTCCTCATCGTCGGTCGCGCCTCCGGGTTCGTCACGCCGGCCGCTGTCGATGAACTGCACGCGGTCGGCGACGGCTTTGATCTTGCTTCGCTTCTGGCCGGTTTGCTTGTCTTCCCAGGACTCGAGTTTGAGATACCCCTCGATGTGGACTTGCCGGCCCTTTCTAAGCCACTGGCAGCAGTTCTCGGCCTGACGGGCCCAAACCTCGACGTCGATGTAGAGGGTCTCTTTTTGGAGCGTCCCGTCCCGGCCGGAAAACTGGCGGCTCGTCGCCAAGCGGAGGTCGGTCACGGCCGTTTGACTCGGGGTGTAGCGCAGCACGGGGTCGTCGGTTAACCGGCCGATCAAGAAAATCTTGTTCAGGTCCGCCATCTTCAGACACCTTTCTGCCTAGATTGGAGGTCTGTTCGGGCCACTAGACAATTGTTCCCTAGCAAGAGTACCAGGTCGGGTTGGGGACGACAAGGGCCCCAGGTCGAAAAAGACCCTCGGTCAATCGTCACGGCGGCGTCGGCCTCGTCGTTCCTCGCGTTCCTCCTCGGGGGGAGGGCCTTCCTCTTCAGCGTGTGGGTTGGAAGTCATGGCTTGATTGACAAGCTGGTCCACCAATTTGGGGTGGATCTTGAGGATCAGGTTTCGCAAGATGAGGTCGGAAAGCTGACAATCGTGTCGGATTTCGGCGAGACGAGGTCCGTCGGCACGGAAGTAGGTGAGGAGGTATGTGCCTTTTTTGTGGCCTTCGATGCCATAGGCTAGGCGGCGTTCGTCCCATTGGCGGCTGGCGACGATCTCGGCCTGGTGCTTTGTGAGGATCTCGTGGACTTGGTGGAGCGATCCTTCCCAGTCGATGGCGACCTTGGCGCTGTCGAGGAGGAACATGCCTTCATAAGTGTTGACCGGCAAGAGAGGGGGCCTCCCGGCGAGAGTTCAGGAATTGGGTCCGTTGAAACGATTCATGGCGGCGTCGGTCCCTTGGACGACCCAGACGGCGACAGCTTGGGTGGCGAGGATCAGGGCATCGTCGATGGTGGCGCGTTCGGCGGGTCGAAAGCGGCCCAGGACGAAGTCGGCCGCGTCGATTGGGCCGCGATCCCCGATGCCAAGGCGGAGTCGGGCGAACTGGTCCCCGCCGAGTTGGGCGGCAATGTCGCGGAGTCCTTTTTGACCTCCGTCAGAGCCCCCCGGGCGAACCCGGAGCTTTCCCAAGGGGAGCGCCAGGTCGTCACAGATGACGAGAAGGTCGGTGGTTGGTTCGAGCTTATAGAAGTGGACGGCTTGGCGGACGCTCCGACCCGACAGGTTCATGAACGTCTCAGGCTTGAGGAGCAAGACCCGGTGGAAGTCGATCTCAGTCTCGGCCAGCAACCCGTCGAACTTCCGACTGAATTTCGCCCCAGCACCCCCTTCGGCCAGGCGCTCCACGACCTCGTATCCGATGTTGTGGCGCGTCCCTTGGTACATGCTTCCGGGGTTGCCAAGGCCAGCCACCAGTTTGCGACGAGGCCCCGAGGCGGTCCCGCTCACTTCTCCTTTTCCTTGTCCTTCTCCTCCTTCTCTTTCTTTCCAATCAATTCGGGTTCGGCGGACGTCGCGGCTCCTTCCGCACTCGGGGTTACCGCCGACGTCGTGCGGCTGGTCACGTGGAGCACCAGCTTGTCCGCATCGTCTCGCGCGGTGACCCCATCGGGAAGGACTAATTCGCGAACGTGGATCCCCTGATTTAGGGCCAAGTGGCTGATGTCCACCCGTACTTCATCGGGGATCGCTCCGGCTCGGCAGTTGATCCGCAACTCGTGCATGAGCAGTTCCAGGATGCCGCCGGCAGCCAGGCCGGGTGCGTGCCCGAAGGTCGCGAGTTTCACGACCGTGTCGATGCGTTCATCGGCGCTGACACGGGAGAAGTCGAAATGGAGGATTTCCTTGCCGAGGTGGTCCCATTGAAGGTCGCGAATCAGGACCGTTTCGTTGACGTCGCCGATCTGAAGGTTGGCCAAATGGCCGGCCTTCTTCAGAAGGAGCCAGGCGTCGTCTCGGCTCAACGAAATGGGAAGTGGGTCTTGCTTGTGGCCGTAAACGATGGCCGGGACGCGGCCCTGGGCCCGGAGCTTCCGGGCGACCCGCGAGCCGGTCCCCTGGTTTTTTTGGGGGTCGCGGGGGAGGACGGAGATGGTGGCGATTTCGGCCATGATGACGATGGCTACCTTCGGGAACGGGCACCTCACAACGGCGGCGAGGCACGGCGTCGAAACGAAACAAGCGGCCTCGCCGGCCGCGCATCACGCGATTATGGCGGTTCTCGCGGTCGGTGGCAAGACACGACCAGGGAAATGCGATCGAGGCCGAGGAGGGTCCACCCGCCTTGGTGTCCCGGGGCCTTGCAAAGCCGGTACGGACACGCCATAGTCTTCCCCATGAGCCACCCCCCGCGCGATCGGGGCCTCGCGCGGTCACGCGAGCGGTCGCTGACGCGGGCGGCCGGCATTTCGGCCCCAATGCGGACCCGACGATGAGTCATTGGCAGGGCTGGCTGTACGTGGCCGCCGTGCTCGTCCCCTTGCTCGCCTTTCTCATCGAGAGGCTCGCGGGACGTTGGCTACGGCACCGATGCGCCTATCTCGCCACGGCGGCGATCGGCATTTCCTGCGCTCTGAGTGTCGTGGGTTTTTTCCTCTACCTCGCGGCGTCCAATGGGATGCCCGCGCATCCTCGGACGGACGAGCACACGGACGATGCCACCGTGGTCGCGGCCGTGCCGATCGCGGCCGACCTCCGGTCCCTGCGTGAGGACCCGGGCGCGACGGTGTGGGCCTGGATCGCCGGTCGGCGCCGCCAGGTCTGGGATGGGGGTGTTTCGGTCTTCAACCCCGGAGATGGTTCCACCTCGCGCCTCGAGGCCGAGCAGCTTGTGATGGTCCGACCGCTCATCGGTGGTGGCTCGGATACCGCTCTGGCCTTCGGGACGGGTCCGGTTCGTTTGACCAGTTTGGAGACCGCCAAGCAAGCGAAGCGGAGGCCGGGCATTCATCCCGAGCCGATCGCCTGGACGGGGAGTTGGGACTGGGTCTCCCTCGCGGGGGGCACCGCGCCACCCATCCGCTTGCCTATCGGCATTCGGATCGACAACTTGGCCGTCTTGATGTTCCTCATGGTCACCTCGGTGGCCTTCGTGGTCCACCTGTACGCGACTGAATACATGCGGGGTGATCCCTATTATCACCGCTTTTTCAGCTATTTGTCTCTCTTTTGTTTCTCCATGCTGGGCTTGCTCGCCGCGGCGAGTCTCTTCTGGGTGTTCGTCTTCTGGGAGTTGGTTGGTCTTTGTTCCTACTTGCTGATCGGGTTCTGGTCGGACAAGAAGGCCAACACGGACGCGGCCAACAAGGCGTTCGTGACCAACCGGATCGGCGATGTCGGCATGTTGGTGGGTCTGGGCCTGATCTGGACGTCGCTGGGCACGTTGGACCTCGCCGAGCTCAATCGCAGCTTGCGCGATGAGACGGGCCACTTGAACTTGGTGATGACCGAAGACGGGGCGACCCAGGTCGAACGTCGCGACTTGGGAGAGGACGGGACGCTCGGGCCGGTGATCGATCGGGCCAAGAAGGCCCCCTTTCGGGTCCCCCTGGGCGTCTTGACCGTGGCGGGACTCGGGGTATTCGCCGGCTGCATGGGCAAGAGCGCCCAGTTCCCGCTCCACGTGTGGCTGCCCGACGCGATGGCCGGTCCGACACCCGTTTCGGCCCTCATCCATGCGGCGACGATGGTGGCCGCGGGCGTCTATCTGGTCGGTCGCGCCTACGGGCTCTTCACGGCCGAAGCGATGCTGGTGATCGCGTACGTCGGCGGTACGACGCTCTTCCTGGCCGCGACCATCGCGATGGTGCAGACCGACTACAAAAAGGTCCTGGCTTA
Organism: uncultured Isosphaeraceae bacterium; assembly: GCA_937858365.1. Taxonomy (GTDB): domain Bacteria; phylum Planctomycetota; class Planctomycetia; order Isosphaerales; family Isosphaeraceae; genus CALLYK01. The sequence continues at coordinate 3,406 of CALLYK010000258.1, read as the reverse complement.
TTCCACCGTCAGTCAGCTTGGGTTCATGATGCTGGGACTCGGGGTCGGCGGCTGGGCGGCGGGCCTTTTCCATCTCCTCACTCATGCTGGGTTCAAGGCCCTCTTGTTCCTGGGCGCTGGAAGCGTCCACCATGCCGTCCACACCTATGAAATGACCGAGTTGGGCGGTCTCTATCCCAAGATGCGCGCGACCGCGCGCACCATGTTCCTCGCCACGATGGCCATTTCCGGAGTGCCGCTGCTGAGTGGGTTCTATTCCAAAGACGCGGTCCTCGCGGCGGCCTTCTGGTTCGTGCGCCGACATCCCGAACATGCGGCCCTGCTCATCCTCCCCGTCGTGGGGGCCTTGCTCACTGCCTTTTACATGTTCCGCATGTGGTTCTTGCTGTTCACGGGACCGGCGCGAGGCGACAAGGTCGCCCACGCCCATGAGAGTCCTTGGACGATGGTCCGGTCCTTGGTCGTCCTGGCGGTCCCCACGGTCGTCGCCGGCTGGCCCTTGTTCGTCGTCCCCTTCAGTGGCGAGCCGATTGTTGAGGGATGGCTTCTTTACGGCGAGCCCGTCCGCGGGACCGACTTCGCCGCGGAGCACTTCCAGGCGTTCGCCGCCTCATTGATCGTCGCCACCCTGGGGATCGGTCTGGGCCTGGTCTGCTACGGTCCGCTACAAGCTCTGCGCTGGGTGGACCCGGCGCGGATGGCGGGTCTTTTCTGGCCCGTCCACCTCCTGTTGAAGCGGAAGTACTTCCTGGACGAGATCTACCAAGCGCTTCTCATGCGGCCGGTCTTGGGTCTGGCGCGTTTGGCGTCGGGTTTCGACCGCTGGGTGATCGATGGCCTCGTGGATGGCCTGGCGCGGTCGATCGTGCGGTTGAGCCGGTGGGAAGGGGCGTTCGACATCGCGGGGGTGGACGGCCTGGTGAACCTCTTTGGGAGGGCCTGCTACGTGTTCGGCGACCAAGTCCGCCGGCTCCAGTTCGGCCGACTTCGGGGCTACCTGATGGTCCTGGGTCTGGCCGTGGTGGCGCTCTGCGTGGGCCTTGCCCTTTGGGTCCAGGGTTGACCGATCGGTCCCCCTCTTTCGGCGGAAGGCGAGACAGGCGATGAGCGATGAATTCCTGCTGAGCGCCCTCTGGGCGATGCCCCTGACCGGCTCCCTGCTCATCCTGGCGGTCCCGAAAAAGGCCGAGGCCGCCGTGCGGACCACCGCCCTGGCGATCACGGTCTTGACCTTCGCCCTCTCGCTCTTGGCCTTGCGGGCCTACGTTACGGAGCCGGCGAACCACTTCGCGCCGATCGACGCGAGTCTGGAAACGCGCGCCCTGTCCAACCAGATCCGGTACGACAGCGACGGCCGTGTCGTGTCGTCCGACATCGAGGGGGACCTGGTCGTGCGCTCGCCCTGGATACCCTCGTTCAACGTCCAGTACTACCTCGGCCTTGATGGGATCAGCTTGGGCCTGGTCCTCCTCACCGGACTGGTCTCGGTCCTCGCCTGCCTGGCATCCTGGTCGATCGACAAACACGTCAAGGCATATTTCTCTCTTTTGTTGTTACTTTTGTCAAGTATGATGGGGGTCTTTTTGGCCTTAGATCTCGTTTTGTTCTACATCTTCTTTGAGGTGATGCTCCTGCCGATGTACTTCCTGATCGGCATCTGGGGCGGGGAACGCCGGGAGTACGCGGCGATCAAGTTCCTCCTCTACACGCTCTTCGGCTCGGTCTTCATCCTGGTCGCGATCTTGATCGCCTACTTCTGGCCGGGCGACGTACCTGACGTGATGGTCCACGACATGGCCTTCAAGGCCCATTCGTTCGACTTGCCCAAACTTCAGGCGGCCGCGCAGACCGGGTATTACGGACCCACCGTCCAGCGCTGGGTGTTCTTGCTTTTTTTGATCGGATTCCTGGTGAAGCTGCCGTCGTTTCCGTTCCACACATGGCTACCCGACGCCCACGTCCAGGCCCCAACGCCGATCAGCATGATTCTGGCGGGGGTCTTGTTGAAAGTCGGCGGTTACGGTCTAGTCCGTCTGGCCTGGCCTCTCGCCCCATTGGGGGCCTACGACCTTTCCTGGTACGTGGCCGCCTTGGGGACCTTCAGCATCATCTACGGGGCCCTCGCGGCGATGGCCCAGACCGATTTCAAGAAACTGGTGGCCTACAGCTCGGTGAGTCACATGGGCTACGTGACGCTGGGCATGGCGGCCATGACAATCACGCCCGACCCGAGCGTTTACGCTTATGGCGTGGGCGGGGCCGCCTTTATGATGATCGCGCACGGCGTCACGTCGGCGGCGATGTTCTTCCTAGTTGGCGTGATCTACGAGCGGGCCCACACCCGAGACCTTGACAAACTCGGCGGCCTCTTCCATGTGATGCCGGGATACGCGGCGGTCTCGTTCCTGGTCTTTTTTGGGTCGATGGGCCTGCCGGGGCTCTGCGGTTTCGTGGCCGAAGTGTTCGTCGTCTTGGCCGCCTTTCCGTACAACCTGACCCTGGCGGTGTTGGCGGCCTCGGCGGTGGTCCTCACCGCGGGTTACATCTTGTGGACCCTTCAGCGGGTCTTCCTGGGCAGGAACGAGGCATGGAGAGGCCTGCGCGACATGGACGCTCGCGAATGGACGATCGCGGCCCCCTTGATCGCCCTGACCGTCCTGCTCGGCGTCTTACCCCAAACGCTCGTGTTCAATTGGATGGGACCTTCCCTGCGCGAGACCGTGGCCAAGATCGCGGCGGGCGCGTCGTCGGGGACCATGACAAGGGCGGTCGCGCAAGAGGCCGTGCGAACCGACGAGGCGCGCGGCCAGTGAGGTCCATCGACGACATCCTCGATGATTGCCGCGTCGAGCCTGGAAAGAAGTTCGACCTGGGGGACCGAGACCCGACCTGGGCGGGCGATAAGTCCGTGTCCAAGGACGAACGAAAACGATTCGCCGAAAGCGTGCTCTCCCAAGACGTCGCGGCCTTGGCGGACGCCCAGGAACTCCTTTACGCGGCCGACACTTGGTCGGTCCTGGTCGTTTTGCAGGCGATGGACGCCGCGGGCAAGGACGGCACGATCAAGCACGTCATGTCGGGTGTGAACCCTCAGGGCTGCCAGGTCCATAGCTTCAAGCAGCCTTCCGCTGAAGAGATCGACCACACCTTCCTCTGGCGCTACGCCAAGGCACTTCCAGAGCGCGGGCGCATCGGCATTTTCAATCGCTCGTACTACGAAGACGTGCTGGTGGTGAAGGTCCACGCCGACACTCTCGCGGCCCTCAAGATGCCCGAAACGACCAAGATCGACAGGGACTTCTGGACGGCCCGTTACGACGACATCAACAACCTCGAACGACACCTCGTCCGCAACGGCACGCTCGTCTTCCGGCGCGCGTGAATCCCCGGTGCGCCAGCCGCCACC
>CALLYK010000257.1 GCA_937858365.1 uncultured Isosphaeraceae bacterium | reverse complement strand
ATCCCTTCCGTTCCAAACTCAAGGGGGCCACCTATGCAGACGCCCCGGGACACGTCAACCAGGCCCATCCCGAACGGGTGCGCGACTACGGCGGCATGAAGTGGATGGACCCGGGCGACCCAGCCGCGCGCGAGCGAACGCTCCAAGTCGTCCTCGACGTCGTGAGGCGATACGACATCGACGGCGTCCATATCGACGACTACTTCTATCCTTATCCGGTGGCGGACGAGGCCACCAAGCTCGAGGCCCCGTTCCCCGACGACAAGACGTATCGTGACCACGGCGCGGGGATGGAGCGTGACGCCTGGCGCCGCGACAACATCAATCAAACGATCAAGCGGCTCCATCAAGAAATCAAGAAACTCAAGCCCGAAGTCGTCTTCGGGATCAGTCCCTTCGGGATCCCCGCGCCGTCGCGACCACCGGGCGTTGTCGGCTTCGACCAGTACGCCAAACTCCACGCCGACACGGAACTCTGGCTCCGCGAGGGTTGGGGTGACTATTTCGCGCCGCAACTTTATTGGAAGGTCGACGCTCCCGGTCAGCCTTTCAAACCGCTCCTCGATCGGTGGGTCGAACTGAACGTGAAGCGGCAGCGGATCGTGCCGGGTCTGAGCGTCAGTCGTGTTGGGCCAAACGGATACGACCCAAATGAGATCATCCGACAAATCCGCACCATTCGCGAGACCGAGGGGGCAACTGGGTTCATCCTCTTCAGCATGAAGGCGCTGATGAGGGACCAACTCGGCCTCGCCGAGAAACTCCGCGACGAGATCTTGCGAGGGCCCGCCCTCGTTCCGGAGCGAAACGACCGCGCTATACTCACCGACGAGTTGATGATCATGCGCGAGGACGATGGCTTCTCCATCGGCCGGAAGGGGGCCTCGTGGCCCGTGCTCAGGCAACACGTCCCACTCGATGGCCGCCCTTACATACACCCGATCATCGCCCCCGATGGCAAGGGAGAACTCACCGAGTACCAACCAGGACACCACAAACACCAAACGGGCCTCTACGTCGGTTTCCTCAAGGTCTCCGGGCGGGACTTCTTTCACAACCGAGGCGGCGACCATTTCAAGAACCGCCTCGATTCTCAGATGTCCACTAAGGGCAAGACGGCCCATTGGCGTCATTCGTACGATTGGCTCGACGCGACCGGCGCCCCGCTCCTCACCGCGACGGAGCGATGGTCGTTGACAGACCAAGGCGATCGCTACGCACTGGACCTCGACTGGTTGGCGACCTCGACCCGAGACGTGCCGATCGAACGCCATGACTATGGCGGGCCCTTTCTGCGGATGCCCTGGAAGGCCGAGACTGGCGGCGATGCGATCAACAGCGAGGGCCATAGGAACAAGGAGGCCGAGGGCCAGAGGGCGCGCTGGGTGGACCTGAGCGTGCCGATCGCCGGACGCGATGATCGGGCCCATATCGCCATCCTCGACCATCCCGGCAACCCCGAACACCCAATCACCTGGCGCGTGGACGATCAACTTGGCGTCGGGCCGGCGCGGAGTCGTCTGGGCGACTGGAAGGTCGCGCCCGACCGACCGTATCACGCCCGCTATCGGCTCGTCATCTACACGGGCGAATTCGACCGCGCGGCCGTGGAACGAAGCTGGAGTGCGTTCTCCAAAACGGAGTGATTCGCGACTCAATCGTCGCCCTTGTAGCTGGCACAGCAATTCGGGGTCTCCCACAAGACCACTTCCACGACGGGGAGCCCTCGATCCCTGGAATGCTCGTAGATCAACTTGGCGATGTTCTCGGCGGTCGGGTTTTCCTTCATCGCGAAGACGCGCTCGCCTCGCTCCTGGAGTACCGGCAAGAGAGGGTCCGCCTCGCTGAGGAGCATGTTGTGGTCCAGTTGCTCGTCGATCCAGCGCTGGACTTCTTTCTTGATGTCAGAGAAATCGACCAGCATCCCACGTTGGTCGAGCGCCTGGGCCTCCAAAACGATCACGGCCTTGCCGTTGTGCCCGTGCAAGTGGCGGCATTTTCCCTCGTAATTCAACAAGCGATGTCCATAACAGAATTCAATTTCGCGAGCGACTCGGTACATGATGTTCTCGCCGGGGCGCGGTCGTGGATGGGTCAGGGCCTGGATTGTAGGAGTGCCCCAGCGTCTCGGCAATGCGCGGCCCGCCTTGTCGATCGGGGGCCGATTGGGCTAACTTGAAGTCCCCGGGAAGACCGAACGAAGAACGATTCAGGACCCGTCGCGATTGAGGGAGGGTGCGGATGCCGACTCGGAACGTGCTGGCGATCGCCCTGATGGGCGCGGTCTCATTGGTTTGCTGGCAGTCGAGCCGCGGGGCCAAGTCGGGCGAAGACGACGTCGCCAAGGAATACGGCCTCTTCGTGGACGCACTCGAGCAGGTCGAACAAAGCTACGTCCGGCCCGTCAATCGCAAGGACCTCCTCCACAGCGCCCTTCGCGGGATGCTCCAGGACCTCGACCCGCATTCGATGTTCTTCAGCGACACGGAATGGAAGCTCTTCGAACGGCAATACAAAGGGTCCTTCACGGGCATCGGCGTGCAGATCGACGTGGACCCGCGCTCGAACCGCCTCAAGGTGATCGCGCCGATGATCGGCAGCCCGGCCTACGCGGCGGGCGTGCTGGCCGGCGACGTCGTCCTGAACGTGGACGAGGAATCGACGGAGGGCATCTCGCGAGACAAGGCCGTCGAGCTTCTCCAAGGTCGGCCCGGCACGGCGGTCAAGCTCAACGTACTCCACCCCGGCAGCGACAAGACCGAGGCCCTGACCATCACCCGCAAGGTCATCGACGAGCCCAGCGTGCTCGGGTTCACTCGCAAGGCCGATGACTCGTGGGACTATTTCGCCGATGCCGAGGCAAAGATCGCCTATCTCCGGGTCACGCATTTCTATCAGCCTACCGCCGACGACCTGAGGAAGACAATTGACCAGGCCAAGAAGGAAGGGATGAAGGCCCTGGTGCTGGATCTTCGGGACAACCCGGGCGGACTCCTCGAATCGGCCGTGGAAGTGTCGGACCTCTTCATCAAGAAAGGAAAGATCGTCAGCACCAAAGGGCGCGCGATCCGCGACCGAGTCTGGGAGGCGCGGGACGAGGGGACGATCTTGAAAGACCTGCCGATGGTCGTGATGGTGAACCAACACTCGGCCTCGGCGGCCGAGATCGTCTCGGCTTGTCTCCAAGACCACGGCCGCGCCAAGGTCGTCGGGCAGCGGAGCTACGGCAAAGGTTCGGTCCAAAACATCATGACCCTCGACGACGGGGTGAGCATCCTCAAGCTGACCGTGGCGACCTACTGGCGTCCCTCCGGCAAGAACATTCACCGATTCCCGCGCGCGAAGGCCGGCGACGAATGGGGCGTCTCACCCGATGAAGGACTCGAAGTCAAACTCAACGACGCCGACTACGAGACATGGGCCGAGGCCCGCCGAGAGCGGGACCTCGCCATGATGGTCAGCCAGAAGCGACCGGAAGGGGCCCAGCAGAAACCCATCGCCAAACTGGAAGACAAACAGTTGGACAAGGCCCTAAGCGTCTTACGCGAAGCGATCAAATAAGGCGGCTTTCACCACGGAGACACACAGGACACGAAGTGGGCCCTCTTACATTCTTCGTGTCCTCATTTGTCTTTGCGGTTTCAGGCCCGAACATGTACCTTCTCGCCCTGGAAACGACCTGCGACGAAACGGCGGCGGCCGTGTTGGAAGGGACCGCCGACTCCCCCACCGTCCTTTCCAGCGTGGTCGCCTCGCAGTTCGACTTACACGAGCGCTTCGGGGGCGTCGTCCCCGAGATCGCGTCGCGGGCCCATGTTCGCCAGGTGCTGCCGATCATCGACGAGGCCCTGAAACGCGCGGGCGTTCGCCTCGAAGACCTCGGGGCGATCGCCGTCGCCACGAGGCCCGGATTGGTCGGCTCACTCGTCGTCGGCCTGACCGCCGCGAAGGCGTTGGCCCTCGCGCACGATCTTCCCCTCGTGGCTTACGATCACCTCGAAGGGCACCTCTTCGCTTGTCGGATCGCCTATCCTGAGCGGCAGGTCTATCCGTGCGTGGGACTCGTGGTCTCAGGGGGCCACTCCAGCCTCTTTCGGTGCGAAGGCCCCCTCCAATGCGAAATGCTCGGGGGCACGATCGACGACGCCGCGGGCGAGGCGTTCGACAAGGTCGCGAGCCTGCTCGGCCTGCCTTACCCCGGCGGTCCCAACATCGAGCGCATCGCACTTGACGGCAATCCCAAAGCGTTCCCGTTTCCGAGGGCCTTCCTTCGTGAGGAGAGACTGGACTTCAGTTTTTCGGGTCTCAAGACGGCCGTCCTCTACGCCCTCAAAGGACAAGACGCGCGCGGCGGCGACACGACCCCAAGCGGGGCCCTCGTCGCCGACCTGGCCGCAAGCTTTCAAGAAGCGGTCGTGGCCGTCCTGACCGCCAAGGCTAGGCAAGCCTTGACGTTCACCGGGCTGAAACGCCTTTGCGTGGGCGGCGGGGTCGCAGCCAACGGCCGATTGCGGACGAGACTTCAAGAAGCCGCCGACGCTTTCGGCTTCGAACTGTTCATTCCGCCGCTCTCCCTCTGTACCGACAACGCGGCGCTGGGGGGGATCGCCTTGGCCAAGCTGGCCGCCGGCCAAACCGCCGGATGGGACATGGATGTGACTCCTGGGTTGGTCCGTCCCCCTCGTCCTTGAGGGCGCGGTTCAACCCGGAGGTCGTCGGGACAACGCGGACGGCCGGTTCTCGAATCGAGGCGCTCC
>CALLYK010000256.1 GCA_937858365.1 uncultured Isosphaeraceae bacterium | reverse complement strand
TGGTGCGGGTGGTGATGGGCGAGGCGGCGCGACGGCAGGAAGTGGCCATCGAGCGAGTGAGTTTCCTCGGGGCGTTGCGTTGGCTGCTGGAAGCGGGCCCTGACGAGGAGTTGTGGGACCTGTCGCTCAACCCGGAGCGTCCCGGGCGCGACGGGCCCCGGACAAGGAAGCGTCGTCCCAAGCAATTTCCAGTCATGAAGAAACCTCGGTCCGAATGGCGCAAGCAACTTTTGGAGCATGAGGTTGTGTTCTAACTTAATGCCATTCGGGTCATTCTACTTTTTTGGGTGTTCCGGCCTTAAGAATGTCCCCTTTTCCGCCTTCAAACGCGAATAAGTAGAATGTCCCCTTTTTGGCCCCGCCTAACATGTCCTGAATCGGGGTGACGATCGTCGCGGCGGGCGGGTCGCGTCACCCGGTGCGCTCCTTGGAGCGGATCATGTCCCGCAACGAGGCCGCTCTCTCGTAATCTTCGTGTGCAACCGCCTCGTCGAGTTGTTCCTGAAGGGTCTTCTCCACGGCGAAGTTCTTGCGGATGTCGTTTTCAAGCCGTTGCAGTTGCTCGATGAGGGCCTCGTTGGGCACCTCTTCCTCCTCGTGCTCAGTCAGCCAGCCTCGGCGGTGCTGGGTCAAACCCTGGACCCCGGAGCGGACCTCGTCGATCGCCTCGTCCGGCCGGCGGCGATCGAGTGCGCACAGCGCCGCGGCTTGCGTTCGGTGGAAGAGCACGAGCCCGCGGTACTTCTCGTGGTGGGCGACATACTCCGAGTCGGGGCCGTGTCGGGCCACGAAGTCCATCAAGGCCAACGTGTGGTCGGCGTCGCGAACGGCCCGGTCGTAGCGCTTCAGGGACAACCAGGCGACCCGACGATGATAATACTGGAAGAACTCGCGATCGACCTCGGTGCAATGGTCGGTATTCATCCGCCAGGCATCGTCCTCGCCCGAGCGTCGCCGCCGGCTGGCCACTCGATCGCGGAGGTAGTCCAAGTAGGTGGGGTATCCATGGGGCTGCGAACCGTCGGGACGGGCTTCCACTTCGAGTTGAAGCAGTCCCAACTCGATCCGCACCTGAAGAATCGGTCGGCCGTCCCGGGCCCTGAGTTCGCGGGCCATGACCTCCCCCGGTTCGGGGTCGCTCGGCCAGCCCTGAAGGGCGTCGTCAATGTCGCGGCGCATGCGGCCCTCCGTCGAGGCGCGATCCTGACAAGGACCGCCATCCCCAACTCATCCCAAGGTATCATACGCTCTCGGTCCACTCCTGAAAGGGCCCTGTGGCGTTCCGGGAGCATCATTCACGACGGCCTTGAGTTTTCAATCAAGCGGATGATCGCCTCCGTGTCGTTGGCGACCGCCACCGGCCCGTTGGCCCGAACCGGCGCCTCTCCGGTCAAAGACTCGCCGCGGTGATAGGACACGGTGACATTCGGGTCTTTCAGAGCATGTCCGGTGAGCACGCAGACCACCCGCTCATCGGGCCCGATCACGCCTTCCCGCCTGAGTTTGCGGACGCCCGCAACGCTCGCGGCACTGGCCGGCTCGCAGCCGAACCCGCCAGCACCAACCATCGCCTTCGCATCGAGGATTTCCTCGTCCTCGACCGTGCGGACGACCCCGTCGCAGAAGTCCAAGGCCCGCAGGCATTTGACCAAATTGACCGGCCGATTGATCTCAATGGCCGAGGCGACCGTCACCGCTTTCCGCCCTTCGATGTCGAGGCGGTCGTAGTGCCTGGCGACGATCTCCATGTCAGGCGATCCGCCGTCCCACTTCAGACCCTGCCGGCAGACCAATTCCTCAAGCGTCCGAGCACCTGCCGCGTTGATCACCGCGAGACGAGGCACTTTGGCGATCAATCCAAGGTATTTCAATTCCTGAAATGCTTTTCCGAACGAGCTTGAGTTGCCCAGGTTACCGCCAGGGACGACCACCCAATCGGGGGGCGACCAGCGGAGGGACTCAAGCACGCGGAACATGATCGCTTTCTGTCCCTCCAGGCGGAACGGATTGATCGAGTTCATGAGATAAATACCCAGGCGTGTGGCCACCTGGCGCACGCGGGCCATCGCGTCGTCGAAGTCGCCCTGGACCTGGATGGTGAGGGCGCCGTGATCGAGCGCCTGGGCGAGCTTCCCGAACGCGATCTTGCCTGCACCCACGAAGACGATTGCTTGGAAGCCGAGGTCGGTCGCCGAACAGAAGACGGCCAGGGCGGCCGACGTGTTGCCGGTGCTGGCACAGGCAACGCGCCGGGCGCCGGTCATTCGGGCGTGGGTGAACGCGGCGGTCATGCCATTGTCTTTGAAGCTTCCGGACGGGTTCATCCCCTCGTATTGGAGCCCAAGACGACCCGGGTTGAGGCCCACGTAGGCGGCCACCTTGTCGGCCGCTTGCAGGGGAGTGCGTCCTTCGCCGATGGTGACCACCATCGACGGCGGGGCGAAGGGTAGGAGTTCCCGGAAGCGCCATACCCCCGATTCATCGAGTGGGTCGGATCGATTGGACCAGCGCGCCTCGAAGTCTCGGAGCCGCTTGGGGACCGGGACGCGGTCCCAATCATAGGCGACATCGAGCAAGCCGCCGCAACGGGGACAGGAAAAGGCCGTGTCGGCGATGTCGACCGTGGTCCCGCACAGGGGGTTGATGCAGAGTTGGTAGGCCGGTTCGGTCATGAATTCTGCCGTCCATCCGGGTCCGGCGGCGTCCCACCCACGGTGCCGACCGGGTGGGTCCAACTCTAGCGAACGGTCCTTGGGCGCGGCAAGGAGGGTCGTCGCGACCTTAGTCGGGGTCGTGTTGAACGATGGGTTTGCCCGTCGCGGCCGCGTTGGCCCGAAGACGGACTTCCTCGCGATGCACGGGCACCTCGGGGGGCGCGTCGATCCCCAGGCGGACCTTGTCCCCCTGGATGCGCACCACCGTCAAGACGATCGAGTCGCCGATCAAGATCTTCTCACCAACTTTGCGAGTCAGGACCAACATCCTCAGGCCTCCCTCGCGCGCGTTCCAGTCCGCGTGGCGTTGAAAAACAGACGTTGTGCACCCGGACTGGCCCGGGGTGGACGAGCGCCAACCTCCATTCAACTTACGTCGGGGACAAACCGCGTGTGACAAATGCGGCCGATTCGCCCGTTTTGTGGTTTTTCGGAGCGATTGGCGCAAAGGTTGCGATTCGTCGAGGCAACGTGTCTACCGTGACAAGCAGGAACGAAGGAGGTCCAATCCGCCGGCGATGTCTTGGAACCTGGCCTGTTGGTCGCCCACCTCCCGCTCAACCACCAGGGCCCCCTGGAAGCCTGCGTCCTTGAGGGCCTGGACGAATCGCGGAATGTTCACTTGTCCCTGGCCCAGAGGCACTTCCTCGCCCCATTGACCGGGAGTGCTCGGCCGACGCGCGTCTTTGACGTGGACGCTACGGATGTCGGGCCCCAGGATGCCCACGGCCTCGATCGGGTCGCCCATGTCGTAAAGCAGCATGTTGGCCGGGTCGAAATTCACCTTCAGGTTGGGTTGCTTGAGGTCGTCGAGCGTTTGACGGAGGAGCCTTGCCGATTCTTGGCCCGTCTCGAAGGCCAAAGTGACCCCCTTCTCGGCCGCGATCCCGGCGGCCTGGGCGAGCGTGTCGAGAAAGGCCGAGCGCCCCGGGTCGCCAGGTTCGGGCAGGAAACCGGCGTGGAGCATCAGGTCGGTCAGGCCCAACGCGACGGTCCGATCAACGGCCCAACGCAGCCGTTCCAGGCGTTCGGGCCGAAGCGCCGGGTCCCCGAAACCGCCTGTTTCCTTGATCGTTTGGGGGGTCGTGTAGTCTTCGCCGGGGAAACCGAGCATGGCCCCCGTCATGATGAGTCCCGACGCACGCGCGGCCTCGGGCATGGCGTCCCCTTCGACCCAACTCGCGTGGTGAGGGTCGCCGCAGGCGATCTGCGTGACGGGCACACCCAGCCGATCGAGAAGGCCCTTCAGCTCGGGGATGCTGGTGACTTGCAGGCTCCAACTGCAAACGCCCAGACTCAGCGGGGGAAGCGAGCTCACGGCAGTGCCTCGAAGACGGTGGAAGGCGAGTCGTCCGCCCAGCGGACCCTGGTCGCGGCTGGACGCGATCAAGCCCCGGGACACGCCCCATCCTAGCACCGTCGCCGCAGTGTCGCGAGGGAGCGGACCTCCTTCGGTCTCAGTGACTGTGCGAAGGACTACCGTTGACCGGCATGGCCCAGGCGGACTTCTCGGACGTGAGCATGTCCAGGCTAACGTCCAGCTCCAACCCAGGCCCGGCGACCACGCGATTTCGTCCTGCTTCCTTGGCCCGATAGAGGTTCTTATCGGCGGCGGCGACCAAGTGATAGGGGCGGACCAGGCCGGCCTCGGCGTGGGCCAGACCGATGCTCACGGTCACGCCGAGTTCCTTCCCTTCGACCATCACTCGCCGCTGGGCGAGCGCCTGGCGCATCCGTTCGGCGCGCTCGGTCACCTGCGGGATGCCGGGCATGGGCAGGGCCAGCACGAATTCCTCGCCGCCATAGCGGGCCACGAGGTCCTCGTTGCGCGTGACGCCACGAATGACCTCGGACACCTCGCGGAGCACAAGGTCCCCCACAACGTGTCCGTGCTGGTCGTTCACGCGCTTGAAGTGATCGACATCGAGCATCAAGACGGCCAGGCCCAAACCGCGCATCGCGGCGCGACCCGCGAGAGGCCCCACCTGATCGAGGAAGTAGGCACGGTTGAAGAGGCCCGTCAGGGGGTCGCGAACGCCTCGCTCGAAGAGTTCTCGCTGAAATCGCTCTTCGCAGGGGTCGGGCCGGATGTACTTGAGGACGAAGCCCGTGCCGAATTGGACACGGTCGCCGTCGGCGAGCAGGGTGGACTGGCCTTTGGCCAAGCGCTTGCCGTTCACGAGCGTGCCGTTGGTGCTGCCCAGGTCCACGAGTCGGACGGCGCTTGGGTCAGACCAGGGGTCGGGCTCGATCCGAGCATGGTGCCGCGAGACGGTCTCTTCGACAAGTTGGATGGAGTTCTCGGGAGAGCGGCCAATGCTGGTCGGCCCGTCTTCGAGGCGGTGCATCGCGCCTGGGAGACCGCCTTGCACGACGATCAAGTACGAGGAACGAGCGATCTCGGCCGTGTCCTCGTCTTGTCGCATGCGGAAGATGTCGCCGATGAACGTGGCGTTCTTGTCTTCCATGGTCAACCCTGGTTGTTGTACGGGCCAGGTGAGAGGCCGACCTTGGCCTGGTGGGCCCGGAGGGCCTACTCTATGGGAAGTTAGGTCGCCGTTTGGGGCTGTCAACTCGGCGGTTCGCGGGGAACGAGGAAACGAAAATGTCATGGTCCCTCAAACTGGGCAAGGTCGCGGGCATTCCAGTACTCGTGCACTGGACCTTCTTCATCCTCCTGGCCTTCTTTGGTTACTCGGCCTGGTCGGAGAGTCAGGACCTTCTGGTGGCGCTGCGGGGGACCGTCTTTGTCGTGGCCCTCTTCGGCTGCGTGGTCCTGCACGAACTGGGTCACGCCCTGGCCGCCCGACGCTTCGGGATTGCCACGGCCGACATCACGCTGCTTCCATTCGGCGGTGTGGCCCGCTTGAAACGCATCCCCGAGAAGCCGGGTCAGGAATTGGTGGTGGCCCTGGCCGGTCCGCTCGTCAATCTGGTGATCGCGGGGACCTTGTTGCTCTTGGGAGCGCGCATCGCGGCCCCGACTGGCGAGCAAACGTCCACACTCACCGCCACGATCGCGCGCGTCGGCTTTTGGCCCACGCTCTTGCTCGTCAATCTCTGGCTCTTCTTCTTCAATCTCCTTCCCGCGTTTCCGATGGACGGCGGCCGCGTCTTGCGGGCCCTGCTCGCGCTTCGGATGGACTACGCCAGGGCGACCCGCCGCGCCGCGTCGGTCGGCCAACTTCTCGCGATCGGCCTGGGACTTCTTGGTCTAACGGCCGGCAACCCTGTCCTCATGCTCATCTGTCTATTCGTTTGGCTCGGGGCCGAGGCGGAGGCCCGGCAAGTCGAAATGGGGGCGGCGCTGAAGGGGGCCCGAGTGAGCGACGCGATGATCACGGATTACCGGACACTCTCTCCCGAGCAAAACCTGGGAGTGGCCGTCGATTGGTTGCTCACGAGCACACAGCACGACTTTCCCGTTCAAGATGAAGAAGGGCCCGCGGGATACCTCACCCGCGAGGACTTGCTTCGAGGGCTGGCCGAACGGGGGCGCGACGCACCCATCCGCGACTACCTTCAGCCCAACCTGGAATCCGTCGAGGCGGACGGACCCCTGGGACCGGCCTGGGACCGCTTACGCGAGGGCACCAAAGGCTGCCTGCAAGTGACGGCCAAGGGACGACCCGTGGGACTCTTGCTGGCCGACCACATCGGCGACTACGTGCGCGTGCGGACGGCCCTGCAAGGGGCCGACCCCCGAGGGCCCAGACCGAAGGCCTGATGTCTTCGTCACCGCGCGAACGGGACCTTGCCGTCGCCGCGCGGCTTCGTCTCGCCATAACCGCCGACTTTCTCGTAAACGCGCACGTAGTCGACCTGCATTTCGGCTGGGAACGGGGTCGTCTTGTTCGGCGTGCCCACGAACCGGCCGCCGATGGCCAGATTCATGACGAGATAGAAGGAATGGTCGAACGGGGCCGGCCAGGGCTCCAGGTCGGCCTCGGAGCGCGGTGGGACGCCATTGATACCTTCCACCTTGCCGCTGCTCCACCAAAACGACTGGCGGGCGTATTCCTTGTCGTCACAGAACCAACGGAACTCGCCCGGTCCCCATTCCAAGGCGTAAACGTGGAAGTCGGCGATCGTGGCCTTGTTCGGCAGAACGTAGTCGGCGCCGGCCTTGGCTTGTGCCGGCCACCGTGAGCCGAAGTGCAACGTGCCGAGCACCTTCGTGGGCTCCTGCCCGCGGGCCTCAAGGACGTCGATCTCGCCCGAGGTGGGCCACGGCCCGTATTTCTCGTCTTGCGGGAGCATCCAAAGGGCCGGCCAGACGCCTTGTCCGGTGGGGAGTTTCGCCCGGAACTCGAAGCGGCCGTACCGCAGATGGAAGAGCGGACGACCGTCCCGTCTCCGCGTCATCAACTTGGCCGACGTGTACCCGAACCCGTTCAGCGACTCCTTGAGGGCCCGAATGTGCAGCAGGCCGTCACTGACCCAGGCGTTCTCCGGCTCCCGGGTGTAGTACTGAAGCTCGTCGTTGCCCCAACCGACGATCCATTGGTTGGCCTCGTAGTTGTAGAACCCGTTGCCGATGGCGAAGTCCCACTTCGTCCGATCAATGGCCGGGCCGTCGAACTCGTCGCTCCAAGTGAGCTTCCATCCCAAAGTCGGCGGACCAACCGCGCCTTGCGGCTCGGGCGGGACGGCCCCAATCGACAGGCCGATGAAGACGGCGGTCGCGCACCGAAGATAAGACCGCATAAGTACCAACCTCCCGGGAAGGGAAAAATCGCCGACGAACCGCTCGCGGAGGAGGGAATTCCTCATGGGGCCGATGATAGCGAATGTGACCGCGCGGGCCCATGCGGCACAAGGCCAGGTGAGTCGAGTCATCACCGCGAGCCGGTCATCAAGTTGGAGGGCCCTTCCGAGACCGCTCGCCGATAACCACCGCGGATGGGGTTCGGTCTCTTCAGTCCCGAAGGGCCTATGAGGTCTTTGGGCCCCAACGGGCCCGGGAAGACAGCCCCTGGGCAACGCCCTCGTTATTGCCGGCGAGTCGATTAACGGGTCGGAAGTGGTGACCGGCCGTCGCCACAACCCGAGGCCCCGTCAAGACTCGCGAACTTCCGACTTCGAAGCCGACCGTCGCCGCAACTCTTAATCATACAGAAGTTTGAGCCTTTTAGAGAAGAGCGGGGGTCCCCCCCTGGGGTCCTCGCAACGCGGTCCCGGTGCGCTCCCATTTTCAGCAAGGTTTACCCGGCCTTGGCGCGTAGCGGTCGTAGACCCGCCGTTGACGGCGGGCGGCCCTTTTCCTGGGTGTCCCGCATGTTCCGGGTCGTCGGCCCTCCTGGGCCTGACGACCCCGAACATGCCGCCCCCCCGCGTGGGCCGGCCGTGGGTCGTCGAGCGGTCGCCCTTCGGGGCCGCGGAGGTAATTGGCCGGAGGGCCAAGGGTCAACCCGCGAGGACACGATCACGCGGTCCCGACGCAAGCCCCATCAGGCAAAGCACTTCCCATCGACGTCTCTCATTTTCGGGATTCGGTTCGTACTGTTTTTCTTGCGTTTTCCCGTTTACGATGCAGACTTGACCGAATCGGCAATCTCGCCGTACCTGGACGT
>CALLYK010000255.1 GCA_937858365.1 uncultured Isosphaeraceae bacterium | reverse complement strand
ACACAATGCCCCAATGGGCCGGCTCGTGCTGGTACTACCTGCGCTACATCGACCCCAAGAACCAAGAGCAACCCTGGGCAGCCGAACTCGAACGCTACTGGATGCCCGTGGACCTCTACGTCGGCGGCGCCGAACACGCGGTCTTGCACCTGCTCTACGCGAGGTTCTGGCACAAGGTCCTCTTCGATCGGGGCCTTGTTTCCACGATGGAACCGTTCCAGAAGCTCGTCAATCAAGGCATGATCCTGGGTGAGACCGAATACACGGCCTATCAAGATGACCAAGGCAGGTTCGTCCACGTCGGCAAGGTCGAGGAAATCGAGACGCATTACCGCGAAAAGGACACCGGCCTTACGCTCCGGGCCCTGAAGCTGGCGGAAGAGCGCGTCGTCAAGAAGGGGGAAGGCTTCGTCCTGGCCGATGACGCCACCGTCCGCGTGGATGCGCGGGCCCACAAGATGTCCAAGAGTCGCGGCAACGTCATCAACCCCGATGAGGTGATCGCCGAATACGGCGCCGATAGCTTACGCCTTTACGAAATGTTCATGGGCCCGCTGGAAGCGGTGAAGCCGTGGAGCATGAAGGGGGTCGAAGGGGTCTATCGGTTCCTTGGTCGCGCCTGGCGGTTGATCGTCGATGAGCGGGCCGAGGAACTCGCGCTCGACGCCAGGGTCCGCGACGTGCCCATGTCGGTCGATCAGGCGAAGGTGATCGCGCGCACGGTCGCGGGGGTGGAGGCCGACGTCGTCGGTCTGCGGTTCAACACGGCGATCAGCAAACTCATGGAGTGCGTCAACTTCTTCACGGGGCAGGAAACGCGGCCCAAGGCGGCGATGGAGGCGTTTACCCTCGCGCTCGCGCCCTTCGCACCGCACATCGCGGAGGAACTCTGGCAAGCGCTTGGGCACTCGGCGAGCCTCTCTCACGAGCCTTGGCCCACGTTCGACCCGGCCTTGCTCAAGGACGACGAAGTCGAGCTCGCCGTACAGATCAACGACAAGGTCCGCGCTCGGGTGATGGTCCCGGCCGGGGCCACCAACCAGGAAACGGAAGCGATCGCGCGGGCCGACGCCAAGGTGGTCGAAGCGCTTGCGAGCAAGACGGTCCGGAAAGTGATCGTCGTGCCGGGCAAACTCGTCAAGTTCGTCGTGGGTTAAAGACGCTATTGGGCCGCGAATTCAGCGGGGCCTTGAGCGCCCGGTCAATCTGGCGTAGCCTCTGCACACCGGGAGGAATATCGTTCCATGCGCGCCGTGGACATCATCCGCAAGAAACGAGACGGATTGACCCTCGACCCGGCCGAGATCGGCTGGATGGTCGCCGGGATCGCCTCGGGCGAAGTGCCCGATTATCAGTGGTCGGCCTTGCTCATGGCGATCATCTGGCGCGGGATGGACGATCAGGGGACCGCCGCGCCCACCGACGCGATGATGCGTTCGGGCTCGGTTGTGGACCTCTCCTCGATCCTCGGCCGGAAGGTTGACAAGCACTCGACAGGCGGCGTGGGGGACAAGACGTCGCTCATCCTGGCGCCGATCGCGGCGGCCTGCGGAGTGGCCGTGCCGATGGTCTCGGGGCGCGGCCTCGGTCACACGGGAGGCACGCTCGACAAGCTCGAAGCCATCCCCGGTTTCGACGTCAATCTCGACTTGTATGGTTACAAGCAGGTCCTCGCGCGGTGCGGCCTGGTCTTGATCGGCCAGACCGCCGAAATCGCGCCGGCCGACAAGCGACTGTACGCCCTGCGCGACGCCACGGGGACGGTCGAATCGGTCCCGCTCATCGCCGCTTCGATCATGTCCAAGAAGCTGGCCGAGGGGATCGACGGCCTCGTCCTGGACGTGAAGACGGGAGACGGCGCTTTCATGCGGGACCTGAAGGACTCGCAGCGACTGGCCCAAACGATGGTGGCGATCGGTCGCGGACTTGGGAAAGAGGTTGTCGCCCTGGTCACGCGGATGGACCAACCGTTGGGCCAGGCCGTCGGCAACGCGATCGAAGTGGCCGAGTGCGTCGCCTGCTTGCACGGCCAAGGGCCCGAGGACCTGATGGGCCTCTCCATCGAACTGGCCGCCGAGATGGTCCTCATGGCGCGGATTGAAAACTCGATCGAAGGCGCCCGCGCGCGCTGCCAAGAAGTCATCGACGATGGGACCGCGTATGAGCGTTTCCGCCGCGTCGTCGAAGCGCAAGGCGGCGACGTCGGCCCGCTCGACGACCCTGCCCTCTGGCCGGTGCCTCACGAGATCATCGACATCGAGGCGCCTCGCTCCGGCGTCGTGACCGACCTCCGCTCGCGGCCGATCGGTCATGCGACGATGCTCCTGGGTGCGGGTCGGGCGCGGATGGACTCGCGGATCGACCACGCCGTGGGCGTCTTCCTCCACAAGAAGATCGGCGACCCGGTACGGGCAGGAGAGCCCTTGGCCACGTTGCTCGTCAACGACGCCGCGCGTCTGGGCGAAGCGCGCGGCCTGATCGCAGGCTCGTACACGATCGGCGAGGGGCCGGTCGAAGTGCCCGACCTGATCGTGGAACGCATTGTGGGGTGAACGGCGAATGCGACGTCTTGGAATGGCGGTCGGTCTTCTCCTCGTTTGCGCGGCCCCGACACTGGCCCAGGAAGCGGCGGTCGCGCCGACCGGGTCGGGACTCTTCGATCGGGCCCGAAGCGCTCTGGGGATCGCTTGCATCCTGGGCGCCGCCTTCTTCTTCTCCGAGAATCGCCGGGCGATCTCCCGGCGCGTCCTCTTTTGGGGACTGGGCCTTCAGGTCGGATTCGGCCTGCTCGTCTTGCTCTGGCCGACCGGTCAATCCGTCCTGGAGGCCGCGGGCGAGTTCATCAAGCGCGTCCTGGCCAGCGCCGATGAGGGCTCCACGTTCGTCTTCGGCAAAGAGCTGAACAATCCCGGTGGGCCGGTCGGTTTCGTCTTCGCGGTGCGCGTCTTGCCCACGGTCATTTTCGTGTCGGCCTCGTTCGCCGTCTTGTATCACCTGAGGCTCGTGCAGCCGGTCGTGCGCGCCTTGGCTTGGGTGATGTCCCGCCTGATGGGTGCGAGCGGGGCCGAATCGCTCAACGTGGCGGCGTCGCTCTTTCTGGGTCAGACCGAGGCCCCGCTGACGATCCGCCCTTATCTGCCTCGCTTGACGAAGTCGGAACTTCTGACCGTGATGACCGCCGGCATGGCCCACGTTTCGGGCGGGATCATGGCGGCCTACATCGCCTTCGGGATCGAAGCGCGCCACATCCTCACGGCCGTGATCATGACGGCCCCCGGGACGATCTTGATGGCCAAGATGTTCGTGCCCGAGACCGAGGTCCCCGAGACGGCGCGCAAGGTCAGCGGCGGCGGCGACCCGGAACTCGGCGTGGGCGAGGCCAAGGGGACGCCCGGCGACCCCGAGATCGCCGACGCCAACGTCCTCGACGCGGCCGCGCGCGGCACGCGCGAAGGGCTCAACCTGGCGCTCAACATCGCGGCGATGCTCATCGCGTTCATTTCGATTATCTTCCTGATCAACTCGGCGCTCGGTTGGGTGGGCGGTCACGTGGGTCTGCCCGACCTTTCCTTGCAGTACGCTCTCGGGTGGGCCCTGGCGCCGGTCGCCTGGATGCTCGGCGTCCCCTGGCAAGACTGCCGTCAAATCGGGTCCCTTTTGGGCACGCGCACGGTCCTCAACGAGCTGATCGCGTTCGGCGACCTCGGCAAGCTGAAAGACCTTGTTTCGCCGCGGTCGTTCACGATCGCGACTTACGCGCTCTGCGGTTTCGCCAACTTCAGCTCGATCGGCATCCAACTCGGCGGGATTGGGGCGATCGTCCCGGAACGTCGGGCGGACCTGGCCCGCTTGGGGTTGCGCGCCATGATCGCTGGGACCTTGGCGAACTATCTTTCCGCCTGCATCGTGGGTATCTTGGTGCCCTGACTTTTTGGGGGCGAGTGTTGGTACGAGATGAGGGTGCGGTCACGCGACATCGAACGGGATGATACGTTCCATGCTTCACGTCCGGGCTTCCGAGGCGGCCGAATTTCTCCTCGGTCGGGGCTTCCCGCCGCCCCAGGTCGGCGTCGTCTTGGGGTCGGGACTTGGCGGACTGGTCGATTGCCTGGAAGGGGCGAAGGCGATCCGCTACGGGAACGTCCCTCACTTCCCCGAGCCGACCGTGGCGGGTCATGCCGGGAACCTCGTCTTCGGCACGATCGGCGGGTCCTCGACCTTGATGCTCCAAGGCCGGTTTCATCATTACGAAGGCCACGACCTCGGCTCGGTGACCTTTCCCATCCGCGTCTTGCAGCGTTTGGGGGCGAAGTCGGTCATCCTCACGGCCGCGAGCGGCGGCCTGCGCGAGGGGTTCGGCCCGGGGACCTTGGTCCGGATTTCCGACCACCTTAACCTGATGGGGGGGAACCCGCTCCGCGGCACCAACGACGAACGCCTGGGTACGCGCTTCCCCGACATGACAAATGTCTATTCGGCCCGCCTCGGCCGGATCGCAGTCGAACTTGCGAGCGAGATGGGCATCGCCCTGGCGGAAGGGGTCTACGCGGCCGTGCCTGGACCCAGCTACGAGACGCCCGCCGAAGTGCGCATGTTGAGGGTCCTTGGCGCCGACATCGTGGGGATGTCCACGGTTCCCGAGGCGATTGTGGCGCGACACGCGGGGATGGAAGTGTTGGCCTTCGGTGCCGTGGCCAATTGGGGGGCCGGGATCGCGCCCGAGCCGCTCAGCCACGAGGAAGTCTTGGCGGCGATGGACCGATCGGGCCCGCGCCTGGCGGAATTGATCGCGGCCATGATCCCCCGAATCGACCCGAGCGCGTGAGGAAAGGAGGGCCCGCCCAAGGCCCTCCTTCCGGACAAGCGTTCGCCGGGGCCGGTCTCACCCCTTCCAAGCCTTCTTGAGCATGACGCCCATGTCGGCGGGGCTTTCGGCGACGAGGATACCCGCGGCCTGAAGCGCCGCGATTTTGTCGGTCGCTTTTCCCGAGCCGCCCGAGATGATCGCGCCGGCGTGTCCCATGCGCTTGCCGGGCGGGGCGGTCTGGCCGGCGATGAACGCGGCCATCGGCTTGGTAATGCCGCCCGACTTCTTGAACTCGGCCGCTTGCTCTTCGGCGTTGCCGCCAATTTCACCCATCATCAAGACGGCGTGCGTCTCGGGGTCGTCCTGAAACATGCGGAGGACGTCGACGAAGTTGGTGCCGTTGACCGGGTCGCCGCCGATGCCCACGCACGTGCTCTGGCCGATCCCAAGTTCGGTGAGTTGCCAGACGGCCTCATACGTGAGCGTGCCCGACCGGCTGACGACGCCGACGTTCCCCGGCTTGTGAATATATCCGGGCATGATGCCGATCTTGCACTGACCGGGCGTGATGACGCCGGGACAGTTGGGGCCGACCAAGCGGACGTCGGGATGATGGGCCTTCAGGTAGGCCATCGTGCGGGCCATGTCCATCACGGGGACGCCCTCGGTGATGGCGACGATCACCTTGATGCCGGCGTCGGCGGCCTCCAAGATGGAATCGGCCGCGAAGGGGGGCGGCACGAAGACCATCGTCGCGTTCGCGCCCGTCTCACGGACCGCATCCACGCACGTGTCGAAGACAGGGACGTTGAGCGTCTTGGTCCCCCCCTTCCCCGGCGTGACGCCGCCCACGAGGTTCGTGCCGTAGGCCTGGCATTGTTCGGCATGGAAGGCGCCCGCCTTGCCGGTGATGCCCTGGCAGATGAGCCGCGTGTTTTTGTCGATCAGGATGCTCATGATGCTCTCTCGCGGACGGGATCAGTAAAGTTCGTAAATATGTTCGCCGCCGTGGGCGGGGTTGCCGATCAAGACGTGGTTTTTGGTGTCGACGACGAAATCGAGGTGTTCGAGCGGCAATTGGCCGATGAGCACGGGGACATCGTCGGGGACCTCCATCACGTCCATGGTGCAGTCGCGGCCTTGGATCGTGAGGCGGACGGCCTCGTACATGGCGGCTTGGCCCGTGCCGACGCTGCTGCGGATTCGCTTCGTGGCGCGCGCCGAGAGACCAAGTTGGTGGATGAGACGAGTCGGCATCGACAGCAGGGTCGCGCCCGTATCGACGAGGGCGTCGGCCACATGCACGCGACGCACCTGGTCGGCGGGCAGAAGGCCCCGCTTCACGCTCCAGAGGTCTTCGAGGTTCTCGATCGTCGCCTCGGTGGTCACGCGACCCATCGTGTCGTTCCCCATGGCGTACGTCCCTTCCGGCTCGATCGATGACTCATCTGAATTTTGGACGGGGTTGGGTGCCAAGGCGCCCGGGCCCGATGACTCGCGATGGAGCTTGTGGGCGTCCGGTCGCGGCGACATCGCCGAAGGTCCCCTCTCGATTAGCGGCCCGTTTTGATGAGGGCGTCACGCAGGGGCGCGCGCCATTGCTTGGCGTCTCGATCGTAGATACCAAAGCCGGCGCCGAATTCCCAGTACGCGAACGAGAAGGCCCGCGCGCGGGCCTCGCGGACCACGCTGGAGGTCCAGGCGACTCGCGAGTCCATGTCGGCCTTGGAATAGGCCCCGAATTCGCCGACGTAGAGCGGGCGATCGTGTTCCTTGGCCCAGTTCGCGGCCTTGTCGAAGTCGCGGCGCATCTCGGCGACTTGTTCCGGAGTGGCGGTCCAGGTGGTCCCCAGCCAGTCCTGGCTCCCTTTGGCCCATTCGGCCCCTTGATGCGTGAACTTGAAGGGCAAGTAGTAGTGAAACGTGACGATGATGTGGCGATCGTCGGTGGGGAGTTGGAGCTTGGCGCGGTTGTTGACGTTGTTCCACATGCCGGGCCCGATGATGACCATCCGCGTGGGGTTGCTTGCGCGGACGACCTTCAAGGCGTCGGGGACCATCGCGTTCCAGAGGTCGTCGGTGAGCTTGTCGTGGGGTTCGTTGTCGAGTTCGAGGTAGAGCGAGTCGGGGCGCGAACGATATCGTTCGGCGATTTGCTTCCAAATGGCGAGGAAGCGGTCTTTGTTGGCGGTCGGGTCCTTGTCGAGTTCGTCGAAGTGATGGACGTTCAAGACGAGGTTGAGTTTGTTCTTTTCAGCTTGGTCGACGGCCCAATCGACGCGTTCGAAGAACTTTGGGTCGATCGTGTAAGGGGCCTCCTTGGCGGCATGGGCCGACCACTTGGTCGGAAGGCGCACGGAATCGAAGCCGGCCTCCTTGATGAGCGTGAAGAACTCGGGCTGGAGTTTCATGCCCCACTGCCCTTCGACGGGCGCCTCCAGGGCGTTGCCCAAGTTCACGCCGCAACCGAGCTTGGCGTTGGCCTGGTGGGCGGCGTCGGCGGCCATGGCCGCCTGACCCGTCCAAGCAACCGAAATGAGGAGAAATCCGAGCGAGACGGTCCACGTCGTCTTTGGTGTAGCCACGGAAATCGCTCCGAACCGGCCTTGTGGTCCTCTGAAACCCTCACGCCAACAGCGACTCGATGTAATCAATAATTTCGTCTATGTTCTTATGATGTTGCTTGATTTGAGTTAGACTGAGTGACACGGAGCCGCCGTGGGCGATTTGGTTCCTCAATCCCAGACAACTATTGAGGGAATCCTTCCGAGGACCGTCTATGAACGTATCCAATTTCCTAGCCCAATCCTCCTCGAAGGACCGCATGATCTGCAGGAGTCTCTCGGAATTGATGTTCTGAGTTCTTGAAATCTGTGATTCGACATACTTGGCGACCCTTGGGTTGGACTTGTCTGAGCAATAATCGACCACGAGCTGATAGACGGCATGCTCGACAAACCCGGAGACCAAGACGCAAAGATAGCGCGCATAATCGGAGAGTACTTCCGGATCCGTAACGGACAAGCTCTCCGCCCTCGCGATCACCGCCTTGAGTTTCGTCCGCAAGGAATGAACGCCAACTCGTCCGCGCGCCGCCATCGCTAGGTCCCTGAAAATGCTGAAGTGGCCTTGTCGAGTCTTGATTTCACGTATTCCTCGTCCGCCGTTGACCTCTCCACCAAGGACATGAACTTTGGGTCCTGCAGCAACTTCTCGTAAGCCTCCTTGAGTTTGTCCTGCCGCGGCGCGGGGCGCTTAGCTTCCAACCGTCTCGCCACGCCGACCATCACCGAGTCCAAGACCGCCGCGTTGAGCGATTTCTTGATTCGAAACGCCTTTCGCCCAA
>CALLYK010000254.1 GCA_937858365.1 uncultured Isosphaeraceae bacterium | reverse complement strand
CGGAAAGCGGGTCTTCGATGTACATCTCGACCGAGCGGCGCAGCGGACGCGCGCCGTAGTCGGTGTGCTCGCGTTCCCCTTCCGAGCGGCCCTTGTTGATGACGAACTCCTTCGCTTCGTCGCTCATTTCCAGCCGCACGCCGCGTTCCTTCAGCCGCTCCAGGACCTTCGACAGTTCGATGTCGATGATCTGCTTCATGTTGTCGTCCGTCAGCTTGTGGAACACGATGATCTCGTCGAGACGGCCGATGAACTCGGGCTTGAACACCCGGCCGATTTCGGCCATCACGTCGCGCTTCATCCGCTCGTAGCTGGCGTCGGAGTTGGCCGTCGCTTCGAAGCCGAAGCCGCCGCTGGCGATCGACTTGGCGCCGACGTTCGTCGTCATGATCAGGATCGTGTTCTTGAAGTCCACCTTGCGGCCGAAGCTGTCGGTCAGGTGCCCTTCTTCCATGATCTGCAGCAGCATGTTGTAGACGTCCGGGTGCGCCTTCTCGATTTCGTCGAGCAGGACGACCGCGTAAGGACGGCGCCGGATCTTCTCCGTGAGTTGACCGCCCTCCTCATATCCGACGTAGCCCGGCGGCGCGCCGATGAGGCGGCTGACATTGTGCTTCTCCATGTATTCCGACATGTCGATCTGGATCAGCGCGTCGGCGTTGCCGAACATGAACTCGGCCAGCGACTTGGCGAGGAGTGTTTTGCCCACGCCGGTCGGGCCCGCGAAGATGAAGCAGCCGATGGGCCGCTTGGGGTCTTTCAAACCCGCGCGGCTGCGTCGGACCGCTTGGCTGATGCGCTTGATCGCCTCGCTTTGGGAGATGACCTTTTTCTGGATCTCCTCTTCCATGTGGATGAGGCGTTCTGTCTCTTCCTTCTCCATCCGTGTGAGGGGGATGCCGGTCATCTTGCTGACGACCTCGGCGACGACCTCCTCGTCCACCGTGCCGTCCACTTCCTTGGAGCGCTCGCGCCACTCGCGGGTGATGTGCTCCTTCTTCTTCTTCAGCTTGTCGGCCTGGTCGCGCAGCGAAGCGGCCCTCTCGAAGTCTTGGTTGGCGACGGCCTCTTCCTTGTCTTGGTTGAGGCGCTCGATCTGCTCGTCGAGTTCTTTGAGGTCGGGCGGTCGGGTCATCGCCTTGAGCCGGACGCGGGCGCCGGCCTCATCGATGACGTCGATCGCCTTGTCGGGCAGGCAGCGCCCGGTGATGTAGCGATCGGACAATTCGACGGCCCCTTCGAGGGCCTCGTCGGTGATTTGGACGCGGTGGTGCGCCTCGTAGCGATCGCGCAGGCCGCGGAGGATTTCCAGGGCCTCCGCCTTCGACGGCGGGTTGACCATCACCATCTGGAAGCGGCGGTCGAGCGCGCCGTCCTTCTCGATGTACTTGCGATACTCGTCAAGCGTGGTGGCGCCGATGCACTGGATCTCGCCGCGGGCGAGGGCCGGCTTGAGGACGTTGGAAGCGTCGATGGCCCCTTCGGCGCCGCCGGCGCCGACCAGCGTGTGCAGTTCATCGATAAAGAGGATCGTGTTCTTGGCGCGTCGGACCTCGTTCATGACGGCCTTGATGCGTTCCTCGAATTGGCCGCGATACTTGGTGCCGGCGACCATCATGGCCAGGTCGAGAACGACGATCCGGCGGTCGCGGAGCAGCTCGGGGACGTTGCCGTCGACGATCATCTGGGCCAGGCCCTCGACGATCGCCGTCTTGCCCACACCGGCCTCACCGAGGAGGACGGGGTTGTTCTTGGTCCGGCGCGAGAGGACCTGGATCACGCGTTCGATTTCGTTGGCGCGACCGATGACCGGGTCCAGCTTGCTCTGCCGGGCCAGGTCGGTCAGGTCGCGACCGAAGGAGTCGAGGGCCGGTGTCTTCGACTTTCCGCCTTTGGCGGCGGCGCCCCCGCGCTCGCTCTCGCCGCCGCCCGCGTCCATCCCGTGACCAAGCAAGTTGAGTACCTCCTCACGGACTTCCTCGAGCTTCAAACCGAGGTTCATCAAGACCTGAGCGGCCACGCCTTCTTGCTCACGCAGCAGGCCGAGCAGGAGGTGCTCGGTCCCCACGTAATTGTGATTGAGGTTCCGCGCCTCTTCGATCGCGTACTCGATCACTTTCTTGGCCCGAGGGGTCTGGGGCAGTTTCCCCATCGTGACCATGTCGGGACCCGATTGGACGATCTTCTCGACCTCGACCCGGATCTTGCGGAGGTCCACCTCTAAGTTCTTGAGGACGTTCGCGGCGACACCGCTTCCCTCCTTGACCAGGCCGAGCAAGACGTGCTCGGTGCCGACGTACTCGTGGTTGAAGCGCTGGGCCTCTTGATTGGCCAGTTGCATCACCTTGCGGGCACGATCGGTGAAGCGCTCATACATGCGGATGGCTCCGACGTTTTCACCGGACCGCTCCCGGTGGAAGTTCAGTCGCACGGCAGTATTGTGGAACACGGCGCGGCGAACGGCGAGGTTCGCGTGGACCTGGCGGCCCTGAGGACCGCCCGTCCGACCATACTGCATCCTATACAATACCCAAGAAAATAACAAATCCGGCGAAAAGGGGCCGATCCGACCCGTCGCGTCATGCCGCCCGAGACGGTCAAGTCGCCCCTCGGGCCGGACCGCGGGGCCCGCCGAAGCCTCCTGGGTGTGGGTCCGAACGGCGCCGGGAAAGTGTGATCGCCCGGGTGACGGGATCGACCGGGCCGGACTCCAGTCCCTGCGTCGCGTCGGATCGATGGACGCGAACGTCTTGACCGGAGGGGCCGCCTCGCGCTACGCAGCGTCGCGGCGCCGAGTGTTCCTCCGGGCTCCTAGACCGCTCCACTCTTCCCGCACCTTCGCGACCAGCCCCGCCTGCAACGCGTTCCGAAACGAGGTAACGAATGATCGTCCTGAGGTGGTCGTCGGCCTGGCAGTGAAGCGCCTTTCGGCGTCCCTTTCAGATGAACCGCCTGGACCCGTTGTACCTGCCGCGAGTGGTACTGCTTCTTGTTACTGGCGCTTAAATAATCGTTAGGGAAAGTACTGGTGACAAGCCGCCAGTGTCACCCGTCGCACTTCACCCTGCCGGCGCGTCCATCAGTTCCTTCAGCGGCGCTGGAAACGCCCGCCAGGTCTCCATGTACGAGGCTTCGAGCGGGGCGGGAACATAATGGTCCCCGATCAAGAAGAGGGGCATGTCTGGGAGTCTCTCGCCGACGCCGACAGGCTCGATATAGGCTGTGGGGACGTCGCCGGCCTGATACGAACCGACCGTCAATGGCTGGCCGGCGGGCAAGTCGAACGGCCCCTCGCCGAACTCATCGCAGATCTCCTTCTGAAGGCCCTGGGGATCGCGAGGGGTCGGCGGGAAGAGGTCCACGATCAGTAGGTTGATCCCCTGATCAAGAAGGTCGGCCGATTTCTGCACGAACGATCGAAGCGCGTGGCGGCTGTCCTTGTTCCCCGGAGAGACGAGTTCGATGACGGCGACGACCTGGCCCCGTCGATGACGGACCGCGATCCGATCGGCCCGCCGAGCGTATTGGGCCTTCTCAAAACGTCGGACGACCCGGGCCGACGGCGGAGCGGTTTGGACAACGACCTTGCCGGCATCTCCCCTCGGTCGATGACCTAGAAGGGTCACGACATCGGGGACGGGACGGCCTGTCACCTGTTCCGCCATCGCCATGAAGTCCTGTGGGAGCACGCCTGAGTTGAGTGCATTGGCTAGAAACGTGATCCATCCTTGATGAAAGTGATGAAAGTCACCGGGTGCCAGACGGGTCCAGTCGTGGGTCGGCATCTCACACCTCCGCCGCTGATCCTACCACGACCGCTCAAACCATTTCGGCGCCCGAGATCAAGGGCCCCCGCAGCGCCGTCGGGAAGACGTCCCAGGTGCGCTGATAGGTGGCTTCGAGGGGACACGGCACGTATTGGTCTTCCGTGAGAAAAATCGGCATGTCCGGCAGCTCGTCGCCGACCCCGATCGAGTTCACGTAGGCCACGTTCTCCGACCCGGCCGAGTAGGAGGCCACCGTCAGCGGCTTGTCGACGAGGAGTTCGAAAGGCTCTTCCTTGAACTGGTCCCAGATCGCCTTGTGAATGCCGAAAGGGTCGCGGACCGATGGCGGAAAGAGGTCGATCACGAGAAGGTGGATGCCGCGATCGATGAGCTTCTTCGCCTTCCGAACGAAGGAACGCAAGGCATGGGTCCTGTCTTTGTTCCCCGGCGACACGATCTCCACGACGGCGACCAACTCCCCTTCTCCAAAATACACCGACACGCGATCGGCCCGACGCGCGTAGGCGGACGTCCGCTCGCCCCGGGTGATCACGCGCGCGGCTGGACCTCAAGGACCGTCCTCCCGGTCGAACCGACGGGTCGAGCGGTGGGCGCCTTCAAGGCCAGCACGTCGGGAATGGGTCCCTTCGCCTCTTGCTCACTCATCGCGAAGTAGCCCGGGGGCAACGACCCGCCATTGAGGGCCTCGCAGAGATAGGTGATCCACGATTGATGGAAGAAATGAAACGTGCCGGCGCGGACGCGGGTCCAGTCGTGTACGGGCATGGCGCACCTCCGCCAACCATCATACTGCTCGATGAACGTCGCGTCTTCGGCAGCCGCGCGGTCCGCGAACGCGACGCCGGCGTCGCTGGGGTACATGATACTCTCGCCGCTTTTACCCGATATCGACAGCGAGAGAGGAGGGCGGCGCGAGACCGCGTCGATCGAGCGCTCCGCAATCGTAGGCGGTTCGGCCCCGATCCGCACGGCCGGTCCCGCGAGCGCCTCACGGTCGCTCGACCTTGCTCAGCATGTCGCGCGCGCCACTCGTCATGAGGCCGATGTCACTGCTCGCCTGAAAGAACCGGAACCCCTGGGCGATCCGCTTGTTGATCTCGACGGGATTGCCCGTTGGATAGCCCACGGGAATGCCGCGTTTCTTCCCGGCGGCCAGCACTTTCGCCACCGCCTCCTCGACGATCGGCTCGTTTGTCTTGCCGCCGACGCCCAGCGAGAACGACAAGTCGTTTACACCGATCATCAACACGTCAATTCCAGGCACCGAAGCAATCTCTTCGATCTCGGATATGCTTTGAGATGTTTCGATCATTACGATCACCATCACGTTCTCATTAGCGAACTTGACGTAATCGGGCGTGCTCATTCCCCAGCGAGATGCCGCGAGTCCCGGACCGTAACCGCGAATTCCTAGCGGCGGGTACTTACACGAGCGCACCGCCAAACCGGCCTCTTGCTTCGAGTTCACGAAGGGGAAGATCACGCCGAGGCTGCCCATGTCGAGGACGCGCTTGGCCAGCCAGGGCTCGTTGTTGGGGACGCGCGTGAAGGGCATCGCCTTCAGGCCCTTCGTGGCGTGCATCATTGTGCGCAGGCCTTCCAGCGTGAGCGGGCTGTGCTCCATTTCGATCCAGAGGAAGTCGAAGCCCGAGCCCGCCAGCCCCGCGGCGACCTCGGGGTTGCCCACGGTCGCGGTCGCGCCGATCACTGCCTTCCCTTCCTTCAGGGCCTTTTTCACGGGATTTTCCGTGATCGCCGGGGCCGCCTGGCCCGGCGCCGCCTGGTATTGCGCGAACGTCGGCAACGAGGTCCCGACGATCATCGCAAACACAATCGGAGAAGTTCTCATGTCGTTCCTCCGCGAGTTCAAGGCCGTTGATGCACGAGACGCCCGCCGACCATCGTCCAGACGACCTGGGTCCCACGCAAGTCGTCCTCGACACATGTGAGCGGGTCCCGATCGACGAGCACGAGGTCGGCCAATTTCCCGGGCTCGATCGTCCCCTTCTCTCGTTCCTCGGAATGGAGGCGCGCGTTCTCGATCGTGTAAAAACGAAGGGCCTCCTCACGGGTCAACCTCTGGTCGAGGTTCAACGGTCGATCGACCCCTTCCGCCTTGCGCGTGACCGCGACCCAGATGCCTAGCCACGGGTCCCAAGGGTTCGTCGCCTCGATCGGGTCGAGGCGCACCATGTGGTCGCTGCCGCCGCCGATGGTTAGGCCCGCGTCGAGCCATTTGCGATAGGGGTGGAACCAGGTCATGCGTTCCGGTCCCAGCACTTGAAGCAGCGTGCGCGTGTCTTTCCAGAGCCAGGCGGGTTGCAGGTCGCCACCTACGCCGAGCGCGGCGCAGCGTTTCAGGTTCTCGGCCGACGTGAAATTGGCGTGCGTGATGAGCCAGCGCTTGCCTCGAATGCCGACCGCCCGTTCAGCGGCTTCGTAGGCGGTCAAGAGTTCGTCCATGCCGGCCTCGCCCGCGCAGTGGGCCGTCATCTGCCAACCGCGACGGGCCGCCTCCTCCGCGATGATCGCCAGCTTCTCGGGCGGGACGAAGAGTAGGCCGCGGTAATGCGGGTCGGTGATCTGGTAGGTTGGCCCGACTCCGTAAGGCTCGCGCATGTAGGCGGTGCCGTTGAGCATCCCACCGTCGAGGAAGAGTTTCATGGGGCCGATGCGGACCCAATGGTCGCCCATGCCGGTCGGCCCGTTTGGCTCCCCATCCGTGTCGTACGACGCCAGTTTGTTAAGCGCCGCGACGACTTGGTCGCGACCGCCCGAAGGTGGTGAAAGGACGCGCGTCGCGTTCACGCGGAGCGTCAGTTCGCCCCGATCACGGAGGCGGCGATACACGGTCAGGCGCCGCAGGCGCGGCGACGTCGGGCTCGCAATGAGCAGGTCCTCGCGAACGTACCCGTCAGATGCGTTGAGCCGTGAGAGCGAGAGCAGGCCGAGCAAACGGCCCCGGATCGATCGCAGCCTGATGGTTGGCATCAGATCAGGACGGCCCCTATTCGTCCAGGTCATCATCGGAAGGGGCCAATGACGAGCCCGTCGAGTCCGGCGGGTCGGAGGCCGGACGGCGGTCCAGCAGGATGATCTCGGTCGCCACGATCTCGGCGGCGCGGCGGCGCTGACCGTCTCGGCCTTCCCAGGTGCGGTAGGAGATGCGGCCGGCTACAAAGACGAGGCGCCCCCTCGTGAGGTGCTGACCTGCGAACTCGGCAAGCTGGTCCCAGCAGACGATCTGGTGCCAGTCAGTACCGGTCTCACCAGGGCGAGACGGGCGGTCGGTAGCCAGGCTGAGCCGTGTGACAGTCTGGCCGGCGCTGGTGACCCGCATGTTGGGGTCCTGGCCGAGTCGACCGATCAGCTCGACGCGGTTGAGGCTGTACGGCATCGCGTACCTCCAAACGGCGGAGGAGCGAGACACCGGCGTACGCGGCGCCGGGAGGAGACTGCTCGCCGAAGGCGAGTCGGAAATAATCGGCTGATGGACAGCCAAATGGCCAGCCCATCGGCCGACGTGACTTGCCGAATGGCAGTCAGGCAGCCGGCACCAATTCGGCTGCGGCTACCGATCGGCTGAAGCAAGCTGCGCCATCAGGCCTGACCGCGAGCTCTGCAACGTCTTTGACGCCGGGGAGCGCGACAGGTATGGCCTTGGGTCCCAGATCGTCCAGTAGACGCTGCGTCGCTTCACGGCCGGCAGCGTCACCGTCGAGGGCGAGGAAGATGCGATCGAAGCGACGCAGGGCCTCCACCATCGTCGGACGAATGTGGGTGCCGAGCAGCGCGAGTGCAGGTACATCCCACTGTCGAAGAGTCAGCCAGTCGAACACACCTTCGACAACGTAGACCGTCGGCTCACGCGCTGCCGCGTCCCAGCCAAGTAGCCGCCTGGTACCCGGAAGCCCCAGATACTTCGGAGCACCGTCCTCGGCAAGTGTCCGCCCTATCAGCCAGACCGGTCGACTGCCTCTGACCTCCGGCACTACCACACGGCCCGCCATCGATTCGTCTCCGCCACGACGGAGAAGACCGATTCGCAACGCCGCTTGCGTCGGGATTTGCCGCCAGCGTAGGTAAGCGACCAGCTCATCGCCCGCCGCGTATCCGACTTGGCACCGCTCAACCGTCTCCCGTTCCAACCCTCGTCCCTCCACGTACGACAGGGCCCGAGAATCCGACAGCAGTCGGTTGTGATAAAGCTCGATGGCGGCTGCGAGGCAGGCCCACTCGTCCGGTCCCCAGGACGACGAGGGATGGCGAGGCCGGCATCTGGCGAACGAGACGGGGGCTCGCTCCGGGATCCTGGCCACGCTGCCGCCGAGACGTTCGACCGCTTCGAGAAAGGTGACCCCATCC
>CALLYK010000253.1 GCA_937858365.1 uncultured Isosphaeraceae bacterium | reverse complement strand
TCCGCACGATCGAGCTCATCCTGGGACTGCCGCCGCTCAGCCAATTCGACGCGGCGGCCACGCCCATGTACGCTTCATTCACCGACAAGGCCGACCTGGCCCCCTACGCGGTCGAAGCGCCACGGATCGACCTGAACATGATGAACAGCCCGCTCGCGTATGGCGCCGATCGGTCCAACGCGATGGACTTCTCCGACTACGACCGCATCGACGATTTCGAATTGAACGAGATCTTGTGGAGGGCCATCAAGGGGCCAGACGCCACTCTGCCGCCGGCCGTGCGTCGCGCGATCGCCTACAAGCCGGTCCAGGTGAAGAATGACTGACATGGTCCATTTCGTCACTTCTGCGAAGGGTCCCGGGTGGAAGCCCCATACGGTCTTTCCACTCGGGTTCGACTAACAAGCACTACTTTCTCAAACGAATGCGATCACCGTTGGGGAGGGCCCAGGGCTTTCCGCCCTGCGAACCTGCGGCCGACCGGCCCCTTGTCCGGCAACCTAGGCGCCGTTTCAGTTTTGCCGATCGCGGGTCAGCTGGCGGTCAGGTCAGGAAGGTCGCCCAAATGTCGGGCGGGCCGCCACCCGGCATTCGTCGACGACGCGGGGCGGTACGAATCGTCACGTCCGCTGCGTCGAGGCCAATCAACCCGTCGCCATCCACGACCCGCAGCCGAACGCGTCCCGCGTAGGCGGTCGTCCAGACGTGACTGACCGTTGGCTGCGTCGTCGTGGTATCGACGGTCCCGTCGGAGTCCCAATCCCACTCGTATCGCGCGACGAAACCGTCTGTGTCAAAGGAGCCGGCAGCAGAGAAGACGACGGGCACTCCGACAAGACCCGAGTAGGGGCCACCCGCCTCCGCGACCGGTGTCCGAGCGATCGTGCCGATGGTGGCACGAATGGTTGAAACGATGTTGTTCGCGTCCGCCGTAGGGACCAATTGGCCGCCGGTGCCCGTCGCGATGGCTTGGAACCGGCTTGTGTCGAATCTGCCGATCGCCACGGGGAAGACGACGACTGGGTCTTCGTCCTCGGCGGCCTGGATGACCGTATTGGCGGTGTAACCTGTGAAGGGCTCGGGATCGTGTCCCGGGGCGTCGCCCATCAGAATGATGACCTTCGAGACGCCATCGCCGCGCTAACTCCCTAGCGAGGGCGACTGGATGGCGTGCATCAGCCCGGAGTACACCGATTCAGGCGTGTCGCCACCGTAACCCAAGGCGAGGGACTGGATGCCTCGGACCGCGGTCCCCAGGTTCGACGTGAATCGCTGCACGTCGTGATACGGGTAGTCACCCGCGCCCCCATAGGGAGAGGTCGGGAAATCGCGATAGTCCATCACCGCGATCCGAGCGTCTACCATGCCGTCCACCAGGAACTGGTAATGCACGTCGTTGATGATCTGCGTCGCGGCAGATTTCACGGACGCGATGTCGTCGTACATACTCCCGGTCGTGTCGATGACGAATACCAGATCGATCCGCCGGGCTGGAGCGGTCTCGAATGCATATCTCGGGACGGGTGTCGCGAAACCCGGATAGTCTCCGTCGACGAAGATCGTCGTGGGGTCCGCGACCGACGTACCGGTCGCATTTAGCAATCCCGCGACGAATGAATTCGAGTTGAAGTTCCCCGTGACCTCCGGGAAGAAGTCGTAGTTGAGGTTGTCCCTGTATCCCGCCAGCCGGTTGATCAGGGCGTTCGCCCAGGCGCGCGTGTCGGGGTACGCCGCCGGCTTCGTCAACCTGAATCGCTGGGCGGCGGAATGGACCTCGATGTCGTTGTCCCGGTTGAATGCCGCGACCAGGGTCCCGCCCAAGGGACCGAGGCTCGGGCCCGCGCCGAGTGAGAGGGCAAAGGACCCACCGCCCCGATCGACGAACAGGGGGTCCTCGTCGGCATACCCATCTCCGTCCACATCGTGGTAGAGGCTTGGGTCTTGGGGTGTCAACAAGATGGAGAGGTGGTCCTGACCGATGGCCACCGAGTGTGTCTGAAGTTCCACGAGATACTGTGCGTTCAGCGTTGCGAGGGGAAGACGGGCTTCCATCGCCTCGACACAAGGGCGATACGAGTGACGGCGACGCAATTCGAGTACTCCTAGGGGTCGGAAATGGCCGTTGGTCGGTAAGCGATCCGGCCGCGGGGCTTGTCGCCGAGTTATGTGAAGCGGACAAAACAGTCACAGCCGTTGGACGTTTTCGTCAACCAAGGGAGGGGGGACCGACTATTCGCCCCATTACAAGAAACACGCGGGGCATCGAAGGCGACCCAACTCGAATCCGACGCGCACGGAACAAAGCGGGGCAAGTGCTGCCTGTAATGGTCCTCCCATGGGTGTTTCGACCCAGTCTCAGGTGGGCCCGCCTCTTTTCTTTCCCGACGACCCCGCGCAACGCGCCCTTGTCAAACGAGACGTGCCATCACCACGATACCCGGACCTTCTCGACACGAGACTGTCCGGACCGCGGAGGTGGGGCGTGCGTTTCTTGATGGCTTCCTTGATTCTCCTGGCGACGATCGCGACGGCCCGGGCGCAAGACCGACCCAACATCGTGCTCATCTACGCCGATGACATCGGCTACGGCGACCTGGGCTGTCAGGGGGCGACGCGGGTCCGGACGCCGAATGTCGATCGCCTCGCGGCCGGCGGCCTTCGCTTCACCGACGGCCACGCCGCCGCCGCGACCTGCACTCCTTCCCGTTACGCCCTAATGACCGGCGAATATGCCTTCCGCGAAAAGGGGACGAACGTCCTCCCTGGAGACGCCGCGCTCATCATCAAACCCGGCCGTTTCACTCTGGCCTCGATGCTCAAGCGTGCCGGATACGCGACCGGAGTGGTCGGCAAGTGGCACCTGGGACTGGGCAAGGGCGGCGCTGCGATCGACTGGAACTCCGAGATCAACCCCGGACCTCGTGACGTCGGCTTCGACGAGTCGTTCATCATCCCCGCCACGGGCGATCGCGTGCCTTGCGTCTACGTCGAAAACCACCGAGTCGCGGGCCTCGACTTGACCGACCCCATCCGCGTTTCCTACGCAATGCCGATCGGCGACGAGCCAGCCGGCAAGGACCATCCGGAATTGCTCCGGATGAAACACAGCCACGGCCACGACATGACCATCGTCAACGGGGTCGGTCGGATCGGCTACATGACCGGCGGCAGGGCCGCACGATGGGTCGACGAGGACATGGCCGACACGATCACCAAGAAGGCCGTCGGCTTCATCGAAAAACACAAGGAAGGCCCCTTCTTCCTCTACTTCGCGACCCACGACATCCACGTGCCCCGCGTACCGCACCCGCGTTTCGTCGGCAAGACCGACATGGGCCCGCGCGGCGACGCGATCGTCGAGTTCGACGATTCCGTGGGACGGGTGCTCGACACCTTGGAGCGACTCAATCTGACGCGGAACACGCTCGTCGTCCTTTCATCCGACAACGGTCCGATCGTTGATGACGGCTATCAGGACGACGCCGTGACGAAGTTGGGCGACCACAAGCCGGCGGGACCGCTGCGCGGGGGGAAGTACAGCCTCTTCGAGGGGGGCACCCGTGTCCCCTTCCTGGTGCGTTGGCCGACGCGTATTAAGCCGGGTGTATCCGACGCGCTCGTCTGCCATGTGGACCTGCTCGCCAGCCTCGCCTCGCTGGTGGGACGAGCGCTTCCGGACGACGCCGCGCCCGACAGCGTGAACGTGCTGCCCGCCCTCCTGGGGGAATCACCGACGGGGCGCGAGCACCTGATCGAACAAGCGAACGGTCAGGCGCTGCGCGAAGGACCTTGGAAGTTCATCCCAGCGGGTCAGGGGGCCGCTCGACTGGCCAACACGAACGTCGAATCGGGCGTGGCACCGAGGGGCAGGCTCTATCACCTAGACCGAGACCTCGGCGAGACGAAAGACCTCGCTTCGGACCACCCGGAGAAGCTCACCGAAATGGCCGCGAAGCTGAAGACCCTGCGCGAGTCGCCCCACACGCGCTGATCCGAGATGAGAGGGAGCGAGACTTCCTTGGCAGTTCGTTCGCTCAGGCGCGGCACCTGGCCGATGCCCTTAGCGCACCGACCTCGACTCCGATCTCGCTCACGTCTTCCTTCTCAGCGACGGTGCCTTGCGGTTTCTGGTTCAACTCGTTCACGGCGCTTTGGACCAGAAGGACGACGCCCCCATCCGGCGATTCTTGTCCAATCGTCCTGCGCCGCTTTCACTCTTGTCGGGGGCGGAGCAAGCTGGTCCGCCTGTTTGGCAGTCGAGCTTTCATGTCGCGCGTCGCTTTAACGCGACACTCGCCCACGAGAACGTCTGCTTCGAGGATGACACGGCACACATCTACTCGCCGATTGGAGCGCGTGGGATGAACCAGGGCGTGGAGGACGCTGGGGTCTTCTCAGAGCTTGCGAGGACCTATCGCTTGTCGGAGCACAAAGCCCGGCGCAGGCATGTTGTCGGCCGCGCCGTCCGTCGGGTGGAGCCCCTGTCGAAATTCGCCGCCGCCGAGACCTAGTGTCATCGGCGGATGAGCGAGGTGTTCTTTCCGTTGACGTTTCGGTTGCCTCTCATGTCCAAGCGTATGCGCGCAACCGTGAGCGGGCCCGACTATACTCTGGACCTTCCCGTCGAACGGCCGAAAGGTTGAATTGACGTTCGTCTCGGAAACCCGACACGGCCCCTGTAGAATGACCTCGCGAGGCGGGGGGCCATCAAGAGTGCGATGGCCTATGCCAAACATTCGGAGACGACGCAACATGCCGGCCGCGCCAGTTCCTCTGTTTGAGACGGACCGTTTCGAGGCCCAGAAGAAAATGCTAAAGCTCGTGGGCGGGTCGTTCTTCCTTCGCGACTTGAATGGTCGCTTATTGGCCTATTCCAAGCAAAAAGCGTTCAAATTGAAGGAAGACATCGCCGTCTTCGAAGACGAGGAAATGACGCGCAAGCTGCTCCAAATCCAGGCGGACCGCATCCTCGACTACGCCGCATCCTACAGCGTCGTGGACGCGATCACCAACATCAAGGTCGGCTCGCTGCGCCGGAAGGGTTGGACGTCCGTCCTACGTGACTCCTGGGAGGTCCTCGACGCGGCGGGGACCGTGCGCGGCAAGGTCGTGGAGGACAACCCGGCGTTGGCCCTGATTCGTCGATTCATCGACTTCGCGGGGCTGTTCTTGCCCGAGACCTTCCATATCGAGTACGACGGCAAGACCGTGGGCACGATGAAACAGAACTTCCTGGGAATCCCGCCCAAGTTCACGGTCGACCTGACCGCCGACGTGGACCGCGTGTTTCCGCGACAACTGGCTGTGGCCACCGTCGTCTTGCTCCTGGCCATCGAAGGCCGTCAGTAAGTCTTCGAAGCGTGGGGACCCTGACGTGTCACGTGCTCTCTTTCGGGCCGATGGTCGAGGCGAGTCCGGCCTTCAGTCTCGCCTCGCGTCCGCTTCTCCAGTTATCCAAACCGCGCACGTTGATGTACATGGCTCCGAGGAACGCGGGCCAATTCGAGTCGCTTTCAAAACACGAGGGCATGACCGACCAGGCCGTTACACACCCGAACGCGATTTCCGTCAAGCCGTAGAACTCCCGATAACGCTGGCGACAAGCGAAAAGCCCCAGGGAAAACGAGAGGACGGCAAGCAGGAACAGACACCTCGTCCAGAAGACCCGAACGTAGGGGGTAAGCGTCCCGATCAACCCGGGCACGGCCGCATACGCGATCCGGAAGAAGACGATTTCGAGGAGAAAGAGAACAACGAAAAGGCCCCCGACCCAACCGCCGGCCTTCACTCGCAAGGTCCCCATCCAGTTCGGCTTCGATCCGACAGTCTCCGCGTCGCCCATTGCCACCATCCTCCGACCTTATAAGACCTCGTCTCGTTTTTCCTATCGATCTTCGGGATTCAACAGGAGTTTTCGATCGACCCGCCCCTGATGTCATGCAGCCGGACCCTTCTGACCATCAAAGTCGGTGGCGCGAGTGGCCCTTATCGGAGCGAACACGTTCGGACCTGGAGCTTCGCGATCCGTATTCCATATGTCTTAACTGAGGGAACGGATCGCACGGCCCGTCGAAAGCGGGAAGGGACGGTCTTGTCGGTCGCGGATTTCGGTCGCTGGGTCCACGCCCAAGAGATCGTACATCGTCGCGCCAAGGTCAGCGGGCGAGACGGGCGAGAGGACAGGATTGGCCCCGATCTTGTCCGAGGCACCATACACTTGCCCACCTCGCACACCGCCACCGGCGAGCATGACACTGAAGCAGTGCGGCCAGTGGTCACGGCCCCCTTCTTTGTTGAATCGCGGCGTACGGCCAAACTCACCCATGACGATCACCAAGGTCTCATCGAGAAGACCGCGATCGTGCAGGTCTTCCAGCAACGATGCGATCGCCGCGTCGGTGGGGGGCAGCAGTTCATTCTTGCACCAGTTCAGATGGTCCCGGTGGCTATCGTAACCTTGCCCGCCCTTGCCGGCGTCGTGGCGGACCCAGTTCACGTGTACAAGGCGCACGCCCGCCTCCACCATGCGTCGCGCCAGCAGCACAGACTGACCAAAGACGTGACGCCCATAGCGATCACGGACCGAGTCAGGTTCCGAGGCGATGTCGAAGGCCCGCCGCGCCGCCTTGGATGTCATCAAGTCGAAGGCCCTCTCATACGAGGCGTCCAAACCGGAGAGGTCGGGCCTGTCGTCGGCCACGTCGAGCAGGGCCCTGCGCGCGGCCAACCGGTCCCGCGAGAGATCGCGCGGGGGCCCAACGGCCCCGGCGGAATAGTCTGGCAAATTGGGGTCGCTATTGATCCGATAAGGGTCTTGCGACGCCCCGAGAAAACCGGCGAACTGTCCCGATCGCTCTGGCCCGTTGGGCTGGATCGCTTCGGGAAGGAGCACGAACGGGGGCACTCCGCCCGTTGGCCCCAACACCTTCGCCAAGGCCGAACCGGGATGTGGTCGATCGGCCCGGCTCATGAAGCCGGCATCGCGAGCGGGCCTCACGATCGGCTCACCAACCATCATCCAGTAGGCCGCCGCTGGATGGTCCGACTGCGTATGGCGGACCGACCGCACAAGCGAGAAGTGATCCGCCAATCGCGCCAGACGCGGAAGGTGTTCGCCGATTTGAATACCGGCGACGCTGGTGTCGATCGGCCGGAACTCCCCACGGATTTCTTGAGGTGCGTCTGGTTTTAGATCAAACATGTCAAGATGCGAAGGACCACCGGAAAGAAAAAGCATGATCACCGAGCGAGCGCGTCGCCGATTCGCGACAGCACGGGCCTCCAGGCGAAACAAACCCGGCAAAGTCAGACCGCCGAGTCCAACCGCGCCCAATCGAAGCGCCTCGCGACGAGTCCACCGACCACTTTGATTATCCTGCCACCTCAGATCGAACATCTCCAGGACCCTCCCTCGCACGTTCAGGCCGACTCGGGACGATACCATGTTCAACATCGGCTGGACAATCGGTTGGCTGGGCGATTCGCGTCGGACTTCAAGAAGCGTTAGAATGAAGCGGCAAGGACACCCGCCTCAAAGCCCTCCGCCGATCGATGATGGACCCGCGACACGAACCCGAAAAGCTCTACAACCACACACAAGCGATTTTCTCGGTTTCGGCCGGGATGATCGGTGTCTGCCTCACCTGCATTGGCTTGGTGAAGGTCGTGGCCAAAGGGCAGGACTTCCAGACCATCTGCGACCGCTTGATCGTCGTGGACGCCCTCCTTTTCGGCGCAGCAGCTTGGATGGCCTTCCGTTGCATGCACGCGTTGCTGAAGGGGCAAGTCCTGCTTGCCCAACGAGTCGTCGATTGGGTCTTCCTTCTCGCGCTCGCCATGATGATTATCGTTTGCGGCGTCTTTTCCTGGGACTTGCTCTGACTCGACCACATTCGGCCCCGTCGAGACCGCGATGAACCGCATCGACACCCTCTTTTCCCGATTGAAGTCGCGAGGTGAGAAGGCCCTCATGCCCTTCCTGACGGCCGGCGACCCCAACCTGGAAACGACCGCCGCCCTCGTGGCCGAGGTCCTTCGCCGAGGCGCCCACCTCGTCGAAATCGGCGTCCCCTACTCCGACCCGATCGCCGACGGCCCTGTCATTTCCGCCAGCTACACGCGGGCCTTGGATCGCGGCTGCAAGTTGACCGATATCTTGAACATGATCAAGAAGCTGCGCGACGATGGGTTGACGGCCCCACTTGTGACCATGGTTTCTTACGCGATCGTCCATCGTCGCGGTGTCGACCGCTACCTCGACGAGGCCCTCGCAGCTGGTGTGGATGGCCTGATCGTGCCTGACCTTCCGGTCGAGGAGGCGGCCAGGCTTATTGAAAGAGTCCAGGCGCGCGACCTGCGCCTGATCCAACTCGTCACTCCCACGACGCCCCGCGACCGCGCGGTTCGCATCGCCAGGTCGACCACTGGTTTTCTTTACTATGTCTCGGTCGCGGGCATCACGGGTGAGCGCCGAGAGCTGCCGTCCGATCTGGTCGAGAACGTCGCCTGGCTGCGTGGCCAGACCGACTTGCCGATCGGCATCGGCTTTGGCATCAGCAGTCCCGAACACGTTCACCTGCTCGCGCCGGCGGCCGACGGCCTGATCGTCGGTAGCGCCATCGTCCGACGCATCGCCGACGGGCAGGACAAGCCGCGCGAGGCCCTCGTCCGCGAAGTCGGCGACTTCGTGTCCGAACTGGCTGCGGCGCTCAGGCCGGACTGAGCTGGACCAAAAAGGGTCCGGCTCGCTCGGCCTTGTTGGGGCCCTTCCCATCATGTCCACCGCCCTCCTCTCGCTCCTTCTCGGGGCAACGTTCGCGCCGACCGCCGAC
>CALLYK010000252.1 GCA_937858365.1 uncultured Isosphaeraceae bacterium | reverse complement strand
TCGTAGCGGTGGGCCTCGGTCCGGCCGGTCACCCAGTGCAGCACGAAGTTTGTGGTGGGCACAAGGATGATACTTCCCGCATACGTATTGAACGGGTACTTACCGGGCCCGAACGGGCGGGAGAGCACGCCGCGTTCCCCTTCCTGCACGCGCTCGCCGTGACGGAACGAGGTGCCCGACACGTCGAGACCCGCGCGACCGTAGTAGCTCACGACCACGCCCACATAACCGATCGGCACGACCGTCTTGGGGATCATCTCGATCGTGGCGAACCAGCGATTGATGAAGTAAGTACCATCGGTGAGGGGTACATACTGTCGACCGCGGTTCCCCCCCGCGCGAAGGAACGCCTCGGGGTCCTGGTAGTTGTTGTGGAAGTCCTTGCCGTTGCGATCATTGCCCACGGCCGGGGCGATGATCTCGCCCGGAGGCAGTGTCGGGCCGTCATGCACGGTGACGATGCCGATGCCGTCCACCTGGAACTCGCGTCCCGGATTGAGCGGGTCGGGCGCGGTCATGGGACGGCCGATCACGACGGGGTTGAAGCCGTCGATCTCGCGCATTTCCTTCTGCCAGCCGACGATCGTCGCGAGTTCGTTCTTGCCCTGGAAATCAAGGCGATAAACCATGTCTTCGGTGATCACGACGAAGGCGCTCAGGTTGATCGCGTACACGCCTTCGCGGAGGATTTGCCGCTGCCGGCCGCGCTGACCGACCGCGGGATTCCCATCGTTGGTGTTCTCACCCAAGAGGAAGGCGCGGGCGTCTTGGAAGTTGTTGCAGGCGGTCATGACCTGGCCGAGGGTCTGCCCTGGTTCCAGGGGCTCGCCGTCGCGAGCGTACACGTAGCCGATCTTGCCTTGCGAGACGGTCACGAGGGGCACGCGGTGGATGCGATACTGCCAGAGCCAGTAGCCGAAGTGGAGACCGCCGCGCAGGACCTCGGCCTGAAATCCGGCCTCGCCGTTGAGGGCGAGTATCCGTCCCTCGGGGACGCTGCCGCGATTGGACCAGAGTTTCTCGACGATCCCGACGCGGTTGTTGGGGATGTAGCGCAGGCCGAGCGGGATGGGGGCGAGGAACGCCAAGACCCCAAGCGCCAGGAGCGTCAAGAACAGCATCCCCGGGCCGGAAGCGGCCTGGGCGAACAAGGGGGCGGACACGGTGCGAGTCCTTCTGAATGAAAAGGCCCGTCAAGCGGGCCACGCGCTGAGGCGGCGGTCGTCTCACAAGGGACGACCGCATGGTCGCCTCATTAGGACTACGTTCGCACCGGAGGGGCGGTCATTCAAGGAAATCCGGGGAGACAGGGTCGGCTTTTTCGCGGATCGGCACAGTCGCACCTTGTTTGACCGTTTCGAGACCCTATTGCCCGTCCGGGCCCAAGAACTCCCGATGATAGGACCTGTAACCAGTGTTGGATATCGGAACGTCTTCTAACACCCATGCGCTTGTCCAGCAAAACGTGGTCCTGACGGAGGGAAGACCCTCCGTCAAGAGATCGAAGGACATCGAATTTCTAATTGTTATGATTTGTGTATAATATCATTATATAAATATGATTTGTTGTTCGTTGTCGCGTGAGGAAGGCGAGAGGGTCCCCCTTCGCCTTCGGTGCTTCGCAGCGTCATCAGCTCATCGAATTCGACACTTTCCAGGTCAGCCTGCACTCCCCTGTCCGACGTGAACGTCACTTCCGTGACCAAACCTCGTTGCTAAGCGTCACGCTGATTTGGGGCTCGAACGAGTAGCCTTCTCCAGCCTGATAGGAGACACACACTCGTTCGAATTGTCCGCCTTCATCGCTTG
This sequence comes from uncultured Isosphaeraceae bacterium, assembly GCA_937858365.1. GTDB lineage: Bacteria > Planctomycetota > Planctomycetia > Isosphaerales > Isosphaeraceae > CALLYK01. The sequence goes on along the minus strand of CALLYK010000252.1, from coordinate 15,386 downwards.
AGGAGCACCTCCACGGCCTTGCGCAGCACGGGGTCGCCGTCTTGGAAGTCGGCCGGACCGGCCTTCACCGCTACGTCGGGCTTGATGCCTTCCCCTTCGATGCATCGCCCGTTCGTGTCCAGGTCTCGCCACGAGGGAACCAGGGCCGACACGCCGTTGCCCAGGTCCACCGGCCGCGGGTTGCCCGAACTGCCTCGCGTTCGGTCCCCCACAAGTGTGCAATTTTGCGATTGCTTCATCATCATCACAAACGACTCACAACTGCTCATCGTCGCGGGGCCCATCAAGACGACCACCGGCCCGCGGTACTTCGGCCGACCCGCCGAGGCGGAGACCGAACGCTCGCGAACGGGCGAGTCGACCCCTTTCGACCGAGTGACGTACTTGGCGTACACCTTGGTCGCTTCGACGAAGCAGCCCGCCACCTGCTTCGCGAGCAATTCCGAGCCGCCGCCGTTGGGGCGAACGTCCACGATCAGGCCCGCCTTCGGGTCGGCCCGGCCGATGGCCTCGAAGACCGCCTCCAGACGCGGGGCCACTTCTTGAGACCAACTCGCGATCACAAGATATGTGATGCCGTTATTGAATTTGACGATCGTCACCGGTCCTTCCGGGACCGGTCCGGGGACCTCCTTCAAAAAGGCCGTTCGCTGAAAGTTCGACACGACCGGCTTGTCGTGGGTGGGGACCATCCAGTCCCCCACGCGAAACGTGAAGTGAAGGTCTTCGGCCGGTCCGACCAGTTTCGCGGCCTTCTTGGCGAATTCGAGGGGTGTCTTCGAACCGAGCAACTCGGGGGTCGCCTCGCGAAAGGCGGCAGGCCAATCCACCTGGAGACGGTCGCGATACGAATAGTCCTCGTCGATCGCCTTGCGCAGCCGATCGATGGCCGCGCGATTCTCGGGCTCGGTCAGCTCTTTCTCCGTGCCGCCGCTTTTCGTGGCCGTCTTGAGGCGGATCGGATAAGGGACGGCCGGTTCCCCCTTGAGGTTTCGGAAGTTCTGGAACCGCGAGCTGTTGACGCTGAGCTGGTAATCCTTGCCGGGTTCGAGCCGGAGAGGCAAAACGATCGTCCGCGCGTCGACCCAGCGTGCCTTGCCCTGGGGGTCGGCCGGGAACGTGGGCCCGCCGCCCACGAACGACATCCCACCTTGATTCATGTCCTGGTCGAACGTCACCCGCAGCTCGACCGTGGCCGGGTCCACGGCGATCGCGCCGTCGTCGGGACTGGCCTTGGCCACCTTGGGCGCATCGGCCCACGCGGAGAGCGGCCAGGCGACGATCAGGAAGGCAAGCGTGAGTGGTGAGAATGTCGGCATCGGATGGTCCCCCCGCGAAGACGATCAGCGGTCAATCGCGCCGAATTGTAACGTCATTCGGCAATCGGCGCGCACCGCGATCGCCGGTCCATGCGTTTTTTCCTTGTAATATGCCTGATATCTGTGTTCGTTAGTGCAATTGAGGGTCGGGGACCGGGTGGTCGGGAGAGGTGAACGTCTCAGCGCCCCCTCGCGACCCCTCCAAACCGTGCGACATGTCGCCAGGTTCGTCTCGGTCCGCCTTGGGGGCCCCTTCAGCGACCGCCGCTTCCTCGGTAACAGGCGATGGTTTGTTCACTTCTTCAGCGGGCCCATCCACGCATGGCTCTTTGACCTGAGCGATGTCGGGCATGGGCACGGGTGGTCGTGCGGCGGTCAGGGCGGGGCCCGGCTTCGCTTTCAGGCCGAGTTGCGCGGCCAGTTTCATGTAGCGGTTCACGCTCTCGCGCTCGTAACGGCGCAAGAGCTTGAGGTTGTGCGTCTCGTTCGACGGCGCGCCGACCATCGCCAGGGCCTTTTGCTGGTCTTCCAAAGGTACGAGCACATCTTCATGCCAGGCGCGGAGACGCTCGATCTCGTTCTTGAAGCACTCGAGGACATCCGACACTTCCTCGATGGAGGTCTCGGGGCCGCGATTGCGGATCGCCGTGCCCAGGAGGTCGTAAGCGAGTTGGAGGTCTTCGCCTTCGAGTTTGTCCTCGGCCTCCATGACCTCGATGAGCCGGTCGAGTTGCTCGATCAACCAGCGGGTGCCTTGGGCGGTCCGTTCGAGTTTCTTGGCGATGATCGCCGGGTTGGAGCGGATCTTGGCGGCGAGTTCCAGGGCCTCGATTTCGTGGTCGAGGTCCCAGCGATGGGTGATCGCCTGGTGTCGTTCGATCCGGCAGGCGTCGATGAGGACGGTGGCGAGGACCAGTTCGTCTTCGAGACGAACGGAGTGTCGGTCGTCGTGGTCGATGGGTGCGCCGGTTTCGAGCCGGCGGTTTTCGACGAGACGTTGAAGGTCTTCGGGAAGGCAGACGCCCTTGCCCGCGAGGCCGTGTTTGACGGCATTTTCGCGGCTCTTGGCCTTGCCTTGTTCGGTCTTGGGGCCGGTGGACTTCTGAGCGTTGGCCTTGCGGGCCTGGTCTTGCATGGAAACATGAGCGTTCATGGGACATTCCTTCCGTGGAATTAGTGTTCAAACGTCGAAACCGGAGACCGCCGCGACGTCGCGAGGGCCTTCCGTGTCCTGAAGATCGGCTTGGAGTTGAGTTGACGCGAGAGGAGATGTGGGGACGATCGGCGAAGAGGTGGGGTGGCGCCGAGACTGCGGATCGCGAGGACCGGTTGGTGGTCGTCGCGCCCGCACGGTCCGCGATGAAGAGCGGCGGGCGGGAAGCGAAGGGACGCTCGCCGCGACGGCCGCGAATGGTATGATGACATGCGTCTCGGGGCCGATGCTCGCCCCGGCGCTTTCGAGTCCGTCGAGAACTACGTCATGATCGACCCGCGCGTGGCAAGCGGGCTTCGAGACTTGCCCCCTTCCGTGATGCTGCCTCGCGAGCGCACCCTCGCCGCGTTTCGTCGGACCTTTGCCTCGTTCGGGTTCCTGCCGATCGAGACGCCCCACATCGAACGCATGGAGGTCTTGACCGGCAAAGGGGCGGGCTCCGACGAAGTCTTGCGTCAGATCTTCGAAGTGACCAACAAAGGGGGCACGCCCGGCGAACTCGCCTTGCGCTTCGATTTGACGGTGCCTCTGGCACGGTTCATCGCCAAGCATGTCGATCAACTCGGCGTCCCCTTCAAGCGTTACGCGATCGGCTCGGTCTTCCGCGGAGAGCGGCCCGCGAAGGGGCGCTTCCGCGAGTTCGTCCAGTGCGATTTCGACACCCTCGGCACCGATGGCCCCATCGCCGACGCCGAGACGGCGCAAGTCATTCACGACGCCCTCAAGGCGGCCGGTGTCCCTGGTTTCACGATCGCCTTGAACAATCGCAAGGTGCTCGACGGCTTGCTCGGCCGCCTGGGCGTGGCCGAGAAATCGGGCGCGGTCTTGCGCACGTTGGACAAGTACTACAAGATCGGTCGCGACAATGTGCTCAAGGAATGGACCACGTCGGCCACCGGTGAGGCGACACTCACCGCCGAGCAGGCCGACCAGGTGCTCGCGTTCGCCGAGCACGGCCGAGGCGGCGAAGAGGTGCTCGACCGCGCGGAAGCCTCGCTCGCCGATTCGGCGCTCGCCCTCGAAGGCATCAAGGACTTGCGATCGGTGCTCGCCTTGCTCGACGCGGGCGGCGTGGGGCGCGATTCGGTGGTCGTCGACCTGGGTCTGGCGCGCGGTCTCGACTATTACACGGGGATCGTCTTCGAGACGACCGTGAAAGGCTGGGAACGTTACGGCAGCGTGGCCTCGGGAGGGCGCTACGACAACCTCGCGACCTTGTTCACGTCGCGACGCTTGCCCGGCGTGGGCGCCTCCATCGGTTTGGACCGCCTTCTGGCCCTGCTTGAAGAAGCGGGCTGGTTGAGCGGCGCGGGCGCGACCGCGCCCGTGCTCGTGACGAACTTCCCTGGGACCGACGCGACCGTTTCCGTGCGATTGGCCTCGCGCCTCCGCGTCGCGGGCATTGGCGCGGAGGTCTATCCCGAGCCGATCGCCCTGGGGAAGCAGCTAGGCTACGGCTCGACGCGCGGCCACTCCCTGGCCGTGATCGTTGGGCCCGATGAGGCCCAACGCGAGGTCTTCAACCTACGCGACCTGAGCACGCGCCAGGAAACGAAGGCGGTCCCGTGGTCGGACCTGGAAACGACCGTGACCCACGCCCTGGCGAAAGAGTGACCCGTTCAATCATGCCGCACACGGAAACCAAGATCGGCCTGGCGCGCGGCACGCGGGATTGGTTGCCCGCCGACTTCGCGCGCCTGACCGCCCTCGAAGAACTGCTCCTGGATCGGTTCGGGCGCGCCGGCTACGCGCGCTTGCGCACGCCCGTCTTGGAGCCTTCGGAACTCCACGAGCGCAAGAGCGGCGCCGGGATCGTATCCAAGCTCCTGAGCGTGAGCAACGGTCATCATGATGACTTGTGCCTACGTCCAGAATTGACCGCGAGCATCGTGCGCGCCTACACGGCGGCCGAACCGGCCCCCGGGCTTCCTTGGCGAGTCAGCGCCTCGGGGCCCGCCTTTCGCCACGAAAAGGCCCCTCGCGAGGGCCAATCGCGCGAGTTCACGCAAGTCGGTGTCGAGTTGATCGGGGCGCCGGGCGCAATGGCCGACGCCGAAGTGATTTGGCTGGCCGATTGGTCCCTGCGCGAGGCCGGCGTCCCTCGTCCGGTCATTCGGGTTGGCCATGTCGGCTTGATCCTGGAGGTGCTCGACCGGTCCGGTCTGCCCCCGGCGGCCAGGGTCGCGCTCGTTGAGATGCTCAGCGAGGCGGCGGCCGAGGGTCGCGACGTGCGCTCCCTGGAAACGGCCCTTCAGCGCTTGAGCGACTGGGCGCGCACGGGCCTCGGCGACGAAGCGGGCCCACCCATCGGGACCGATGATCGCGGGGTCGATCGCCTCTTCCGCCAGTTGGTCCCCGCCGTCACGGGCCGACGCGAGGGACACGAGGTCCTGGGCCGCTTGCGTCGCAAGTGGGACCTGGCGCACTCACTTCAAAACGTGCTCGATCGTATTCGTGGTCACATCCAAGAACTCGCCGACTTGAAGGGTCCGGCCCCAGTCGTTTTGGAGAGGCTGGAAACTTGGTATCGTGACCTCGCGCCGGACTCGGTCGCGGCCTTGCGTTCCCTCGTGGACCTGCTGCGTCATCACGGTGTCGACTCCGATCGCGTGGAGCTGGACCTCGGTTTCGGTCGGGGCATCGGCTTTTATTCGCGAATGATCTTTGAATTGGTCGCGCCCACGTCTCAAGGCCCGGTCGCGGTGGGCGGCGGCGGACGTTACGACGGACTCGCCCGCATCTTCGGCGGCGACCGGGACGACCACGGTGTCGGCTTCGCGTTCGGCCTGGAACGCCTGGCGAACGTCTTGACGCGAACCGGCGACCAGACCGGCCCACCGGTCACATTGCTTGTCGCCGCTTCGGCCGAGTCGCTGCCCACCGCGTTGGGACTGGCGGTCGCCCTTCGCGAAGATGGTCATCGGGTCGAGACGTATCTCAACGCGGGACGGCCCAACACGAAAGAAGTGGACGTCGCGGGCCATTCGCTGGAGGAACGACACCGGGCCTTCGTGGTCGTCGGTGCGATGGAGGACCACGAGTCGATTTCTCTCGCCGAGATCGGCAAAGAAGGGCCCACTCGGTGCGTCTCGCGCGAGGAATTGACCGCGTTTCTCCGCGCCCTTTCCGCGGGAAAGACCCAATGATCAAGCCGATTCGCCTGGCGGTACCGTCGAAGGGGCACCTTTATGACGGCATCGTGGACCTTCTCAAGACGGCCGGTTACAAGGTCCGTCGCGCGGGCGATCGCCAATATGAGGCGACCATCTCAGGTCATCCGCGTTTTCATGTTGTGTTCATGCGTCCTGGCGATATCGTCACTCAGGTGCAGGAAGGCCGGTGTCACCTGGGTGTGACGGGGATGGACGTCTTCGCCGAGCGCGCCGACGAGGCCGAGGCCGCTCGTGTGATCATTCCCGACCTTGGCTATGGCGGGTGCCGACTCGTCGTGGCCGTGCCCGAAAGCTGGATCGACGTGGGCCACGTGCTCGACCTGGTGGACCTGACCTCCGAATTCAAGGCGGCCGGCAAGACCTTTCGCGTCTCCACGAAGTATGCGAACTTGACGCGAAACTATTTCCGAAAATGGGGCATCTATTATTATCAATTGATCGATTCCGATGGGGCCCTGGAACTCCATCCAACGCTGGGGATCGCCGACATCATTGTCGACCTGACGAGTTCCGGGACGACGCTCAAGGACAATCGCCTTCGCGAGGTCGACGGCGGCACGGTGCTCGACTCCGCGGCGACCCTCATCGGCCACGCGCCGAGTTTGAAGGCCCTGACGGCCGAGGGGGATTCGGGATCGCTGGCGCACTTGCTCGATGCGATCGACGGTGTTCGCGCTTCGGAGGGCTGGCTGCACCTTGAGGTCGTGGGCGGGGCCTCGCACTCGGAAAAGGCGGTGGCCGCCGCCTCGCTCTTGCATCATCGCGGGGCCCAGCACGTCGCCCGGGGGGAAGTGTGGGACCACGCCGACCGCTCAGGTTGGCGGGTCACGGCCTTGATCGCCGCGAGCGCGTTGACCGGCCTTCGTCGAGAACTCCTCGCGCTCGGCGCCGCGCGCATCGTCGGCCTACCGGCTCGCTTCGTTTTCGATCGCGACGCCCTCTCCACGTTCGATCGTTTGCGCAAATGTGCCCAACCAACTTGAACTCACTCGTCGGGGCCCCCATCTCGCACGGGCTGGATCGCCCGATAGGCGGCCCGAAGCGATTCGACTTTCTCGGGGCTTTGTCCCACGCCGCCGGCATGGAAGACCATCACACCGGTCGCGGGCGGACGGGTGCCGTGGTCGATGACCGCGTTCGTTTGCGACGCCGGCACGGGTTCGCCCCAGTCGGCCAGTTGCACGATCGGCCAGATCTTCAGGCGTTCGCCTGGCTTGCCTTCCAGACCGAGGAAGCCGCCCAGCCATTTCGTTTGGCGCGAGACCCAAGCGGGGTCGGCGGCATGACCGAAACGCGCGTGGTACGGCATCGGACTGAGGACGTCCAAATAGCGCGCTTGGGCCTTCAGGTCGATCGCGAGTTTCGTCTTCAGGGCGTTGCCGCGATCGGTGTCGGACCAGGGGCAGTGAAAGGTCCCCAGAAGGGCCCGGGGTCGCACCTCATCACGGATCGTCTTGAACTCCGCGACCCAGTTTACGAAAACACCACATCGCCATTCGGTCCAATCGTTCAAGAGCGGGCCAAGTAGGGCGCGCGCCTTCGTTGGCGTGTCGCTCCCGGGGACTCTCTTCCCGGTTTCCTTTTCGAAGCGCATCAGGCAGCGGTCACAGAAACAGGTGTCGGGCAGGTTGGGTTCGGCCTGCTCCCAACTGGCCTGGGCGTGGTGGTAGTCGAGCCAAATGCCATCGATTTCGAAGTCCTCGAGCGCCTTGCGAAAGGCCGCCATGCGGGCCTCGCGATAGCCTGGGTGCGTGGGACAAATCCCCTGCCAACCATCGGGAGGCGGAGACGGCTTACCGTCGGCACCGATCGGCGCCGCGTCGGGACTCGCCTTGAGAAAGGCCGACTCATGCATCGTGTTGAACTCGGCGAAGACCTTCGCGCCTCGGGCCTTCCAAGCGGCGATTCGCTCGGCGTTCAGGCCGCCCGAACCGACCCAGACGGCGTTGATCGCGAGGTCTTCGAGCTGTTCCAGGCGATCAGGCACACCGCCGTATAACCCTCGAAGGACGACATGGGGCCTGGGGCCGAGGTCCTCCACCGGCAAGGTCAAGCAACAAAACCATATTGAAGCGATCATGTCCTTGATTCTCGATTGTTGGTCATGGCCGCCGGGCGGAAGACACGCCCTTGATCTTGCGACGGCTGGGCCCATGAGACAAGGGGGATGGTCGTGTCCGACCGTCGCGTGCGCGCGCGTTGAAAGGCACGGACGATGATCGCGGCCGACGCTCGCGTTGTGCTGGATCATCGCTCGCCTCGGACAAGCCTCGGCGGAATAGCATTCTCGTGGAGGGACGAACGACACCGCGTGAAACGGGGTACAAGTCGTCGGGGCCCTCCTTCCTCGATAAGGGCAAACCCGTCGTAAGGCGGGGGCGCAAAGCCATGGGCCCAAGTCGCCTTCACGGGTGGCTGGGGTCGCCAGGCTGCCGAAGGGACGTGGCAACGCTTCCCTGGCCGGGGTGGTCTTTGGTCGGCGGCGCTCCGCTTCGCGTGGACGGCCGCCGGGCGAACCAGACCGCCCTGGCCGGGGCGTTTTTCTTTCTTCCGGCCATCAAGAGAGAATGGGCCTCATGCACACGTTACGCGTCTCGAGTCTGGAACGTCGAGGTTTACCTCGATGTCCGGCACTTGTTTCCGATGGGCGGGTCGCCTGGCGGACAGGCCCCATGCGCATGGAGGTCCGGACCGCCAGGCTCATCAACATTCACGAACATGGGGCGGCCGTCTTCGCTCGGCATCTGCCCGAGGACTGTGAAGAGATTTGGCTCGGCGTGGGTTCGCTTCCCTTGGAATGGGCCCGCGGTCTCGTTTGCTCCGCGGAGAGGAAGCTCCAGGGCGCGACCTATCACATCGCCTTTCGTGAACCGTGCGCCCCGGGCATCCTCGACGCGGCGCAAGGCTGGGTGTCCGACAGTCCCGATTTCCTGGAGACTTGCGCCTTCCTGCGCGTCTTCGCCTGACGGATTCAGTGTCGGGTGAGTCGGCAAGGGGACCGACACCGACGAAGCGACCTGTTTCGGCGAAGCGCGTCGTCACGGCGAGGCGCTTCGGTCCCCGTGCGGCAAGGGCGAGGACGACGGGCCCTCTGGGGTCGAACGTTAACCCACGATCACCCTTGCCCCGTCGTCGTCTTCCTCCTCGACACGGATGGGTTTGTCGAGGAACATGCCGATGATCGTCGCGTTCGTCCGGAGGTGCTCGGTCACTTCCGTGACCGTGAAGACGCTGCGTCCGTCGGCGAGGGCCAGAGGCAAGAGCAATTGATCAGCCGAGTGCGGGTCGATCACCCCTTCCTCCCGCTCGTAGGCTAGAAGCTCGTGGAGGGCCTCGTCGGCGACGGCCTCGGCGCTTTTTCCTCGCTCCCCGAGGGCCACGAAGGTCGCCTTCAGGGGACCGTGATGGGCCGTGAGTTCAAGCGCCACCCCTTGGCCATGACCCGGCCAATCGGCCGTCTCGATCTCCGCGGCGACCTTCAAACCCGATTTCCGAAGCCCGGCCAGGGCCCGATCGCGGAGACGTTCACCCACTCGGCGATGCCTGTCCAGGTTGGTCGTGCCTGCGGTCCCCGAGATGGTCGTCAAGGGGGGCCGATCCACCAGTGTCATGGAGCGCGGCTTGCCGGGCTCAACCCAAACCTCGAGACGACCGCCGCCGCGTGGGTAGTGTCCAGCGGAGGTCATCTTCAGCCCCACAGGCAAGCCGAGCCGACTCATGTGCGCGCACCATGTTTCCTTCATGAAAGGATAAGAAGGAGCTTGCGCGTTGAACGTGCCGCCGAGCAAGGTCAAGCGCACGGGGGAATCGGCCTTCATGGCGAGGGGAAGATGCAAGGTGTGCAAGACCAGACTGGTCGCGCCCGCCGTGCCGATGTCGATCGTGAGATCGCGCGGCTCGATGGTCGTGGGTTTGAAGGCCACCGTTCGCGACCCGACCGCCGCCCCTTCCGCCTCACCACCGAGCAGCGCCGCGGCCTCGATCGCCGCGAGATGCTGAGGGCGCAGACCGGGCTTGTCGCGGTTGGCACGCACATGAACCATTCGGAAAGGCCGACCGGTCAGGAGTGACAGGCTCAGCGCCGTGCGCAGGACCTGGCCGCCCCCTTCGCCGTGAGAGCCGTCGATCGTGATGGGTCGTTCCGGGTCCATGCCAAGGGTCTTCCCAGCTCTCATGCCTCGTGAAGCTCGAGCGACCACGACACCCCCGTGAGGGCCGGCCGCCGCGTCCGGGTGTCTGGCGTGGAAGAACCAGCGCTTGGACAGGAAGCCGTCGTCTTTCAAGCCGCGATCGTCCATCATGGCGGATTCCCTTCGTGGCGGTCGGGTTCGGAGAGTCAGCGGCTTTTTTCGACTTCGGGCTCGATCGGTTGGAGTGTCGCGGGTGTGGGCCGCTTGATTTTCGTGGCGCTCGCCCCGAGGCGCCCTGAGTCTCGCCGGGCCGAAATCACGATGAGCTTCTGTTGGCTCACGCCGCCATTGCCGCCGGCCTCAACCATTAAGACCTCGCCCAGGCTCGACGGCAGGCCGCTTGAGCAGCCGATGACGGCCACCTGGTCGGGACGCAGGACCACGCTCGCGGCCATGTCCAGGAACGCCTCTTCCTCCTGCCCGTCTTTCATCATGAGTTGTTGAGGCGTGAACTCGCCGGCGCCTCCGTCGGCGACGAAACGTCTCTGAAAGGGCCCGTGATGCAATTCCGGGAGCACTTTCAAGCGGACCGCATCGTTCCCCTCGTGGGTCCCCGTGATGCGCATGTGGCCGCGGACGTCTTGATAGACCTTTCCTACGGCCCGCCCCTGGCGATTCAACAACAAGGTCGTCTGGACGGTCCCCTCGGGTTCGGGAGTGAGTCGGATGAGCGCGCCTTCACCTTCGCCCCGGATGATCTGGACCGTGTCCACTTCGCGGGGAGGCGGGGCCTCCAGGAGCCTTTCCAGCTCGGGCGGGAGGGGCCCGGTGATCGTGCCGAGACGAAGGCCGTTCGTCTCCCACGTCCGACGCGCTTCCTCATCGACGATCGAACTCGGGTCGATCGCCTGCCAGACGGCCGCATCCACCCCAGGGGTACCTCGGGGCGCCTTCACGGTGCGAACCAGGAATTCGCACCGCTTGGGCTGAAGGACCTTGCCGTCGGGTCCGGTCTGTCCGCTTTGAAATTCTCGCCTCAGGGCCTGCTTGCCCAACGTGCAGCCGCCCAGTACGGCCGAGGCGGTGAGTGCGAGCATCGATCGGCGCTTCATCGGCGGATTCCTTTCCGACCGAGCGAATGCGTGACGGGGGGTCCCTATGCATACCGGGTACGACCCCAAGGCGCGGAAGTCTAGGGACCGTCCGAAGGACTGTCAAGAGAAGCCGGCGCGCGTGGGCCGTTGCGATTGGGACGCCTGGAGCGTATAGCAGTACGTTCGCGGACTCGTGGCAAGTCCCGCTTCGGATTCGGGCGGTGGGAGCGAAAGAAACATGTTCTTGTGGAAGGCCGGCCCCACGTTGGGCCTTTTGATGGGTCTTATGGTCCCGATCGCGATGGGGCAGGGGCCCCCCACGACCGCCCCGATCGACAAGGGGGACCAAGTTGGGCCCGACCCGCGTATTGTCGCCCTGCTCGGGCCGATCCGCGAGAAGCACGAGCTCCCGGCCCTCGGGGCCGCGATCGTCACGGGGGATCGCCTGATTGGCGTGGGCGTGGTGGGCGTCCGCCGCCTCGGCGACCCCACTCGGGCCACCCATCGCGACACCTTCCACATCGGCTCCTGCACGAAGGCGATGACCGCCACGCTTCTGGCCCTTCTCGTCCGCGACGGCAAGCTGACCTGGGAGACGACCCTCGAAGACGCCTTACCTGACCTGGCAAGAACCATGGACCCGGCGTATCGCCGTGTGACGATTGAACAACTCCTCGCGCAACGATCCGGGTTTTCGGCGGAGTCGGCCGCGCGCGACCTCAGCATTCTCCAGATGCACGCCCTTCCCGGCACGAACCGAGAGAAACGGGGCGCCTATCTGAAGCGGATCCTGGGCGAGCCCCCCGACGTGCCCGTCGGCCAACGGTTCGTCTATTCCAATCGGAACTACGTGGCGGCAGGCGCCATCGCGGAAAAAGTGAGCGGTCAAGAGTGGGAGTCGCTGATCACCACGAGACTCTTTCGACCGCTCAAGATGGGCTCAGCGGGCTTCGGCGCGATGGGCCACGGCAATCGGGTCGATCAGCCCTGGCAGCACCTCGTGAAAGACGGCAAGGTCGTGCCGGTTGGGCCCGGGCCGCGAAGCGACAATCCAGCGCTCATGGGTCCGGCTGGGACCGTCCACGTCTCACTCGCCGATTGGGGCAAGTTCGCCGCGGCGCACCTGCGAGGCGCCGCCGGCAAATCCGGGATACTCCCGGCCGAAGACTTCCGGCGCATCCAGACCCCAGCGACAGGCCAGACGTATGCCTTCGGCTGGGGCTTCGCCGATCGTCCCTGGGGAGGCGGGACGGTCCTGACCCACGCGGGGAGCAACACCATGAACTACGCCGTCATTTGGCTGGCCCCACGTCGTGATTTCGCCGTACTGGTGGTCACGAACCAAGGAGGTGAAGAGGCCGAAAAGGCTTGCGACGAAGCCGCCTCCGCCATGATCGGCCTTCACCTGGGTGCAGCCAAAGGCTGATTCAGTCTCGGCCGCGCAACTTGGACAAGAGTCGCAAGACCTCGATGTAGAGCCAGACCAGTGTGACCATCAACGCGAAGGCGCCGTACCACTCCATGTACTTGGGGGCCTCGGCCTGGGCGCCTCGCTCGATCGTGTCGAAATCGAGTAGCAGGTTGAACGCGGCGATCCCCACTACGACCAAACTGAAGCCGATCCCAATGAACCCCGAACCGTGGAGATACATGCTGGGGCCAACCACGCCGAAGAGGTTGAGGAGGAACGTGACCAGGTACGTAAGAGCGACCGCCCCGGTGGCCGCGACGACCATCATGGTGAGCTGCGCGGTGACTTTGATGATGCGCGTGGCGTAAAGCCCCAGCATCATCACCATCACGCCCAAGGTGAGGGCCACCGCCTGAACAACGATGCCCTGATACCTTTGGTTCACGACCCCCGAGATCGACCCGAGAACAAGTCCTTCGCAGAGGGCGTAAAGCGGGCTGGTGTAAGGGGCCCATGCCGGCTTGAATGTCGTGATGATCGCCAGCACGAAGCCGCCGATCCCTCCGCCAATGAGCAGGGGTAGCGAGATGCCGCCCGAGAGGACCTGGTCCCACGCGAAACCGGCGCTGACCAAAAGCAAGGCCAGTAAGACGAACGATTTGACGACCGTGCCTTGAATCGTCATCACGCTGGACTGGCGATCGGCGACCGCCCAGTCGGTAAACACGTCCCCCGAAAGGACGGGGTTCCCGGACTTCATGGGCAATGCGGACATCTTCTTCGTTGACCTCCCGCGGTAAGCCGATCCGGACAATCAGCCGGACCCGTTGAACTTACAGTACGATCCGAGTGTCGTCATTGTGGGGCAGCGGGCCCCGATTCGGCAACTCGTCTTCGACGGGCTCGACGGAATCGGCCCTTCCGCGCGCTCGGGACGCGCGGAACACGGCTGGGCGATGACCGCGCCCGCCGGTTAAGCTGTGGACCTCCCCAAGCTGCCGCTACCCCCCTTCTCTAGCCTCGCGCGGACCGGAATCATGGACACGAGTGGCCCATCCCTTCAATCCATCCGTAACATCGGCATCATCGCGCACATCGACGCCGGCAAGACCACCACAACCGAACGCATCCTCTACTACACCGGCGAGACCCACCGGATGGGGGACGTGGACCGCGCGAACACAGTCACCGACTACCTCCACGAGGAGCGAGAGCGCGGCATCACCATCGTCGCCGCCGCCATCACCTGCCATTGGAGGGACCGCGCGGGCGAGAAAATCACGATCAACATTATCGATACACCAGGACATGTGGACTTCACGGCAGAAGTCGAACGATCCCTGCGCGTCCTCGACGGCGCCGTGGTCGTCTTCTCCGCGGTCGAAGGGGTCGAGGCCCAAAGCGAGACGGTTTGGCGGCAGGCCGCCAAGTACAAGGTCCCGCGGCTCTGCTTCATCAACAAGATGGACCGGATCGGCGCCGAGTTCGATCGGGTCTTTGACGAGATCGCCCAGCGCCTCGAAGGCCACCCGATCCCGATCATCGTGCCGATCGGTGCCGGTCCGGAAGGGACCATGGGGTCTTTCCAGGGCCTCATCGACCTGATCACGCAGAAGGCCCTCTATTCCCAAGTCGAAGACCTGGGCAAGACGATCACCGAGACGGACATCCCGGAAGAGGCGCGGCCCGACGCCGAGCTTTGGAGGGAACGGATGCTCAACACGCTCAGCGACCTCGACGGCACGTTCGCCGAGCAGTACATGGCCGCCCTCGAAGGAGAGGAACTGACGGTTGAGATGGTCCACGAGGCCCTTCGCCGCGTCACCCTTTCCGGTCGCGGCCAACCCGTGCTCTGCGGCTCCAGCTTCAAGTACGTGGGCGTCCAGCGCTTGCTCGACTCGGTGGTGGCCTATCTCCCCAGCCCGCTCGACAAACCGCCCGTGGTCGGGCATCACCCCAAAAAGGGGACCGAGATCACGCGCAAGCCCAACTCGAGTGAGCCGTTTTGCGGCCTTGTATTCAAGATCACCAACGATAGCCACGGCGACCTCTCGTTCGTGCGCGTCTATTCGGGTGAGTTGAAAGCGGGCAGCCGCCCATTCAACGCGGGCAAAGACAAAAAGGAACACTGCTCACGTCTCTATCACATCCGGGCCGACGAACGCGAGCAGATCGACCGAGCGTACGCGGGCGACATCGTGGGCGTGGTCGGCCTCAAGGAAAGCGTCACGGGGGACACGCTCTGCGACGCGAGTCATCCGATCCTATTGGAACGGATCGAGTTCCCGGAGACCGTGATCAGCATGTCGATCGAGCCGATCAGCTCGGCCGACAAGGGCAAATTGGCCGGCACGCTCGCATCGCTGGCCCGCGAAGACCCGACCTTCCTCTACAAAGTCAACGAGGAAACAGGCCAAACACTGATTTCGGGCATGGGAGAATTGCATCTGGAAATTCTTAAGAATCGAATGGTCCGTGATTACAAGTTGGGTGTTCATGTCGGCAAACCTCGTGTGAGCTATCGCGAGACCATCAAGAACGCGGTGCGCGGCGTGCAAGGCCAGTGCATCCGACAGACAGGCGGGTCGGGCCTGTACGCCAAGGTCACGATCGACGGCACTGAGCTGCAGTCGGGGCTGCATCCGTTCGCGATGAACATCCTCACCTACGTCGAAGACGTGGGCTGGACGTGTTCACTGGATGTTGCCCTGTCCGCCTCGGTCCGCGACGGCCAGCCGCACGGCAGCCGGGCTTTCTCGAACTGGAGCAAGGACTTCGCCGGCACGCGTGTCCACGAGAGCGAGGTCGGTGGCACCGCGACCGGCACCGGGCCGCTGGGGGGCGGCAGCCGGATCCTGACCTGCGCGCCGCGGATCAGCTCGAATCCGTCGGTGCAGGTCGTGCCGGAGGGTGACAAGAACGCGTGCTCGGCGGTGACCGCCAAGGGTGTCTGGGGCCGGGCCAAGCAGAAGAACAAGACAACCGTGCGGGTCAGGACGATCCTGAAGACCACGAAGGTCATGCTCAAGGGCGCTGGCATCGAGTC
>CALLYK010000251.1 GCA_937858365.1 uncultured Isosphaeraceae bacterium | reverse complement strand
CCAGTTCGAGCAGCCAGTCGTTGCGCAGGCGGTCCTCGACGTAGCTGCCGCTCCAGCGCTCGTAGAAGGCATCGACCTCGGGCTGCTGCGCGTCGGCCAGGCGCTGCCCCAGCTCCCAGTAGTCGGGCCACATGGCCAAGGGGTGGCGCGTGGCGACGGCGGCGTCGCGCAGCGCCTTGAGGCGCGGCTTGTTCTTCTGGCGCAGCGCCTCGCGCGCCTCGACGATGGTGTCGTTGCCCACCTGCTGCGCCGGCGCCCCCGGCGCGGCCAGCGCCAGCGTCAACGTCAGCAGCAGGGGCAGGGTGCGCATGCCTTGGTACATCGTCGGCGGCACTGTAGCGCAGGGCCTGCGTCTCACGACGGGTCTCCGATCGCCGCGCGCGTGGCTGCCGCCTGCTGCAGCACCCGTCCATAGGCGCTCAGCCAGATGACAACTCTTTAATGATGCGCGGGGCTTGGCGTTAGGGTACCTTCGATGTCAGCGCTTCGAACCTGAAGGGATCCAACGCTTTGCGGCTCATGACGTCCGGCACGTCGAACCCTTTTTCCACCCTCGCTTGCGCAGGGTGGGTCCTTCTCGCCATCCTGATATGTCCCACCGCGGCGCCCGCCCAGTCCGAGCGCGCGGCGGCCACCGCCGCTTCAGCCGCTTGCAGCGACAGGGTCCAGCGTCCTTCCGTCCAGCGCATCTCGGCGAGCACGCGCTGGAAGCGCGAGCGAGCAACGGCGGAAAGGATGGGCGCTTCGGTCGCCGCCAGCAATTCGAGGACGTGCGGGGCCGTCTGCCGAGACAGGGGCAGAACGTGTAGGGTTAGGTTCTCGATCGTGTCGGGCCGCACGAAGTCGGCCTTTGTGATGGCGGTCGCCAGGGCGAACCGCTTGTTCATGATCTCCGCCCCGTCGGGGCGCTTTCTCTGCCAGCGACGGCCCACGTCCTGGAGCACTCGGTGGATCGTGAAGGTCCGCGCGGTCGTGCGCGGGGCCTCCGCCAGGCAGAAATCGTAGAGCGGGACCAGCAAATCGGCCCGTCGGCGAGGCAGTGATCGGGCGATCTCGGTCGGGAGCGTCGCCAGGGCGTCGTCCGGCCATTCCTGGCTGACGAGTCGCTCGGGGACCGGGTCCGCCGCCAGCCAGCAGAGGGCCTCGAAGAGCACCGCCGAGGCCGGCGGGAGCTGGTCGAACGAGGTCTTCCAGGTCACGGCCAGGGTGCGCGGGTAGTTCGTGCGCATGGGGTCGAACCACGGGTCGTCGAGCAGCTCGTCCCGGTTCGTCCGCCATTCGGCGCGGTAATCCTCCAGGGACAACGCGCGCTTGTTGATGTGATAGGCCGCTTGCGTGAGGGCCAGGGCCAAGTCGCCCAATTCGCTGGCGAGGTCGCCGGCCTGGACGCGGTCGTCACGTCCCTCGACGCGGCGCCCTTCCGTGTAATCCAGAAGAAACTCGGTCGCGTGGTCGCGGCTGAGGACGTCCAGGTGCAGGTCCTCGACGTAAGCGGGCCAGTCGCGCAGCCGGCCCGTGAGGACGACCCGCCCATGATGGAGCGTGCGCAAACGCGATTCCACGGCCGCCATCGCCGCCTCGTCGTCCACATTGTCGAGGATGAGGAACCAGCCCTTGTGGTCGGGATTGTCGAGCCAGTCCAGGGCCGCCCGGAGGCGGACTTCCAACTCCGGCGCGCCGGCCTGGCCGAGCTTCAGCGCTCCGCAGAGGTTCGCCAGGCCGTTGGTCAGGTCCTCCTCGCTCGCCGCCGAGACGAAGAGCAAGGCCGTGTGGCGATGGGCGAAGGTGTGGGCGTATTCGGCGGCCAGTCGGGTCTTGCCCAGGCCGGCCGTCCCCCAGATCGCCACCGGCCGACAATCCACACCGCCCCGCGGTCGGGCCTTCTCGAAGGCTTGATGGATCGCCGTCAAGTCATCGTCGCGCCCCTTGAAGAGCGACCCCAGCGACGGCGGCAGCTCCGGAGAGATGGGCCAGCCCGCCGCGGGCAAGAAGTCGTGAAGGGCCCGTAAGAGCGCGATCACCAGTTTGTCGGCGTTCGCGAAGGCCAACTTCTCGGAGGCGTAAAACCCCTGACCTTCCAGCGCCGCCAGATGGGCCCTCTGTGAAACGCGCTGGGCCTCGGCGAGGGCAGGGTCGGCGATCGGCTTGTCGGGGGCCGCCTCGGGAAGGCCCGGCGCGATGTGGATCCGCTTGCCATGCAGCAAGGCGAGCCAGGCCTCCCACTGCGTGTACGACAACGACCGCAAGAACGCCTCGGTCACGCCCAGCCGCGCGGGCAGGTCGGGGTATCGGTCGAAAATGGCCGTGAGGTTCGGCGCATCGGCGACTGAGCCCGCTTGAGCGCCGCTTAACTGAATGACGGCGTTGCACTTTTGGATGTAATCGTCCAGTTCCAGCAAGACGCGATCGCCGAACGGGAGGAACGTCTCCTGGACCTCGACTTTTACGCCGGGCCGCTCAAGCTCCGCGCGGAGGCGTCCGCGGTACGAGCCGTACTCGTTCGTCACGGCGGAGATGAAAAACGTGGCCTTAGGCATGATCACTCACCCATTTGACACATCGCTCACAGGGCACTTAGTGGCACCGACGTTTCCATTGTGCCAGGTCTCATGAGCAAATCCAAGGGGACGACGACGCGACCCGGGACGCGCCGCCGCGACGAGCGACCTTGCCGCGCCGGCCGGTGGTCGCCTACCATGTCCTGGTTCGGCGCCGTCCTTCACGGCCGAACGCTCCTAGTCTCTCGGTCCGGGGCCCATGCAGTACAATCCCGCGAACCCGCTTATTGTCCAGGGCGACCGCACCGTCCTCCTTGAAGTCGATAACCCCCGCTATCCCGAGGCCCGCGACGCCCTCGCGCCCTTCGCCGAACTGGAAAAGAGTCCGGAGCACATCCACACGTACCGCCTGACCGCGCTCTCGCTCTGGAACGCCGCCGCCGCCGGCCTGACTGCCGACGACATGGTGGCCGCCCTCGCCGAGTTCAGCAAGTTCCCCATCCCGCCGAGTTTGCCGGCCGACTTGCGCGAACTCGTCTCGCGTTATGGCCGGGTGCAACTGATTCGCGCCGAAGGGGAATTGCGGCTGTCGTCGTCCGATGTCGCCTTGTTGGAGGAACTCGCCAGGCGCAAGGGTCTCCGTGACTATCTTGGCCAACGTATCGACAAGAACACATTCTTTATCGATGACGCCCATCGCGGTGTGCTCAAACAGGAGTTGATCGCCGCGGGTTATCCTGCCGAGGACCTGGCCGGCTACACCGAAGGGGCGCCCTTGGCCCTCGAATTGCGGCAAGTCACGTGCGCGGGCCGACAGTTTCAGGTCCGCGATTATCAGAGGCTCGCGGTTGACGCCTTTCACGCCGGTGGGACGGCGCGGGGGGGCTCGGGCGTGATCGTCTTGCCCTGCGGGGCGGGGAAGACGATCGTCGGCATCGCCGCGATGGTCGGCCTGGGCCGCCAGACCTTGATCCTGACGACGAGCACGACGGCCGTCGAGCAGTGGCGGCGCGAAGTGCTGGACAAGACCGACCTGACCGAGGACCTGGTGGCGACCTACACAGGGGACGTGAAGGAGATCGCCCCCGTCACCATCGCCACGTATCAGATCGTCACGTATCGTCCTTCCAAGAGCGGTGATTTTCCGCACTTCAAACTGTTCGACTCGCGGGACTGGGGCCTGGTGATTTACGACGAGGTCCACCTTCTGCCCGCCCCGGTATTCCGGGTGACGGCCGACATCCAGGCGCGGAGGCGTCTGGGGCTGACCGCCACGCTCGTGCGCGAGGACGGCTGCCAGGAAGACGTTTTCAGCCTGATCGGTCCCAAGAAGTTCGACGTGCCCTGGCGCGTGCTCGAACAGAAGGGATGGATCGCCGAGGCGCTTTGCCATGAGGTCCGGATGGCCCTGCCGCCCGACAATCGCATGGAATACGCCGTGGCCGAGTGGCGCGACAAGTTCCGGCTCTCCAGCGAAAACCCCATGAAGGACGACATCGTCGAGGCCCTCCTGGAAAAACACGACGGCCCCGACGATCGCGTTTTGATCATTGGTCAATATTTGAAACAACTGAGAAGACTCGCCGACCGCTTCGACCTCCCCTTGATCACGGGGCAAACGCCCAACGCGGAGCGTGAGGAGCTTTACGGCCGCTTCCGGCGGGGAGACCTGCGCCGCTTGATCTTGTCCAAGGTGGGCAACTTCGCGATCGACCTGCCCGACGCCAACGTGATGATCCAGGTCTCCGGGACCTTCGGCAGCCGGCAGGAGGAGGCGCAGCGCCTGGGCCGGATCTTGCGTCCCAAGGACGGCGAGCCCGCCCACTTCTACACGCTCGTGACCCGCGACACGCGGGAGATGGACTTCGCCCACCATCGCCAGCTCTTCCTCACCGAGCAGGGTTACAGCTACGGCATCCTCGACGAGTCGGAGTTGATCGGTGTCGAGGCCGACAATTGCGGCTAGGTCCGTTCCCTTTCAAGAGGCAGCGTGCATGTCGAGCTCGCAGACTCGAATCCCGATCAAACTGCATCGGAACGTCTCGCTCGTGCGCGCCAACGACCCCCTCGTGATCGAGGAGCTGCTGGCCCGCAAGCCCCTGGCGCGGCTGGTCGTGGGGCGCCTCTCGGAGACGGTCGTGCTGGTCCGGCCGGAAGACGAGGACGCCGTGCTGGAGGAACTCCGGCGCCTCGGCCACACGCCGAGGCTGGTCCGTTGAGCGTATTGAGTTGGGAGGGGGATCATCATGGACGCTGAAGGCCCCGTCGAAGGACCGATCGACGCCCCGGCCGAATCGGCCCCGCGGGCTGCCCGCGCCGCTTACCGCGCGGCCCTCCGACGCATTGAGCCCGGCCGACTCAAACGGACGGCGATGACCCTGAACATCCAGGGAGGCGCCGACCGGCCTTCGGCCCTCATTGAGGCCATCGAGTCGCACTGGGACGAACACGCCGGCGACGTGCGCGACACGCCGGGCCTCGCGCCCGAGTGCTTCGGTTTCCTCGGCCTCGTGTCCCTCACCGAGACGACGACCTGGCCCCGGAGCGCCGCAGCGTTGGCCCTGGAATTACTGGGGATTCCCCCAGTGGCGACCCTTGAGTCGCTTGAGGAACGCGGCCTGGTCGTGAGTGTGGAAGAGGAAGGGAAGACGGCGGTCTTGCACGCCCATCCGGCCCTGGTCGGCGCCGTCGCACCGCGCTTACCGGAAGGGGAGGCGCCGAGATCGATCGTCGGCGCCCATCAGATCCGCGAGGCCGACGGTTTGGAGTTGGTCCTTCGCCTCGCCGCGCTCTGGCAGCGCCTCGAAGACGGCCCGCTCCGCCAGAAGCAGCAGGGGCCCCTCTACAAACGCGATCGCGACCGCTTGGAAGAAGACGCCGGTTTGACTGGCCCGATCGCCGACGCCCTGGAGCCGTTGCCTGATCCTCTCGACTTTCTCGTCGCCTTGGGACGGCGCGCGGGCCTGGTCGTACTGGCCGGCGGTGGTGAACGACTTGATCCGGCGCCGGCCGAATACTGGGTCGAACACGGGGTCCACCTGCCCCATGTTCTAGCGACCGCCTGGCTCGGCCTGACGAGCTGGCACGAAATCGGCGGCGCCCAGGAAGCGGGCACGCCCACGACGCTCGCGCTGCCGTTCGTCCGACCGGTCGTCTTGCTCTGGCTCGCCAGAGTCGAAGCGGGACACTGGGTCGCGCTCGAGGACCTCGCGTTTCACTTGCGTGGCCTGGCGCCGGGCTGGTCGCGCCTCCTTTTGGGGGCCCTGGGGCCGTCGGCCGACCCCGAGCGATTGTTGGCCGCGATGCTCTTGGGCCCGGCTTACCAGTTGGGACTGGTCCGGGCCGCCGAGGAAGTGGGCACGGGCCGTCGGGTCGTGCAACTGACCGAACTGGGCCGCTACGTCTTGGGAGTGGGGCCGCACCCCGAACCGCGCCCTTCGTTTCCGCAGTTCCTCTACGTCCAGCCCAATTTTGAACTGATCGCCTACCGTCAAGGACTCACGCCGGGCCTGATCGGTCAGCTCGCGCGATTCGCTCGCTGGACGAACGTCGGCGCGGCGCTGGAGCTGAAACTGACGGCCGAGTCGATCTATCGAGGACTGGAAGGGGGCCTCACGGCCGACGCGATCCTGGACCGCCTGGGCAAGCACTCGGCCAGGGGCCTGCCGCAAAGCGTGGTGGAGGCCGTGCGCTCCTGGTCGGCGCGCCGCGACCGGGTCACGTTCCACGCCTGCGCGACGCTGGTGGAGTTCGCCCGCCCCGAGGACCTGGAAGCGGCCCTGCGTGACTGGCCCGAGAGCGCCTCGGGCCCCCCCGTGCGCGTGGCCGACCGGGTCCTCCTGGTGGAAGACGACCGCAGCATCCCCTTTTCCCGTTTCCGCCTCTCCGGCTCGCGCGACTACCGCCGACCCGCCGAGGCTTGCGTGCGCGTCGCCCCCGACGGCCTGACCCTGACCCTGGACCCCAACCTGTCCGACCTCCTCATCGACGCGGAACTCACCCGATTCGCCGACGAACGCGAGAACGACGCCGGCGATTCGATGCGCCGGCGCTTCGTCGTCTCGCGTGGTTCCCTGGCGCGTGGCCTGGAAGAGGGCCTCACACCGACCGTCCTCGCGCGTTGGTTCGAGCGCCGCGTGGGTGAGCCGATCTCGCCGGCGATGCGCCTCTTGCTCCATGCCACTCAGCCCCATTCGGGAGCTACGGTGGTCAGTCGGCCGGTCATTCTCACGCTCCCGACCGCCGACTTGCTCGATGGGTTCTGGCAGCATCCCGAGACCCGGCCTTATCTCGACGAACGTCTCGGCCCCAGGTCCGCGACCATCGTCCCCGGGTCGCTCGATGGTCTGCGCCGTCTGATGGCCCGTTTGCGCTTGCCACTCGAAAACGGCATCGGTATCGATGGTGAGAGATGATCTGTACGCCTGATGACACCATGTCTTGATCGATGGCGGCTTCCAGGTGCCGATGCCTGCCCAGGGCGGGGGTTGATCCGGGGCCCGTCTCGGTCCAGACTGGAGGCAGACGGCCAGGAGGCGTCTCGCTGTGATGGTCGTGCTCGTGAGGTCCGTGGACGGCCGGTCCTGGTTTCTCTCCGCCGGACCCGTCTCGAACGAGGGGGCCGATGCGCCCCGCTCCCGACCCGAGCGGTTCGCGCGCGACGTCCAAGCGGCCCTTCTTCGCTCGGGGCGGCATTTGGGCCCACACCTCAAACGTGTCCGCGATTGGCTGGAACGCCGCGTCCGGCCGGACGAGACCATGCTCGCCGGCTTTCGACGCGCCGAGCGCGTCCAGGTGTGCTATCCGATCGACATCGACGAAGTCGAAGTCGGACGGCGATGGTCGGAGTACCTCCGCGATCGCCAGACCTTCCACATGGCACGGTTGGCCCTGAACTTGACGATCATGCCGTTCTCGGTCTTGCTCGCCCCTTTGCCCGGACCGAACATCATCGGCTACTGGTTCGTATTACGGGCCTTACAGCACGGCCTGATCTTGCGCGGCCTCCGGCGCGTGACCGGTAAGGGGCTAGAAACAACGTTCACCCACGACCCGGCGCTCGACGAACCCCTGGAAGCGGCGAAGTTCGAGAAGGTCGTGCGCGCCGCCGCCAAACATCGAGGGGCCCGCTTCGAGGCCCTGCTTCACGAGGCGCTCGGCACCCGGCCGCCGACCCGCGAAGCGGTCCGCCGGGCGGTCGCCGACAGGGTCGAGTCCCCCGGGCCCGCTGAACCTTGGCACCCTTGGCTCTCGATCATCCCCAACGGCTTGACGGCGAGCCGGTTGGTCTTGGCCGTCCTTTTTCCGTGGGCGGACCCATCCTGGTGGCTTTCGCTCTACCTCGTCTCGGCGGCGACCGAGGCCCTTGACGGCATCCTCAGCCGCGGCCTGCACGCGACCACCCTTCTAGGTCGCATCCTCGACCCCATCGCCGATAAGCTCTTCGTCGTGGCCGTGCTGGCGACGCTCTGGCGAGAATCGGCCCTGACCGGCTGGATGATTCCCCTCGTCGCGGCGCGCGACCTCCTGGTCTTTCTCGGTTCGCTTTGGGTCTTGCCCTGGGTCGGCCTGGGCGGCTTCCGACGGATGCCCCCCAGCTGGCTCGGCAAAATCGCCACCACGGCGCAGTTTCTTTTCCTCCTTCTCGTGATCGTCCGGCACGAGGCCGACCCGTGGTCGCTCGGCCTGACCGCGACCCTCAGTTTCGCCGCCGGCATCGACTACATCAGGCGCTTCCGCTGAAACGCACCAAGGACGCGACGATGAGGCCCCGTCCCATTCGCTTACTCACCTATAACATTCACAAAGGAATCGGCGGTCGGGACCGCAAGTATTCCCTGGAACGGGTGATCGAGGTCATCGCCCATGAGAAGCCTGACCTCGCCTGCCTTCAAGAGGTGGACAACGACGCCCGCCGATCCAGCCACGACGACCAGCCCAACCGACTGGCCGAGGCCCTCGGTCTGGAGCATTGCCTCTATCAAGTGAATCACCGCCTCAAGCGTGGCGGTTACGGGAACCTCGTGCTGGCCCGATGGCCATTCGCGAGCAAGCACCAAGTCTCGTTGAAGTACGGCTGGCGAAAAACGCGTGGGGCGCAGATGGTCCGCGTGCAGACCCCATGGGGGGGCCTCCATGTGGTGAATTGGCACCTTGGACTGGCCGAACATGAGCGTCATTGGCAGGTCAACCACCTTTTGGAACACGACCTCTTCCGGCAAGGCCACGGTCTGCCCACGCTCATCGTGGGAGACACCAACGATTGGCGGCAAACCCTGGAGCGCGGCCCCTTCCGCCGCCACGGCTTCCATCAGGTGACGTCCCCGCCGTCGCGGTTCCGCTCCTTCCCCGCGTACATCGCCGTGGGGGCCTTAGACAAGGTTTACGCGAAGGGCAAGCTCGAAGTGGAAGACGCCAAGGTCGTCCACACGAAGCTGGCCAGGATGGCTTCAGACCACCTCCCTGTCGTGGTCGATTTCCGCCTCCACGGACATTGACGCGGCCGGCATGTTCTTCACTTACTCTTCCGTTACGTCTTCCCCGCTCATCCCCTTCGCCTCTCGCCCGCGACCGCCTCGAAATGCAATCGCGTGTTCCCCGAGTCATCGCGGCCGTGCTCCGGCGGCATCGCCTTTATCGCCCGCCTTGACAGCTTTTTCGCGTCTCTTTGATAATCATCTTCTCGACTCTTTTACCGCCCCGCGCTTCTCCGCTTGGTCAGGTGCCCCGGATGCTTGAAATCGCTTCCGTCAACGAAGTCCTCCACGAAATCCTGGCCGAACGCATCATGGTCCTTGATGGCTCGATGGGGGCCTTACTCTATTCCAAAGGACTCCATGAGGAAGACTACCGCGGCAAGCGCCTGGCCCGTCATCCCGTCCCGCTGAAGAACTGCACCGAGGCCCTTCTCCTTTCGCAGCCCGAGTTGATCGCCGAACTCCATCGGACCTACCTCGAAGCGGGCGCCGACATCATCGAGACCGATACGTTCAACGCCAACCGCCTCTCCCTCGAGGAGTTCGGATTGGAGGAACACGTCGTCGAGATGAACCGCGTGGCCGTTGAACTGGCCAGGCGCGAGGCCGATGCGTTCCTCCGCCGCGACCCCGACCGGCCCCGCTTCGTCGCCGGCAGCATCGGCCCCACCAAGAAGCAATTGTCGATGGGCATCCACGTCGAGGACCCGGGCCGTCGCGACGTGACGTATGATCAAATGGTCGTCAACTATTATGAACAGGTCCGCGCTTTGGTTGAGGCCGGGGTCGACATCCTCTTGCCCGAAACGTCGTTCGACACACTTGTCCTCAAGGCGTGCCTCTTCGCGATTTCGCAGTATTTCCAAGACTCGGGCAACGTCGTGCCGGTGATGATCTCGGGCACGATCTTCGACAATGGCCGCACCCTGTCCATGCAGCCGGTGGAGGCCTTCTACCATTCCGTCTCCCACTTTGACTCCCTCTCGGTGGGCCTGAATTGCGCCGTTGGTGTGGACCTAATGCGAGGCGCGATCGAGTCGCTGGCATCCATCGCGCGGACGCACGTGAGTTGTTACCCGAACGCCGGTCTGCCCGACGGCTTCGGCGGCTTCTTGGGCGATCGCGACCACACGGCCGCCGTGCTGGGCGAGTTCGCCCGCAACGGCTGGCTCAACCTGGTCGGGGGCTGTTGCGGCACCACCCCCGATTGGATCGCCGCGATCGCCAAGGCCGTTGAAGGGGTCGCCCCCCGCAAACCTCCAACCGCATTCGCCCCCACCGCCTACGCCGGCAACGAGCCCCTCGTCATCCTGCCCGACACCAATTTCCTCATGGTCGGCGAGCGGACGAACATCACCGGCTCGCGCAAGTTCGCGCGATTGATTCGTGAGAACAAATATGAAGAGGCACTGAGCATCGCTCGCGAACAGGTCGAGAACGGCGCCAACATCATTGATGTGAACATGGACGAGGGCCTCATCGACGGTCCAGCCGCCATGACGCGGTTCCTCAACCTCGTCTCGGCCGAGCCGTCGGCCCAGCTCGCCGGATCCGTGAAGCTCTTCGACCCCGACTCGAGCGACGGTCACGTCGTCCTCCGCCTTCGCAACGTCCCGGACGCCCCGGCAGGCCATCACTACGAGGTCTGGGTGCTGCGCCCTGGCGAAGGCGCCGAGATGGAGGCGATCGGCGCGTTCACGCCCACCGACGGCCGTGCATCGCTGACGCTTCCGCTCCCCGGCCCGGGCGAGTACGTCGCGCTCGACATCTCGATTCAGGAGAACGCAGGCCCACCCGAGCATTCGGGGACGAGCCTCGGTGGAGCGAAGCTTGCGGGTTGACCCGACCGACCGGTGCGACCGACCCCACCGCGGCTGCCCGCGCCGCGCGGACTCCCGCCCACGACCTCGGAAGGGGACTCGATGACAACCGACAGGACACTGCGGGTCGCGATCACGGGCTCGACCGGGCTCATCGGCTCGGCGCTGACCGCGTCTCTCGGGAAAGGTGGCCACGAAGTCGTCCCCGTCGCGCGCGGCTCCGTCGACGGGCTCGAGGGAGCGGATGCGGTCGTGCACCTCGCCGGGGAGCCGATCGGGAAGCGCTGGACTGCCGAGCGCAAGCGCGAGATCCTCCGGAGCCGCGACGAGGGCACCCGCGCCCTTGCGACGGCGCTGGCAGGCCTCGACAGGCCGCCTGCCGTCCTCCTCAGCGCCTCCGCCGTCGGGATCTACGGCTCGAGAGCGGACGAGATCCTCACAGAGGACTCGAGCCACGGGTCCGACTTCCTCGCCGGTGTGTGCGAGCACTGGGAGGCCTCGACCGCGCCCGCCGCCGACGCCGGGATCAGGGTCGCCAACCTCAGGTTCGGCGTCGTGCTCGAGGCGCTGCTCCCGCGCCTGGCGACGCCGTTCAAGCTCGGGGTGGGGGGCAGGCTCGGCAGCGGGAAGCAGTGGCTCTCCTGGATCGCCCTCGACGACCTCGTCGCGGCGGTGGAGTTCGCCCTCCGCGACGCGGGCCTCAGCGGCCCGGTCAACGTCACCTCGCCCGAGCCCGTCACGAATGCCGCATTCACGAAGGCCGTCGGGAGGGCTCTCCACCGTCCGACGATCTTCCCCCTGCCGTCGTTCGCGATCTCGGCGCTGTTCGGCGAGATGGGTGAGACGATGCTGCTCGGGAGCCAGCGCGTGTTGCCCCAGCGGCTGCACGCGGCGGGGTTCGAGCCGACGTACCCACGGCTCGAGGACGCGGTTCGACACGTGCTCGGCGCCGCCGGGTCGTCGTGACGGCGGCTGTCGCCCTCTTCAACCGCGACCTGCGTGTGACCGACAACCCGGCGCTCGCCGGCGCGGTCGCGGCGGGGAGCGTGGTGCCGCTGTTCGTCCTCGACGACGCCGTGCTCGCGGGAGTCGGGCGCTCGCCGAACAGGCTCCGCTTCCTCCACGAGAGCCTGATGGACCTCGACCAGAGCCTCCGGGCCCTCGGCGCGCCGCTCGGGACGATGTCGTTCGGGCTGGCCATGTGGCATCTCACGGGCGACCCGCTCGCACCGGTCCGCGCGCAGGAGGCGTGGGAGCGATATCGTGACGGCCATATGAAGCGAAAGGGAAGAAGCGAAGGGACCATCGAAAATTACCGAGATCACGTCGAACGGCTCATGGCTGAGTGGCGCACGCAATCGCTGTCGACCCTCGGCAACGATCCGTCTCTTGTGAAGTCACTCCACGACAAGCTGACCAAGGAGAACGGACCGTACATCGCGAACGGCTGCATGCGGAGCCTGAGAGCAATTTACAATCACGCTCGAAAGA
>CALLYK010000250.1 GCA_937858365.1 uncultured Isosphaeraceae bacterium | reverse complement strand
AGACGTGCGAAAAAAAGGGCTTGCCCCCCGCCTGCCGGTCGATCCACGAGATCGCCTCGTCCACAATCAGGTCGCAGGAGAAACCTTCCAGTTCGCCGGCCGGTTTGCCGTTCCGGACGAAGTTGCGCGGGTTGCGATGACTGGGGGCGGCGTTGTTCTGTGTGGAGAACCAGTGATCGAAGCCCTGGTCGCCCGGTTGCGGCTGCTCGGGCGAGTTGAACTTTCCGTTACAATGCCATTTTCCTACGTGGCAGGTGGCATACCCGGCCTGTTTCAGGAGGGTGGCGACGGTCACCTCGCGGCGGCCCAGGTGCATGGGCGAGCCCTCGGGAATCCAGTCGGTGATGCCCAGCCGGTAGGGCGTTCGTCCCGTGAGGAGGCCGGCTCGGGACGGGGAGCAGACCGGCGCGGAGGCGTTCCGTAAGGCCATTGAAGAGCTGCAAGGTTTGTATTCACCATCCGTCACGTTTTCGCTCCTTAACCTGCTGGGCAGTCACGACACGCCACGGTTCCTCACACTGGCGCGAGGCGACCTCTCCGCGATGCGCCTGGCGACCCTCTTTCAGATGACCTATCCAGGCGCCCCGTCGATCTACTACGGCGACGAAATCGGCCTGAAGGGGGGCCACGACCCACTCAATCGCGGGGCCTTCCCCTGGGACGAGTCCCAATGGGACCACGACCTTCGACGCGAAACCCAACGGTTGGTCCAACTACGCAAAGAGAGGCCTGCGCTCAGGCGAGGGACCTTCGAGTTCGTCCACGCTGCGAACGAGGCGGTCGCATACGTCCGCGAGTTGAACAATGAAATCGTCCTCGTCGCCCTCAACGCAGGCCAGGGCACGTGCCGCCTTGACCTGGACCTCAGTCGGTGGAGAACGGCGGCGACCGAGTTGATCTTCGAAGGCGAACGAGGCTCCCTGATGGTCGAAGACGGCCATTTGAGGGGCCTGGAGCTGGCGCCGCGGTCGGGTCGCGTGCTGGCGACCCCACGCCCATGACGGGCCCCGCACCACCCGACTGGCGCTTGCCCCCAGGTGTGAATCGTGCCCTCTGGGAATACGCCCACACGCCCCGACTGGCCGAGGACGAGGACGACTACTTCGCGAACTCGTCCCTCTGCCTGGCCGACGAGCGTTACCTGGCCGACCGCTTCGTCGAACCGGGTCCACTGATCGACCTCGGCTGCGGTGCGGGACGTCATGCTCTTCAGTTCGCGCAACGCGGCTTCGACGTCGTGGCCGTGGACTTATCACACGCGATGCTGCGTCAGGTCCGAACGAAGGCCCGTCGACTCGGCACGCGCGTGACGATCGTCCAGGCGAACCTCTGCCGTTTGGGTTGCTTTCCCGACCGTTCCTTCCAGTACGCGTTGTCGATGTTCAGCACGTTGGGGATGGTCCGAGGGGCCAAGGCGCGTCGAGTCGCCTTAAGTGAGGCCCATCGCGTCCTCGGCCCTGGCGGCAGGCTCGCCCTCCACGCGCACAACCTCTGGCTCAACCTGGCCGACCCGCAAGGGCGACGCTGGCTGGCCTCGCGTTGGCGAGGCTTGCTCCTGGGCGACCCGGTCGCGGCCGATCGCCGAATGAGCTACCGCGGGATTGAGAACCTGGAGGTCCACCTCTATCGCTGGGGCGAGTTGAAGCGTGATCTGACGAGCGCCGGCTTTCGCATCGACGAAGTCATCCCGCTCGATGGGACCACCGCTACCCCGATTCGCCGGCCGAGGCTTGCGCATGCGCTTCGGGCGGGTGGTTGGTTGGTCTTCGCCTCTGTTTGAACGATTGGCGTTTCAGACCTACCCAAGTCGACTTGTCCGTCTCAGGTTTTTGGTTGTTCGAGGGCCATTCGCAAATACGAGCGAGGTTCCACGTCGGTCAAACCCAACTCGTGGGCCAGAGTTAGGACCGCTTCTTGGACGGCGGAAAGGTCGGCGGGTCCGGCCGCGATGCATTCGACTTCGACGAACGGGCCGATCCCTTGTGCGTGGTCCAAGCTAATGCAAACTCTGTGTCCACGATGTTCCATCGAAAAGGAGCGCCGAGTCTTGCAGACCAGGGCTATCGGCCGAAATCCGAGGGCCTCGAAAAGCTTGAGCATGGTCGCAAGGCCCTCCGGACCTGAGGAGAAATCGACCTCGATTTCCTCTCGGGTCTTGGTTGGACCCGCAAGCTTCGGCCCTTTGTAGGTGATCCGATTTGTGTTTCCGTCGCGTCGGAGTCGAAGGGCCTCGTTGGTGGCCCCGAAGTCGCGGCTCGGGTGCCCCAGATACATGTCTTCTTGGAGGTCTCGGGGGCCTTCGACGGCCCCCAGCCCGACGAGCCGTTGGGCCAGTTCCTCGTGGTCGTCAACTCGGAACTTGATCTCGACTTCGAAGCTCATGGTCCTTCTTGTCCTCCGCACATCATGGGCAACGCGATGATTGTGTGCCCTCGGACAGGAGCGGGAAAAGGGCGAACGGCCGAAAACATGGGACCGAACGGGTTGACGATCGCGGAAGCGGAACGTAACCTGGCGGTTTCCCGATCTGGTTCAGCCCGCGATCGATCAAGGAACTTCGCTTCATGCCCCGCAAACGATTTGGCCGCAACCGCAAGAATCGCTGTCGCTTCTGCACCCCCGAAGGTTGCCCCCGGCCCGCTTACGTCGATTACAAAGACGTCGGCCTGTTGAAAAAGCTCTGCACCAATCAGAGTAAGATGTTCTCTCGCAAGCGCAGCGGCAACTGCGCGGCCTTCCAGCGCGCCGCCAGCACGGCCCTCAAAAACGCCCGCTTCATGGGGCTCCTGCCCTACGTGGGTGAATGATCCGGCAGGACCCCACCGGTGGGAGTTCGGGCCAAGCCGCCCTCGGAATGACCGAAGGCGTCGTCCAACGTGAGCACCCAATTGGTCCGGGTTTACCAGTATCCGATGATTGAGACGCGCTGAGAAACGGCCCGGAGAACGGGAAGGCCAAGGCGGGTCCGTGGGTCGTGGAAACCGATCGGGCCTCGTTTGGCGTCTCATCTGTCGGCGGCGAACCTCCATTTGGGTTTCGTTGGGTCCAAGACGAGCGACTTGGGTGGACCGAGGCTCATCTCGAGCTTCCATTTCGTCTCGCGTCCCGGATTGGCAGACGGTGCCCTCCTCACATCGCCAGAGACTTTCAGCACATCGTGCCAGCGAAGTTTGGCAGTCTCCCAGTCCACGCGTTGTTCGGCGTTTTCATTGGCATCGACGCGAGGGACCCAATGTCGCTTGGAGAAGGTGGGATGAGGGCACTCGGCCAAAAAGACCTTGGTTCCTTCGACGGCTAAGAACTCGAGCGAGAGTGTGGGATCGATCTTTTCCAGCGGCTTTCCTCGTTCGACGAGGCACCTCCAGAACCAGTCGTTCTCTTCGTTCGTCCCCAGGACCCCTAAGGCTGAAGACGCGAGTCGCTGGATCTTGATGGACCTGATTGGTTCGAGAAAGCGACTATCCGCAGGGGCGCCGTAGCGAATCGCA
>CALLYK010000249.1 GCA_937858365.1 uncultured Isosphaeraceae bacterium | reverse complement strand
CGACAAGGACGTGGCGCAGATGATGGAGATCCTCGGATGATCGGCATGGAGACCTCCCTGCGTTCCCGCCGTGCGGCCGGGCACAAGCTGCTGGTCCCGTACGTGACCGGCGGTCTGGACGGCTGGCAGGACGCGATCCGCGCCGCGGCGGCCAACGGCGCGGACGCGATCGAGATCGGCATCCCCTTCTCCGATCCGGTGATGGACGGTCCGGTGATCCAGGAGGCCTCGCAGCGGGCGTTGGACGCCGGTGCCACACCGGCTGCGATCCTCGACGCGGCGGCTGAGTTGGACGTGCAGATCCCGCTGGCCGTGATGACCTACGCCAACATCGTCTACCGGGCCGGCTTCCAACGGTTCGCCGAACGTCTCGCCGCCGCGGGTATCTCCGCGGCCCTCCTCCCGGACGTGCCGCTCGAGGAGACGGCGCCGTGGGCCGCCGCCGCAGACGCTGCCGGGGTCGAGACGGTGATGTTCGCCGCGCCGACCGCTCCCGACGATCGGTCCTGGCGCTCACCGGGCCGCACGCGAGGACCGACCATCCGGTCCGTCGTCACCTCTCTTGAGGGCCTTCCCCCTTTTTTTTCAGGGAAGTCGGTTGCTTTGCGCCGCGAACCTTGGACAATAGGCCCCGTGCGACCCGGCCAGCGCGACCAAGGGCTTGAATGTCCCGGCGCGTTCGCCTGATTCACGCCTGGCGGGCGTCCCGGGTCGGCTTGGTCCTCCATGTGTCTTCGTCTTCGCCCTCCCGACGGCGTGGTCCGGCCCTCCTCTCATGATCTTGTGCGTAACCCTGAATCCCTGCCTTGACAAGACGCTGATCGTCCCCGCCTGGCGCCCCGGCGACCTCGTCCGCGGCCGGCAGGTCCATCAAGTCGTTGGCGGCAAAGGCAACAACGTCGCCCGAGCGCTCAAGCGCCTGGGCCACTCCGCGCGTCCGGTCACGTTCCTGGGCGGACCCGCCGGGTTGCTCTGCGAACACCTGCTCCGTCATGAAGACGGATTCGACCCGCTCATCGCCCCCACGCAGTCGGCCACGCGGACGATCCTGACCGTCCGGACCGACCAAGGACCCGACCAAACTGCCTTCTTCGACCCTGACCCTGAAATCAGCCTCGCTGAGGCCGACGACTTACAAAAACGAGTCGAGAAGGAACTCACCGGCGGCGACGTGACGGCCCTGGCCCTCTCAGGCTCCAGCCCTTCGCCAACCACGCATGGGCTCTTCTCCGACCTCATCTGCATGGCCCGATCGCGCCGGGTGCCCATTTTCCTGGACACCTACGGCGCCGCGCTCGAGGCCATTTGGGGCTTCTGGCCCGAGGTCATCCACCTCAATCGGCGCGAGGCGGGTCTAAACCTTGGGCGGCAACGTCCGACCGACGAAGACCTGGCCGGTCTGCTCGCGCGCTGGGCCGATCACGGCGTGCGCTGCGCCCTGATCACCGACGGTCCCGAAACCGTCCTAGGCCGCTACGACGACCTGACCTTCCGGGTCGAACCGCCCGACGTGGACGTCGTCAATCCCATCGGCTCGGGCGACTCCCTCCTGGCCGGCCTGATCGACGCCTGGCTCAACGGCATGGGGCCCGAGGAATCGGTCCGGCGCGGTCTGGCCTGCGCCCTCGCCAACGCCAAAGCGTGGGACGCCGGCGCGATCGACGTGGAAACCGTGCGGACGCTTGAGGGCGAAGTCGTCGTCGAGGCGACGCCCGCCGAGAACTCGTCGCGCGTCGGTAAGTCCTTGCGTATGGGCCGCACCCGCAAACGTTGATCCCATAAGTCCCGATCGAGGACCTTTTCTCCGGAGGCCACGATGATCGCTCGCGCCCTCACCGCCGCCCTCTCCTTCCTTGTCGTCCCCCTCGTCGCCAAAGAGGCCGACACGTACAAGGTTGATACCGTCCATTCGTCGATCGTGTTCCGAGTCAAGCACATGAACACATCGTACGCTTGGGGACGTTTCAACGACTTCACCGGTACGTTCGCGATGGAGGGGGACACCCCCTCGGCGTTTGACTTCACCGTGAAGGCCGCGTCGGTTGATACGGCCAACGAGAAGCGCGACACTCACCTGAAGGGGGCCGACTTCTTCAACGCCCGGCAGTTCCCCACGATGACGTTCAAGAGCAAGGACGTGAGGAAGGCGGGCAACGCATACGATGTGACCGGCGACCTGACCTTGCACGGCGTGACCAAGTCCGTGACCGCGAAGGTCGAGGTGACTGGCACCGGCAAGGGTCCGACGGGCGGCACCATCGCAGGCTTCGAGGCGACCCTGGAAATCAAGCGGACCGACTTCGGCATGTCCTACGGCGCGCCCAACATGCTGGGCGACGACGTGCGGATCATCGTGAGCGTCGAAGGCGGCAAGTGATTCGCCGCGAGGGCGGTCGATGTTCCCGACCTCGTTCTTCGTGCTGGGCTTATCGCTTTCGGCCCTGCTCGCGTGGGCCTTCTCGTGGGGCGGCCATCGTACCCTCACGGCCTTGGGGGTGGGGGCCGGATGTGCGATCGGCCTGATCGCGGCCGGCGGCTGGCTCGGCCTCCCACCCTCGGAAGCCTGGGGGGTCGTGTCCATCGCCGCGATCGCGGGGGCCGTCCTGGGCTTGATTGAAGGCGTGGCGCCGGTGGTCGTCACCTGGGGACTCCGGTTTCTCGTGGTCCAAGCGGTGGTCGGCCTGGTGCTCCGTCCTCTCACGCCCGACACCTTTTCGATTGACACCGCGGCGCTCCGCTGGTCGGGCCTGAGTGCGGCGGCGTTCTTGGTTTGGTGGCACCTGGACCGTTTGGGCGAGCGTCTCCAAGGGGCCGCCTGGCCGATCGCCTGGTGGATGATCGGGGTGGGGACCGCGGTGGTCCTGGTGATGGGAGGCAGCCTGCGCTTGGGCCAGCTGGGGATGGTGACTGCTTCCGTCTTGACGGGCCTAGTCCTCGGGTCCCTGCCCAAGCGCAACCGAACGATGGGCGCGGGACCGTTGGCGTCGATCGTGCTAAGCTGGCTCGGCTTGCTTTTGAACGGGACCTTCTACAACGAGGTCCCCGAGGCGAGCGTGGCCCTGCTCGCTTGTGCGCCGTGTGCCTGCTGGGTCGGTTGCCTTGGGCAAGGCTGGAAGCCCAAACTCGCCATGACGGCCGCGCTGACCGTGGTCATCGGCGCCGCGATTGTGTTCGCCGCGATTTGAAGGAATGAGCCTCTAGGCACACAAGAAAGGGCCTTAACGTTACATGATCTTGGCGATATCATCCTATCGAACGAAGGGCCTTCTCGACCTTGTCCCACTTGCGATTCGGAAGGGGAGAGTGGGTCTTCGACCGATTCGACACGGTCGGAGATAGGAAGGGACGTCCCTCATTTCCAAAGCGTTTTGGGGGACTCGCGTCGAGGTCCTCTGCAAGGACCTTCCCATGTCGCCCGAGCGACGTCAAGATTCGGGAATGTCTCCTTTGAGTTGTTCCGTCATAATCTAGGAATGTTTTTTTAGGCATATCCAAAAATGAAAAACAGGCGCGTTCCTTGAGCGGAAGTGGCTGAACATCAAGAGATTGTGTCGGGGGGCATCTCGTCCACATCACGTTTGAATGAAACCCGGTTAGGGCGGGTGGAGTCGGCCCCCTCCGCATGCGTCAGGGCCGGCCGACGTTGACGTTTTGGGGCCTTCCCGCTATCGTTCGCTCCCCCCTTCCGGCTTCTCCTGTTCCGGGAGCGCCCCGATGTTTCGTTGGACCTTGATCGGGCCCTCGTGCCTGTTCGCGGGCTTCCTCACGATCGGCTGCGGCACCACGCGGACGACCACCACCGCTCGGACAGGCACCGAACAACTTGTGCTCACTCAGGCATGGGACACCGCCCTGAGGCAGGTCGATTTCTCCGGCCTCGCCGGCGTGGCCGTCTATCTGGAGCCTTCCACCATTCAAGGCGTCGACCAGGGCTGGATCACGTCGAGCGTCCGGCAGGCCATGTTGGAGTCGGGCGCGCTCCTGAAGAGCAAGGCTGAAGATGCGACCTGGATCGTCGAGGCCCGCGTGGGGGCCTATGGCACCGACGATTCCAACTTCATGATCGGTGTCCCTCAGATGAACGTCCCGTCCGTCATGCCAGGGGTCCCGGGTGGGACCGTGCCGGAGGTGGCCGTCCTCAAGAAGAACCGGCAGAAGGGACTGGCCAAACTCGCCCTCTTCGCCTACGAACGCAAGACCGGCCGGCTTGCCTGGACGTCGGGTACCTCGCAAGCGACCGCCAACGCACGCGACCTCTACATCGGCGGAATGGGACCCATCCGGACCGGCAACATCCAGCGCGACACCGAATTCATGGACGTGCGAATCCCACTGTCAGGCCCAACCGAGAAGGTCGAGTCGGGCCTTGTCCCACCAGGGAAGGTCGAGTTGCCGCCCCCAGGCCCCGTCTTGGTCCATCCGGAGAAGGGACCGGTCCCGCCCCCTTGAGAGGGCCCCTTCGCGGACGTCTCGGTCCCGGTTATGCTGGGCGGCGTGCGATCCGCCTTCTCCGAACCGTGACTGTGAGCGCCCCATGCCCGAGATCGACCTCCGCGCGACGATCCGCGACATACCCGACTTCCCCAAGCCGGGCATCCTCTTCCGCGACATCACTCCCCTCCTCGCAGACCCAGCCGCCCTTGGCTCGGTGATCGATCGACTCGCGGAACATTTCGCCGATCGCGATGTCGACGCCGTCGCCGCCGCCGAGGCCCGCGGCTTCATGTTCGGCACGCCCTTGGCTTTGCGGCTCAACGTGGGCTTCGTGCCCATACGTAAGCCGGGAAAACTGCCCTTCAACAAGCTCTCCCAGGAGTATCAACTCGAATACGGCACCGACCGCCTCGAGATGCACAGCGACGCGCTGACCCGCGGGCATCGCATCCTCTTGATCGACGACGTGCTGGCCACCGGCGGGACCATGAAGGCCTGTTGCGACCTCGTGGCAGCCACCGGGGCCGAGGTCCTCGCCTGCGCCTTCGTGATCGAACTCAGCTTCCTCGAAGGCCGAAAACTCCTGTCACCCACTGAGGTCTTCAGCCTCGTTACGTATTGATTCAGGAGCGGGGCATGGCGCCGGCAAGCGTGTCGAGCGGTTGGTCCCTGGTGGACGGGGCTGCCCGCGCGTCGTAGGTTGAGACTCAGAGCGTGTCGGCGTGAGGTACCATGCAATTCGTGGCCCGTGCCTTGATCGACGATACGTCATCCCTAATTTGGCAGTGGCGGGCCTTATCTCAGTCACGGGCACAACGATCGCGTCCACAAACGCGCTATTTCGTTTGACTCTCTTGGATCGCAAGCGTCCGCAAAGGGACCATCCGGTTTGGCAAAAAGGCAGGCAAAATAAGAAGCCCGGGCGAACCTCGGTTCGCCCGCGTCGTGAGTTGCTCGATTGCCATGCGGCTTGCTCAAAGCGTCGGGCTGAGCGCTGAGGTCATGAGGAAGCGGTGGGCCTCTTCGACGAGCTTGGCGAGGCCGTCGCCCAGGGGTGAGTCGAGGAGTTCGCGGAACTTGCGTTCCAATTCGGGGCGACTCGGGCCCGGACGGCCGACCCCGCTCGGGCGGAGAAACGTAGGCGGGTCGAAGGCACGAACCCGGGGTGCTTCGAGGACCTCGTCACGTTCCCAGACCTTTCCCAGATGGTCGAAATCGCCGCCGTGACCGTTGGGGCCATCGGCCCGGTGGGCCACTTTGGCGCGCGCGCCCAAAACCTGCGTGGAATCCACGTCCTCGAGGAGGACTTCCATGGGGACGTCGAGCGCCTGGGCGATTCGCCTGAGCGTCGCGGCACGCGGCAACTCGGTCTTCCCGCTCTCGATCTGATAGAGGGCCGTTCGGGAGATTGACGCCCGATGGGCGAGTTCGTCGGGCCCCCAACCCTTCGCGAATCGGTAATCCCTCACCCGTTTGGCCAGCGACATCGCGGTACCTCATTGTCAGTTTGGGTTCGGAATCCAGAAAAAACGAATGCGAGCAATCCGACACCGAAACTGTACACGCCATATCAGGCCAAGATCAATACCGATCCGGCATTTTTTTTGGGACCATGCCAGACACTCGTGCTCAACGTGGCCTAGAGGACCGAGGAATTCACGTCAAATATCGCTTTCATGTCGAAGCACTGACAAAAAAAGGGGACCGCGCGAGGACCCGCAGGGCCCTCGCGCCGGTTCGTGTCAGGATGCGTTCTGAGTGTCCGAGGTCGCGAGCGACCGGAACCGGACGGGGGTGCGCGCGGCCTTGCGCGAGGCCTTCGCGGCGGCCGTGCTCGTCGGCGAGACGAGGCTGGTCTGGGTCATGCTTGTGTCGGTCCCCTGGCTCGTGTCGGCGACGAGTTCCGCTGGTTTCTTGCCGCCTCGGAGCGGGGGCATGACGAACGGCTTGGGGTGGTGGGTCTTCCAGGTGCATTCATGTTTCTTCGGGGCGTAGAGGGGATAGCCGCTGAGGCCTGGTGTCGGCACGGGGCGCGTCCCCGCGCGGTCGCGTTGGGCCTGCCGGGCCAAGGCGTCGTCCACTTCGGCCTGGGTGTAGAACTCGGGCCCGAGATTGAAGACCGTCACGGAGCTCGAGAAGTTCATGGGGGCGCCGGCCGGTTGATTCAGCAAGTTGCCAGTGAGGGTGGCGGTGGTGAAGCCAGGGGGAAGGACCACGTCGGGCCCGCGGAAAACGAAGGTCCTGTCGATGAACTGGTCGTTGTTGACTTTTCGGAGGAAGCTGAACGCGGGGGCCGCTCCGCCCAGGCGGACGCTCGAGGGGTCGATGTCGCGGACGTGAAAGCCGGAGGACCCGAAAACGGTCACGCGGATCAAGGTGTCGTGGATAGTGTCAATGTGGTTGTGTTCGTGGTAGTTGACAATGATGTTGGGCGAAAGCGGTGGGCAGGGCTTGGGTGGGGTCGGGGTGGCGTCGCCGACCTTAAACGGTTGGTTGGCGGGGTAATACGCCTCGCCGATGCCGCCGTCGGTGTCGGAGCCGCCGAAGGCGCCGATGGCGATGAGGCGGTTGGCGTCGAGGGGGACGCCCGTCTTGGATTGATAGAGTTGGGAGAAGTTCTTGATGGCCATCTCGAACGCCCCGCGCGAGGGGTCGTTGACGAGGAAGAACGTGCCGACATTAGCCGGCAGGGGGGTGCCGAAGGTTGGGGTGGCGGCGGGGTTGCTCGGGTTCGGGATGGCGTCGGCGACTTGATAAGGCTTGGGTCCAGTATCGCCGGCGTTGCTTCGCGGGAAGCCGGCGACCACGTCGGGGACGCCGTCTCCGGTCAGGTCGAGGAAGATCCCCATGCTCTCGGAGCCGCCAAGGTCGGCCTGGTCCAAGAACGTGGGGTCGATGCCGGGGTTGACGGCCGGGTCGGTTGTGGCCGAGTTGCGGTTGTTGTCGGCGTCACCGGCGATGAGGGGCTGCCCCGTCTTCTGATTGTCGGGTTGCTCGATTCCAACGTTTAGGGTATCGGTGGGCGAGTCGTAGGTCACTCGGAACCCGGAGATGGTGAACCCAGAGACCTTGATGAAGTTCTTGAGGGCCTGACCTTGGGGACCCGAAGGGAAATCGGGGACCTGAAGGCCCACGGCGTTTTCCTTGATCACAACGCCTGGTTGCAAAGAAGCGGGAAAATCGATCGGGAGGTTTCCCGTGAAGTTGACGCTCAGGAGTTGTCGATGATCCAACTGCTCCATCCGGACCTCGGCCCGTCGCCGATCTCGGTCCCGGTCCCGGCCGCGCCGCGCGTCCCGCCGGTGTCGCCATGAATGGAAAATGTCCAGGACTTTAGCGAGCAACGACATCGTGCCATCGTCCTTTCTGGCAGGCGGGGGAGAGAGAATGACGTTTCCCGGTCCGCGCATCGGGGCGCGTCGTCCCGCGACCGTCGTCCCCGCGGGGGACCGATTGAATCGAGGACTTCCAAGGGGCGGTCCGGCCGTCCCGCACGTGGGAGCGCGGCTGGACCAGTCGGCCCCCAAGGGACACAAGACTCGACCGTCTCATGCCCGTTGATCGCGTGGTGTCGGCGCCGGAGGCCCGGCCCCACCTTTGGTTCGTATTTCCGCTCTCGAGGAAGGAGTCTCGACAATGCGTGACCGCAACCTCCGGCGATGTTTCCTGATCGTGGCCGCTTGCCTTGGCCTCGGACCCACGATGGCCTTCGCCTCCGGATCGAACAACGGCCCCATCCCAGGGGACGCCGAGGTCCTGCTCAACCCGGCGACCGACCCATTGGTCAAGGTCCTGGTGAACAAGCCGAACGCCAACGGCGTGAGCACGCCCGACCACGTCGCGCAGCCGGCGGGCGCGATCAGCGGTTGGAACATCAAGGACATTCGCCTTCGTTATCTCAACGACAGCGGCCAAGACACGATGCTCGTGGGCGTGAACTCGTTCGGGATCGTGGGGGACGTGGACGGCAACGGCAGTCCGTCGGTTGCCTCGCCGGCGACCCTGGCCGTCGGCGGAATCAAGTACGCGAACCTCGGCGGGCGTGAGTCGGTCACGGTGGCCTTCGACACCAATCGCGACGGCAAGCCCGACGTGGTCGCGGGCGTCCCGGCCATTCTGCCCAACCCGCTGGACCCGATGTCCAAGATGGATGTGCCCGGGTCGGGGCTCAACGGGTTCCTCGTGTCCAAGTACACGAGCGGGCCGATCCAGTACGCCTACGGGACGCGCCTGGCCGACAACCAGGGCCAGTTGCTGTATGACCCGTCGGCCACCAACCCCGACTTCATCTTCACGATCAAGAACTGGAGCAAGTTGCCCGGCCTGACCGATCCCTACTCGTTCGGACTCCAGATGTACGCGGGCTCGCCCGACGACGTGGTGGCGGGTGAGGACTCGTACGCGGCCGCGCTCGTGAAGGTGCCGCAGCCTGAGAACGTCGTCCCCGAGCCGGCGACCTGCTTGGTCTGGGGCCTGGCGGCGGCCCTGGCGGCGGCCCGTGCCCTCAGGCTCCGCAAGACGGCCCGGGATTGAGAGTGCCACGAGTCGATCCATCGACGAGCGTCCCCACGACGTTCCTGTCGCGCTCGAGGGTCGGGAAACCGACCCTCGCCTCGTTTATCGTCCGGGCGGAGTGGGCGAGTCGTCTCGAAACCCCCCAATCCTGGACGCCCCGCCCGGCTTGGGCCTCATCCTCGAACCATCTTCTCCATCCCCGATCCCCGGGTGGCGGCCGTCAGGCCCCCGCCGGTCCAAGGCGAAAGGGTCGGACGACCGAGGACCTCAAACTCGTCGTGAAACTCACCGCCGCGACCGCTTCGACAGGCAGCAGATTGACCAGGTCCTCGAAGAGACGAAGGCGGTCCCCCTCGTAGTTCACGGTCACGCTCCGACCGTTAACGAGGTCATCGCACCACGCGGCCAACTGGTCGATCGAGACGCTCTGGGTCAGCGCCTCGGGGTCGCGGACGCCGCGCGCCGGGTAGCTCCGGCCAAGTTCCACGTGGGGCAGTTCCGCGGGAGGGCCCAGGCGGACCCGCAAGATCCCGCGGGCCAGGGCATCGCGATAGAGGGAGAATGGCTGCCAGTCGGCCAGGCGCAAGTCGTCTCGGGTGACGACCAGGATGTGGGTGTAGACTTGCCTGCCGCCTCGACCGCTGTATTCCGGGGGGCCTTCCCGGGTGCGCGAGATTGCGAAGCGGCCCCGCGGCATCGGATGGAAATTCAGGCTGCACAGGTTCGCCGGGTTGACTAGCAGCGCCCCGTGCGAGGGGCACCAGGAAGTCAGGGCCTGGGCGTCGGCGTCGTCGAGTCCCCGTGAGCGCGCCACCAGGTGGTAGCCGGCGCGACCGTCGCGGGCCAGGGACGTGAAAATGGCCTGTTCGACCGGCATGGCGGGTCGTCTCTGGAAGGGGCCTCAGCGAACCATGCCCATCAGCCAAGAGAAGGGTTCCAGGACGCCGCGCGGCTCGACACGCAGCGGGACGAGCGATTCTTGCCCCATGCGGTCCACCAGTCGGCCCGTGGAGCCGGCCACTCCCGAACAGAAGAAATGGAACCGATTCAGCCTGTTCTGACAGAGTCGATACAAGGCCGGCGCGTTGGACCGGGCGAACGCTTCAACGTCGCGGATCGGGTCGTCACAGAGGTCCGTTTTCGTGAAGACCAGGGCCACCGGCATGGTGATCTGACCGCGGCTGTTGGCCCGTAGCGAGTCGAGATACGAGAGCAACTGGACCGCGAAGAGCTCCTGCGCCTGGCCGTCGGCCGTCAGGCGCAGCGTGTCCACTAGGACGACGAGGCCCGAGCACCGAGCGATCAAAGCCAGGATCGTGGGGTAGGTCCCAGGGCGTTCGATTTCCTGCATCAAGGACTCGCCGGCGATGTCGGGCGTGACGATGTCAAAGACCGGCTTGCGTCGTCCCAGCGAGACTTCGGCGTGGACCCAGTGCCAACGGTCGGGCTCGTTCGGGGTCTTGTCGGGGAACCGTTGGCGTTCCAAGGCGAGCATCAGGTTGCGTTGCAGCGTGAGGGAGAAGGGCCCACGGGCCACGCCCGACAGGCCCCCCGCGCCTCGACTGATGAGGTCGAGCAACATGCCGAGGTAGACCGTCTTGCCCACGCCGCTGGGGCCCAGGACGCCGAGGAACCGGGGCACGCCCGATCGGCTCAAGATGGAGTCGATCACTTCCGAGGGGGCGAAACACTGGTTGCATGAGCTGCCCCAGGACAAGGGCTGCTCGCAGAGTGGGCAATAGGGATCGTCCTGCGCGGTCCCTCGGCCGCTCGTGAACAGGAAATCGAGCAAGGACATGGTCGCCTCTCGCCCGCCTCGGGGCGCGTTGTGGTTCAGGTCCGAGTCCGGGGACGTAGCTTGGCCAGTGTGAGGGCGCAGCGGAAGCCGATGTTGGCGCGGCGGTCCAATTCCGATTGTCCCGTGATGAAGTGGGTCGTGGCCTCGGTGGGCAGATACGTGTCGAATGCCCCGCCGTGAAGGCGCCTCATGGGCCGCCACGGCTCGAAGTACTCCTCGTCGTTGAGATTGGGGACGAGTTCCAACGGGTCGTCGAGCCATTCCCAGACGTTGCCGGTGAGTTGGTGAATGCCGTTGGGTGTGTCTCCCTGGGGAAAACTGCGGACGGGCGCCGTGGTGCCCAAGCCCGAGGCCCAGAGATTGGCCCGCGTCGGGTCGAAGAGTTCTCCCCAGGGATAGCGATGGGTCATCCCCCCCAGGGGCTCGGGCCAACCGGCGGCCTTCTGCCATTCACTGGCGGTGGGGAGTCGCAGACCGACCCAGCGCGCGTAGGCGAGGGCCTCGTACCAGCAAACCCCCACCACCGGATGGTCGGCCTTGTCCTTGGGGAACTTGCTGCCGTTCCAGCCGGCCGGGCCCGGCTTGCCGTCCTTTCCCACGAAGCGCATCAGGC
Source organism: uncultured Isosphaeraceae bacterium (assembly GCA_937858365.1). Classification (GTDB taxonomy): domain Bacteria; phylum Planctomycetota; class Planctomycetia; order Isosphaerales; family Isosphaeraceae; genus CALLYK01. The sequence continues at coordinate 21,908 of CALLYK010000249.1, read as the reverse complement.
TGGGCCAAACCTCCTGGGGCCAGAGTTCGAACTCATCGTAACCGCCCGCGTCCACGAACTTCTGGAAGCGCCGGTTGGTGACCGCGTCGCGGTCCAGGTAGTACCCATCCAGCTCGACCAATTCGATTTGACCGTCGGCGCGGACGATCGGCGCCGGGCCGGCGGGGACGAGGGCCATCGCCTCGTCCAAGGCCCGCCAAGCGGCCGGGCATTCGGTTTCCGGCACGTGTTGCCTGGCCTCTTCCAAGAGCACGTAGGCGAACCGGCCCTCCCCGATGAGTTGTTGGGTCTTCTCCTTGAGTGTTGGACCGCCGGCGGCCGAGCGTGGATTGCGCGCGGACGGAGTGGCGCGGGCCTCGCGACTTCCGAACCAGCGGGAGCTTTGATGTTGTTCGGAGGCCCCGACACACTGTCCCATGGTCGTACTCCTTCGTCTTCCTCGCACCTCTCGTCGAATCCGAAACCTGGAAAACGGCGTTGGGTGTCGCACCCAGACCATCAGGTCAACCCGGGGGCCGGCCTTCGGCCTTGCGGCGTACGTCGCGACGCAAGACCTGGAACTGTTCAAGGACTTGCTCCGTCATCGGGCTCTCCCCGGCGCTGGAGGTCTTGGCTCGCCGCGCGGGTGCCACGGCCGACCCAGGAAGGGCCGGATGGGTCAAGCGCGGATGCGCCGGGTTGCGAACGACGGCCGCGTTCGCGGTCTGCTCCTCTTCCACCTTCTGCCAGACGGCCGCGAGGTCGATGCGGTCTTGTTCGAGCGCCTCGACTTGCGCGCGGCGGGCCCGTTCCCAGCGATCGACCTCGGCGCGAAACTGGCCGCGCGCCGCTTCGAGGTCGCGGAGCCGTCGTTCCACGGCGGCATCGCTGACCGGCTGTTGGACCTCTCCCAAACGACGGCGGGCCAGGTCCTCGAACTGGTCGATCGCGTGGTGGAGCGCCGCGCGGAGCGATTCGAGGCGATCGTTGACGACCTCCGCCGAATCGGTGATCGGCCCGAGAGGCCGATGATCACCGTTGCCGTTCGTGCCGTGTGTGCCCCCCATGCCAACCCCTCCGAGAAACCACGCCAAGCGTTGCGTCACCGGGTCGTCTCGCGAAACTCAGCCGCCAATGGACCTCCAAAGTCTGCCCAGCCGCGTTTTCAGTTGGCCGCTCTTGCGTTCTTCCTGTTCCTTTTCGTGGACTTCGCGAAGGTGTTGGCGTAATGCGCGGATTCGTTCGTCCGGCGTCAAGTCGGCGGCCGAGAGGCGCGGCTTCAACGACGACGCCGCTCCGGTTGGGGCCGACCCGGCCAGGGCCTGCCTGGGCCAGCTTTGGGTCACGCTGTAGGTCGGCGCTTCCGCGGCCTTGACCCTGCCCCGCAGGTCTTCCACCTCCGCGGCGACCGCCTCGAGCTGAGGAAGGCGACGGCATTGGTCGCGCAGGCGTTGGTTCTCCTCCTCGAGCTCGACCAGGCGAGCGGGTGTTGTCGCCTCGCCCGATCGGGCCTCACGCGCGGCCCGACTGAGACGCGACCGCAACTCGTCGATCTCCGTTTCCAGGTAGGCCCGTTGGTCGTCCCAGGCCCGGCGATCGGCCTCCCATCGCACCCTGTCTTCCTGGGGCGAAGCGGGACTTCCGCCGCTGAGACGGGCCTCAAGGTCTTCGATGAGTCGCTGAACGTCGTCCCAATCGGCCTGGGTCGCGGCCTCGGCCTCTTCGCGTTGGCGCAGATGGTCCCAGAGTTGGGCGATCGTCTCGTCACGCAGGGCCAGCTCGCTCGTCAAGTCGCGGACCCGACGGTCGTCGTGAACGGGTGCCGCGCTCGCCGCGTTGGCAAGCGCCTCGTCGCGCGCCGCGAGCTCGGCCTCAAGGCGTTCAATCTCGGCTTGGAGGAGCAGCGTGGTGTCCGCGTACTCCAGGTCGTTTGGTTCCTCGGCGAGGTTGGGCATGGCGGGTCGTCTCCTCAGGAGGCCAAGACCTTGGCGGTACTGCCATTCGTCGCCTGGCCGAGCATGTGCTTGACCAGCGTCCGAACGTCGGACTCGACCAAGGGCCTGTGCAAGACGCCATCCAGGCCCAGGGAGTCGATCCGTTTCAGTTGGGCGACGTCTTCCATGCCCACGATCCCGACGAGCCGCGTCGAAGGGGGCATCATGGCCTTGAAGGAGGCCACCGAGGCTTGCTGCTCGGGTCGATCGAGGGCCAGGAGGACGAGGTCCACCGCCGTGCGACGCAGGAGCAACTGGGCACCCAGTTTGTCACGAACGAGACGCACCTGGCAGCCGACCCCCTCGGGGCCCAGGACACCTTGAAGCGTCCGCGCGGAGTCCGGGTCTTCCTCGATGATGAGTACCGAGCTGCCCAGGGACGCCTCGCGCTCTTCGATCAGGCCGGCGAGGGCCAGGGCCCTCGCCACGTTCACGGTCTCGGCGAGCGAGCAGCCCGCCTTCACGGAGGTCTGCGCCAAGTCGATCGTGCCATCCAAAAGGCCGGCCAACTTCATCGCGTTCAGACCCAGGCCGGTACGGTCGGCGTTCCCTCCCTTGACGGTCTGTCGAACGAAAACACGCCCCGACCATGTGCTCGGGTCGCGTGTCGGCTCGACCAGGGCGAGACCTTCGACCAGCAGGGCGGGAAGGCTCATCTGCAAGGGAAACGCCTGGAACATGGGGGGCAATGAGGGGTCGGTCTCGAACTGGAACTTGCCCGGCTCGCCGCGCGCGGCCCAGCAGGTGAGGATGGCCGCCTGCGCCCGCAGGAGCGACCTGAGGCGTCGCGGGTCGGACAGGCTGCGTTCCAGGAGCCTGACCAGGCCCGACATCGACGGGTCGCAGACCTCGCCCAGGGTCACGGCCACGAGCGCCGCCAGGTCCCCGAGGTCGTTCGGCAAGCATGGGCCCAGGCGTTCCGGGGCGATCGTCGGCGAGAAGACCGCCTGAACGCGCCCGCCCGAGATGACGAATCGAATCCGATCGTTGCCTTGTTCGATCGTCAGGCGGCCGCTTCGGTTCTGGTTGTTGAGGAAATCGAGCACGGCCCGGAGAGGGAAGACCGACGTGTGTCCTTCCAGGGCCACGTCGCGGACCTCGGCCATCGCCTCGGGGATGGCGCAACCGGTCCGTTGGGCCTGCACCACCATCGCGCCCATTTGCAGGGCGTTGGCCACGCCACTCTTCAGGAGTTCCGGCGTGAAGGGCTTGGGGATCTGGTCGACGACGTTCGCGTATTCCGTGTAGGAGGCGAACGCGCGATTGCGCATGGCCGAACTGATGACGACCGGGATGCGCGCCGTCTCCTCGCGGGCCAGCAATCGCCGGCAGACGTCGTCGCCGGTGGTCCCCGGCAACTGGTGGTCCAGAAGGATCAAGTCGGGGGCGAGGCTGGCGGCCCGCTCGATGCCGACGTCGGCGTTCGGCGCGAGTGCGACACGGTATCCCGCTTGAGAGAGATGGCATTCGACCAGCTTGTGAATGGTCGGGCTGTCGTCGATCACCAAGATCAGGGGTGAATCCATGACTGCCTCATGTTTGGGCCCACCGCGGCGCCGCCGTCGGCTTCAAAAGGGGAGGAAAGAGGTTGCGCGACCGCGAGCGCCTGGGCCAGCGCATCGCCGTCCACCGGTTTGACGAGGAAGGCCCGCGCGCCGAGGTCGGAGACCCGCCGGCGGACCTCGGCCGTGTTGCACGTGCTGGCGACGACCAGGGCGATGCCCGTGGCCAGTCCGGCTTGTTTGATCTCATTGAGGAACTCAAACCCATCCATGCGCGGCATTTCCAGATCGGTGAGCACGAGTCGATACGATCGCTCGCGAAGCAAGCGAAGGGCCTGCTCGCCATCGGACGCCTCATCAACTTGATAACCGAACGACCGCAACTGGCGCGAGAGGCCGTGCCGAACGCTGATCGAGTCGTCGACCACCAAGGCCGACTCGCGCGCGGGTTCGACCGTGCGCGGATTGGGCCGTTCGATGAGGGGTGCGTCGGCCAGCCTCAGAAGTCCCGCGGGCGAGAGCATCAAGACGACCTCACCGGACGTGGTGAAGCTGACCCCATCCAATGCGGGATGGCCGACCAGCATCGGCCCCAGCGGTCGGACGATCAACTCGCGAGGGCCGTCGATCGCGTCCACCTTGAGGGCCGCCGCTCGACCTTCGACGCGTACTACCAGAAGAGTAGGACATGTCAGGCCGGTCGCGGCCGGAAACCCAAGGAGACGCCGAGCGTCCATCGTGGTCGAGAGGCCCGCCGCCGACGACGAGGGCATCGCGTCGCGTGTCGTCTCGATCGCGTCGATCGGCAGGCCGAACGGCTGGCCGTCGACCCGCACCACGATCGCCTGCTCCAAGGCCAGGCGGGCCGGCAATCGGATGGTGAACGTGGTGCCCCGTCCAGGCCTCGTCGTCAGCTCGATCGAACCGTGAAGACGGCTGACCTCACGCGCCACGACATCCATCCCGATGCCGCGCCCCGCCACCTCGTTGGCCTGGTCGCGGGTTGAGAAGCCCGACTGGAAGATCATGTTGTTCAAGCGGCCGACGTCGGGCCGTTCATCGGGTTCGATCAAGCCCAGACGGCGCGCCTTCGCCTCGATCCGGGCGTGGTCGAGACCGCGACCATCGTCCTCGACCCGAATCAAGACCGCGTTTCCCTCGCGGCCAGCTTCGAAGACCAAGCGCCCGGTCGGGTCCTTGCCAACGCGTGCCCGTTCCTCGGCAGGCTCGATGCCATGACCTACCGCGTTGCGCACAAGGTGGAGAAGGGGCTCGAAGGCCCGGTCTTGCGTGGACCGATCAAGTCCCGTGTCCTCGCCGATCGTGCGGACCTCGATGTTCCGTCCTTCCACCCGTGCCGCGTCTCGCGCGACGCGCACGAGCCGTTGCAGCAGCCCTTTGATGGGGACGATTCGGACGGATTGCAGGCCGTCCCAGAGTTTCAGGCCCACGCGACCCAGGGCCTCGGCCTCATCGCCGGCCGGCGAGATCGCGGCCCTGGCCGATTCGGCGAGCACGGCCAGGTCCTCGGCCTGCTCGGTCAGGGCCCGGAGCAAGTCCGTCAGACCCCGGTTGCGGCCGCCCGAAATGGCCAGCGAGTCGATCGTGGCCCGAAGGCGCGAACTGGCTGAACGCGCCGTGTCGGACCAACGGCCGATTTGCGTGACTTGCTCCTGCCAGAACCGGCGTCGGACCAGCATCTCGGAAACGAGGTCCATCAGTTCGTCCACGCGCGCCGCGGGTACGCGCAGCGTGCCATCTCCTTCGCCCTGGGGCGTCGCTTCGGCCGTGGTCTCGGATCGGGTGGTCGTGACCGGCGGCGGCGCATTTGGGGGGCGCTTCGTCGGCCCCTCGACACGGGGGCTGGGCGGCGGTGCGGACCGGTTCGGAGACGTCGACTCCGACGCGGGAGCGGGCGAGTACCCATCGCGAAGGGCCGCAAGAGTGTCCTCGATCTCCGTGAGGACGGCCTCCAAATATGCGATGAGCTCGGCGTCGATCCGGTCCTCCGCCTCGTTGATCCTGTCTTCGGCCTGATGGGCCGTCGTGCCCAGGGCCTTCAAGCCGACACTCAGTGCGGCCCCCTTCAACGTGTGCAGGCACCGCTTCAATTCGCCGACTTGTTCGCCGTCGTCTCCCCCACCAAGTTCCAGTACGTGCGTCTGAATCCGTTCGAATAGTTCCGCGGCTTCTTCCAGGAAGACGTCGCGCAAACGTGGGTCAAGATCCACCGCCAGCGCCGGTTTCGTCGCCGAGGCCGGGGCCGGCGGGAGGGGCGGCGGAATGGGCATGGCTTGCGGTCCCGTCTCCCGCGACGGAGGGACGGCGGGCGGCGGGCTGGGCGCCGGCCTCTGACCCGTGAGAAGGGCGAAGAGGGTCGCGGCATCTACGCTCTCGGCCGCTTCGACGGGGGCCTCCATCATGTCCGCGAGTCGTGGTTCCTCGGCTTCGGCCTCATTGGGGTCGATGAGGCCAAGGTACTCTCCCCAGCGATCCGAGGACTCGGCGACGATGAGTTCGGCGGCGTCCTCCCAGCGGGATGGATCAAGACCAGCGAGTTGACTCAGGGCGTCCTGGAGGAAGTGGCGGACTTCTTCGCCGGCGGCCGGTTCGTCCCCTTTGAGGCAGTCCCAGAGCTCAACGAGCGCACTGAGACGGGAAAGGCGCGCCGTCGAGGCGAGGGAACGGGCCTGTGCGACCAGCATTTGAACGGCTTGGCGTGCGAGCAACGGGCCCTCGTGACAAGCCTCGTGGGCGGCCCGGAACCGTTCTCCCAGGTTCGGGGGTGATGCGACTTGCTCGTCCCGACGCGATGCGCGACTCTCGGCCTGGTGCATGGTTCACCTCGCTTCCAGCCGCTCGGACCGCCGCGTACGCCGGGCCGAGTGGGGCCCCACGCCGGGGTTGGATGAGAGAACGTCGATGGCGTTTTCGGTGGCCCAGCGAAGCATCGGGCGAGCCAAGAGCTCGCGAGTGCTTTCACGAAGCTGGGCAGACTCGTCGCGGATCACGCTGGAGACCTCCGAGATGCGTTGGATGGCTCGGACGAGTTCTTGGGTCGCGACGACCTGGTCGTTGGCGGAATGCGAGATCCCTTCAACGAGGCGCGCCGAGACCTCCGCGAACTGGCTGATCCGTTCCAAGGCGGTCCCGGCCTCGCGCACCCGGCGGACCTCCACTTCGACCTCCTCCTGCTCGGCACCCAGGGCCCGGATGCTCTCATGGACATCAGTGCGGATCGCCTCGACGAGGGCGCCGACCTCTCGGGTGGAGTTGGCGGCCCGCTCGGCCAGCTTGCGGATTTCCTCGGCGACTACCGCGAACCCACGTCCATGCTCCCCCGCGCGGACGGATTCGATCGTGGCGTTCAGGGCGAGCATGTCGGTTCGGCTGGAAAGGCCCGCGATCAATTCAACGATCGTGCCGATCTCCTCGGAACGATCGCCCAGGCGGCGCGCCTTGCGAGCATTTCCTTCCACATGGGCCCCGAGGCTCTCCATGCCGGTGATGATCCCCTGAATTTGGTCGAGTCCGCGGCGCGCCTCCTCGCGTGTCCGCCTTCCGGCTTCGGCCGCCTCATCGGCATTTTGAGAGATTCGATCAATCCGATCGGAAAGGGCCTCGACGCTGGAGGCCGTTCGGACGACCGTGGCGGTCTGGTCGTCGGCCCCTGAGCTCATCCGCTCGGCCCTCTGGCCCAGGGCCCCCACTTCCCGCGTGAGCTCCGCCGCCGAGCGAAGCGAGTTCTCAATCATCAGGCGAGGTTCGGTACGCGCGTTGCCGTCGGTGGCGCCGATCTTTCGGCCCCAGGCCGCCAGGTCGTCCAGGTCGGCGCGGACCCTGGCCGCCTCGGCCATCGAGCAGACCATCTCATCAAGACGGTCATCCACTCGTCGCCAACCTGTCCTGGGAAGCCCTTCGCCGCGCGGGTCCAGGAGTTCGTCGATCAAGGCCACGATCCGTCGAGCCAGGCGGTCGGCCCCGACAAAGGCCACGACCGCACCCGCCGCGACGCCCACCGCGACGCCCACGATCAGCCCCATTGGTCCACTCAGGAGCGAGGGTATGGCCAGGGCGAGCGCCGTGGCCAAGCCTCCCGCCGCGGCGCCCACCAGCGCGATCTCGAATCGGGGGGTCATGGAGCGTCTCACTGAGGTGAAGAGGTTGGCCTGTGGTTCGATGACCTGGAGGAATCCGCCCCGGGGCGGGCCTTGGAATACTCGCGCTCAATCTCCGCGCGGAGGTCGCGCCAGGCGAGTTCGGGATCAAGGACGGTGTAGGTGCGGCCTTCATGGAGGACGGTCCCGCAGGCGCCCGGGCCCTCGGCCGATCCAGGGACCACGTGGGACTCGATGACGGCCACACCCTCGCGGTCGGCCCGCAACCCCCAAGTGCCTTGATCGGACCGGACGAGGAGCACCGCGGAGGAAGCCGTACAAACGGGTGTCGACCCTTCGAGTTGAAAGACCGGAAGGGCCTGCCGCCGATGCGAGCAAAGGCCGACCACACGCGCCGGTGCCAAAGGCATGCGCACCAGGTCTCCGGTCTCGATCACTCCGCCCAAGGCGGCGACCGGCAGGGCGAAACGCTTGGGACCGCATGTGAAAAGGCAAAGCGGCCCAGCCGCGTCATTCTCAGGTCCCCACACGACTTCCTCCCTCGCGTCCACCGGCGACCTCGGTCCGATCGCCCGCGGCGGGGCGTCCCGTCGCGGGCGTGGCCTGTCGAAGCCGGTTCGCCAGTTTCTGTGCCAAAAGGTCCAAGCGTTTCCCAGGGTCCTCGTCGCCTCCGAGCGCCTTTGTCGATAGCGAAATCGACGTCGCCATCGGCGTCGTGGGGGGCGTCGGGATGGGGGTCGAGGGCGAGGCCGGCACCCCGAAGGGTGGTTCTTCACGCGGCGCGACCGGCTGCTGGACGAGTCGCGAGACGAGTTCGCGCGTATGCGCCACCACCTCGCGTCGACGGACCTCTGCGTCGATGAGACGATCGACCTCGGCCCTCAGCTCGCCGATCGCCCTCAGTAGGGGCTCGTCCTCCCCTGGATCGCTCACCATGAACGCTCCCCGCCCCAGGGCCCGGCACGCATCGCAGTTCGGGTCCACCCCAATCCTAGGACGCCTTTTCCCATTTCATGACAACAACACTCAGCGAAGGTCCGAATGGAAATCCATGTCACAAGGACGGACCGAGGGCGTAGCTTTGGCGACCGACCGCATGGATGCACGACGAAATCCGCGTCGTGATTTGTGGGTGGGCCACGTTTTGGTTTGACGGGCCCGTTACAACCGCCTAACCTTAAACGGTCCCCCTTGCGCTGATCGTCGCGCCTTCTTTCTCCCTTTCCGTCTCGCCCCACTCGTCCGAGGCCCCAACGATGACGTTCCGCCCATCGCCGGCCCAGCACTTCTTGGTTTGGGCCCTCTTCGCCGTGTCCCTCGCGATGGGGACGACCGCGACCGCACAGTCCCCGGGCGGGCGGCAAGTCCCGTCGCGCCTCGATTTCATCGACACGATGATCCAAGAAGGCTGGACCAGCGCGAACACGCAGCCGAGCAAGCGGGCCGACGAACCCGAGTTCCTCCGCCGCGCCTACCTCGACCTCCTCGGTCGCATCCCGACCGCCCAGGAGGCCGCCGCATACCTCGACAACAAAGACAAAGATAAACGTCTGAAATTGATCGAATACCTCTTGGCCGACCCCGATTACCCCAAGAACATGGCCAACCTCTGGACGGTGACCTTGATCGGCCGGGGCCGGCAAGAGCGCGAGGTGGATCGAGCGGCACTCACTGCCTGGCTCCGCCGCCAATTCGCCGAGAACCGCCCTTGGAACGAAACGGCCGTCACGCTCATCACCGCGAAAGGTTCGAACAAGGAGAACGGCGCCGTCAATTACACGCTCGCCCACATGGAGAACGGGGCCGTCCCGCTTACATCGCTCACCACGCGTGTCTTCCTCGGCCAGCAGATCCAATGCACTCAATGCCACGACCACCCATCGAACGATTGGAAACAAGAACAATTCTGGGGAATCAACGCTTTTTATAAAGGCGTGCGCCGCAAGACGGTCCGCGGCGTGGACGCGACGGGCAAGGAAGTGGACGACCACACCGAGCTTTACGACGAACCCACGGACGCATACGCCCGCTTCGAACGCAAAAACGGTGAGGTGCGCATCGCCTTCCCCGCCTTCCTCGACGGCCGCAAGGTCAAGACCGATGGCGACGTCACCAGGCGCGATGAGCTGGGCAAGTTCATCACGGCCGACACCAACCGCGAATTCGCGCAAGCGATCGTCAACCGCGTTTGGGCCCACTTGATGGGTCGTGGGATCGTCCACCCGGTCGACGACTTCGGGCCCCATAACCCGCCCAGTCATCCGGAATTGCTGGAGAAGCTGGCCGCCGAGTTCGTTTCGGCCGGATATGACGTCAAGACCCTTATCCGCTGGATCACGTCGAGCCAGGCCTACAACCTGACCAGCCAGGCGACACCCCAGAATGAAAAGGACGAGGCCCTCTTCACCCACATGTCCCTCAAGCCGATGAACCCGGAGCAGCTCTTCGACTCGCTCCTTGTGGCGACCGCCGCCCATCAGGCCGGGGGCTCGGCCGACATGGACCGCCGCCGGGACCAGTGGCTCCGTCAGTTCGTCTTCGCCTTCGGCAACGACGAGGGAGAGGAAGGCACCAGCTTCCAGGGTACGATCCCGCAGGCCCTGATGATGATGAACGGCGAACTCATGTCCAACGCCACCGGCGGCAAGGCCGGCAGCTTCCTGGCGAAGACCCTGGAAGAGGCCCAACTCAAGCAGCGCCGATCACCCGAGATGTACGCCTTGAACCGCCTCTATCTGGCCGCGCTCTCGCGCCCGCCCAGCAAGGACGAACTCACGAAATTGCAGCGCGCTTCGACGAATTACTCCGACCCGATCGCGTTCCTTCAGGACGTCTTCTGGGCCTTGCTCAATTCCAACGAGTTCATCTTGAACCACTGATCCGGTCCCGCCGGAGTTGATCGCAACGAAGCCGGGGCGCGTCGTCCCGGCGGTCTCCACGGCCCTTTTTCCAAGGTGGTCCGCGATGTTCGGTCCCTGGTCCCCGCCCGAGGGAATGTCGCGACGGCATTTCCTGAACCACTTGGCGACGACCTCGATCGCCCTCCCCGCCATGCACCTGGTCGGGGCCCTCAACGCCAACGCCGACTCCGTCAAGAAGACCAGCAAAAGCTGCATCCTCCTCTGGATGGGCGGCGGTCCCAGCCACATGGACACGTGGGACCTGAAACCGGAAAGCGAGAAGAACGGCGGGCCGTTCAAGCAGATCAGCACGTCGGCCCCTGGCTTGCGGATCTCGGAACACCTGCCGACCGTCGCCAAGCAGATGAAGCACCTCTCGATCGTGCGTTCCCTCAATTCCAAGGAGGGGAACCACGATCGCGGCACTTACGTCATGCACACCGGCTACACGCCGAACCCGACCGTCGTGCATCCCAGCTTCGGCTCGGTCTGTTCGTACGAACTCGGCTCGAAGCTGGGCGACCTCGACTTGCCCCACATCATGGCGATCAACTCGCCAGGGCAGGGGGCCGGTTTCCTGGGCATGGCGCACGCCCCGTTCGTGATCAACAACCCGACCGCCAAGATCGCCAACCTCAACCCGCCCGACAGCATCAACGAAGCCCGGATGCAAAGCCGCCTGTCCATGCTCAGCATGGTCGAAAACAACTTCGCCGGCTCGCGCCGAGGGCAGGCCCCGACCGATCACAAGGCGGTCTATAACAAGACCGTCCGAATGATGAGTTCCAAGTACACCGACGCCTTCAAACTCGACAAGATCGACGCCAAGGTCCGCGACCGGTACGGCAAGGGCTCGTTCGGTCAGGGCTGCCTCATGGCGCTCGAACTGGTCAAGCGCGGCGTGACCTTCGTTGAGGTGTCTCTCGGCGGATGGGACACCCACAACAACGCCTTCGAGACCTTGAGCAATCGCCTCCTGCCCGAACTCGACAAGGGAATGGGGGCCCTCGTCGAAGACCTGGCGAGGACCGGCCTGATCGAGAAGACGATGGTCGTCTGGATGGGCGAGTTCGGCCGGACCCCGCGCATCAATCAAAACGCGGGTCGCGACCATTGGCCGCGCTCTTGGTCGATCGTGATGGGTGGGGCCGGCCTGAAGGGGGGCCAAGCCATCGGGGCGACCGACAAGGACGGCGTCGAGATCACCGACCAGCCGGTCGAAATCATGGACGTCATCGCCACGATGACCAAGGGAATGAGCATCCCCCTCGAAACCCAATACACGACCCCGCTCGGGCGCCCCTACCGGCTCGTGGACGAGGGCTTCAAGCCGATCCCGCAACTCTTCTGATCGACCGGTTCACCCGTCCTCAAATGCGGGGCCCCGCGCACTCCATCAAGAGGAGAGCGCGGGGCCCTTTTGTTGCTTTCACCGTCGCTCAGACGAACTTCACCGGGACCATCTGCGGGCCCGTCTTCACGGGGGCGAATCGGACCTGCCCAACGGGATATTTCCCACGCGCGAAGACCTTGTAGCCCAGGGTATTAGCTCGGTCGGGCTGGTGCGCGAAACGCGTGCCCAGACGTCGTCGCGAGTTGCTCCGCCCATAGAAAACGCCCAAACGTTCGGCGTAGGCCGGGGTCAACCGATACTGCTGCATGGCCACGGCCACGGGCAAGGGCTGATACTTGAGCTTGGACATCGTCGGCACGGCCGGGACGAGGGCCTCGCCGAAAGGCGGGATGAACTGGTTGCTGATGGGCACACCCGAGCCGGCCGCGGGCGTGGGCAACGGCGGCGTGGTACCCGTCACCTGGACGGTCGCCGTCCCGCTCCAGAGGCGCGGCGTGGACTCATTGGTTTGGCCCCTCACCGTGAAAGTCACGGTGGTGCCCGGAGTCAGGTTCAGGCTCGAGCGAGGCGAGATCGTCAGGATCGCGTCCGTGATCCCGTCGTTGTTGAAGTCGCCGTCGGCCGCCACGGTCGCCTGGAAGGTCACGCCGTTCACGGTCACGCTCGTCGGATTGCTCAGCATCGTGGTCGGGCTGAACGCCGGTGTCACCGTGTTGTTGCTGCCCACGTAAATCTGAAGGGCCGAAGGTGTGGTGGCGTCGATAACGAAGGGGCCGGGAGGGGCCTGTCCCACACCGATCTGCGAGGCGATCGTCGTGTTCGGCGGCACGGGAAGGAGCTTCGCGATGAATGCCCCTTCAATTACGAAACCGGTCCCATTCAGGGTCCGTGCGTTGACCCCGGTGGGCGAGTATCCGGCGGCCCCGATCACGAAGTCGCCGATCGTGTCGCTGTCGATGTACCGGCCCCCGACCACCGGAAAGAGCCGGGCGCCCAGCGAGCCGCCGAAGAAGTTCGGCACGGCCGATACCTGGCTGTCGGTGATCACCAGGGCGAAGACCGGCGAGTTCTGCGCCGAGTTCGTGTCCAGCGTGAAGGCCCCGGAGGGCAGGCTGGGGTTCCCCGGAATCAGGAAGACGGTCCCTTGGTTGTTGGTGAGTCCCGGCGTGCCGATGGCGATTTCGTTGAGGGTGTCGCTGTTGATCAGGCCGGTCGCGGTGAGGGAGTACCCCGCCAAGGCCCCCGCCGACGGCCCGTCGAAGTAGGACGAGCGGATGGGCGGTCCGAGGGTGTTCAAGCTATCGATGGCGAACCGCCCGTTGATCGGTGAGGGAACGGGCCGGCCGTAGATCAGAGTGGCCCGGCCCGCCGAGTTATTTCGCCCAGGCGCTCCGACGAGGATGTCGCTGGTGCCGTCGCCATTGAAGTCGCCCGCCGTGCTGACCGCGAAGCCGACCTGGTCGCCGTTATTGGTCCCCTGGAAGTCGGCGCCGGCGATGGCGGTGGGGTTGGTCGGGTCGGTGCCAATGCGGTTGAGGTTGATGCTCAAGGCCCCGCCCGACGTCTGCTGGGCCGCTTGCAGACCGGTGGCGGCGTAGATGAGATAAGCGTCTCCCGGTTGCGTGGTCCCGTCGGGAGCGCCGATCAAGAGGTCGTCGGAGTTGCCGTTGTTGTCGTTGTTCACGTCACCGGCGGCGGCCAGGGCGAAGCCGGCGCGGGCCGCCGCGCGCTCGCCGGCGAACACGACACCATTGAGCCCGCCAGACTGGCCGATCCGCGAGACGTCGATTTGCTGTCCGGCGGGGACCGTGTTCAATGTCCGGTACGAAATCACATAGACGGCCCCGGCATTGGCGAGGCCGCCCGGAGTGGCGTTGGGCGCGCCCAGGGCGATGCACGGCGTGCCGTCACGAAGGAAGTTACCCACTCCCGTGAGGCCCATGCCGAGCTGGCTGCCGTTCTGGGGCGTGACGAAGGTTTGTACGCGGAGGTTGGCCGGCGGCGTGTCCAGGTCCAGGTTCTTCAGGCCGACGAGGTTGCTCGTGCCGTAAACGAGATAGGCGCGGCCGAAGCCCTGGGTGGTCCCCGCGGCGTTGGCCCCGTTGGGGACGCCGATCATGAAGTCGCGCAGGCCGTCGTTGTTCAAGTCGCCGACGCCGATCACCATCGCCCCAAGCTGACCGTTGGGGCTCTTACTCGCGGTGATGCGCACGCCGTCGAAGTTGAAACCCTGCAGGTTGTTAGTCGGGTTCGTCTGGTTCAGGTTCGCGAGTTGGGACAGGTCGCCGATCCGTTGCTGCTGGGTCAGGTTGAGGAAATCGCTGATGGCGGCTTGGTTGACCTGTCGCGAGCCGAAGACAAGGTAAGCGCTCCCGGCATTGTTGCCGAGGTTCACCTGGTTCCCGTTCAACGTGACGCTCGGGGCGCCCATGATGTAATCGTCGTAACCGTCGCCGTTCAGGTCGCCAACGTCCGTGACTTTCCAGCCGGCGCCGTCGTTGTTCGCGGCCCCCCAATGCTGCACGCCGTAAGGGGCCGACGCGATGGAGGCGACGTCGATGGCGGCCGGCGTGATCCGGACTTCGAGCCGCTCGGGACCGAGTTGGAGGGCCCGAGAGCGTCGTCCCCGGCTCCTTGAGGGTTCAGGGGACCTTTCGTTCGATCGCATGGGGGACCTCTCCTCCTGTCCGTCCCAAGGCCCCGGGCCTCGGGGGTTTCATCCTGGATCAATGAACGGGTCGGCCGCCCGGGCAATGGCCGGCCGAAGCGCGGCCGGCCCGCACCGCGCGAAGATTAAGGGATCGTGGGGCCGTTGTGGCGGACCGGGGCGAACCGGACCTGCCCAACTTTGTATTTCCCGCGCGAGAAGACACCGTAGCCGAGCGTGTTCGCGCGTTGCGGGCTGTGCTTGTACTTCGTCCCCAGCTTGCGCTTCGAGGTCGAGAGGCCGTAGAAGGTGGCCAGCCGATTGGCATAGGCCGGATTGGGCCGGTACGGCTGAAGGGCCACCTCCGCGGGGATCGCGGCATAGTGGAGTTTCGAGAGAGTGGGGAGCGACGGGACGAGGGCCTCACCGACCGGCGGGATGAAAACGTTCGAGATCGGCTCGCCGCCGCCGGCCGCGGGCGCCGCGAAGTTCGGGCTGGGGCCGGGGCCGGGGCCTGGGCCGGGGCCTGGTCCCGGACCGGGTCCGCCTCCGGGCGGGACGGTCAAGAGGCTGGCGATATAGCGTCCCTGAATCACGAACGCCTGGCCGGCGAGCTGGCGTTGCGTCGTGCCCGACGACGAGAAGGCCGGGGCGCCGATCAGGAAGTCGGCGACCGTGTCGCTGTCGATGTATCGCCCGCCGGTGATCGGGAAACGCCTGGCCCCCAGTGCGCCGCCGAAGAAGTTGGGCACCAGGGACTGCTGGCTGTCGGTCATCACCAGCGCGTAGACGGGCCCGCTCTGCACGCCGTTGGTGTCCAGTGAGTATGTCGAGCCGAAGAGGTTCGCGTTGCCGGGGATGAGATAGGCCACCCCTTGGCCGTTGTTGGCCCCTGGGGCGCCAATGGCGAACTCATTGAGGGCGTCGCTGTTGATCCGCCCTGTGGCCGTGAGGGAGTATCCGGCCAGGGCCCCGATGGTCGGACCATCGAAGACGGCCGACTTCAGCGTCGTGGTCAAGTTCCTCAGCGAGACGCGCCCGCCCAAGGCGTTGGCCCCCGAGACGCCGTAAACGAGGTAAACGCGTCCCGTGCTCGCGTTACGCCCCGGCGCGCCGATGAGGAAGTCGCTCACGCCGTCGCCGTTGACGTCGCCCGCCGGACTCACCGCGAAACCGGCGAGGTCCCCGGTGGTCTCGCCGATGAAGTCGACGCCGGCGAGGGCCCCCGTACCCGACGCGCCGATCCGGGCCAAACTGATGCTCAACCGAGCGGGGGACCCGGAGCTTGTCTGCGCGGCTTGCAAACCACCTTGCCCATAGATCAAGTAGGCGTCGCCCGCGGCGGTCGAGGCGCCGGGCGGGTTCAGGTACGTCTGCGCGGCCGGGGCGCCGATGAGGAGGTCGTCCGGCGTCCCCGTGGCGCCGCCGTTGTCGCCGTTCACGTCGCCCGCGCTGGCGACGGCCAGCCCGGCCTGCTGACCGGACCGTTCGCC
Source organism: uncultured Isosphaeraceae bacterium (assembly GCA_937858365.1). Taxonomy (GTDB): domain Bacteria; phylum Planctomycetota; class Planctomycetia; order Isosphaerales; family Isosphaeraceae; genus CALLYK01. The sequence continues at coordinate 5,921 of CALLYK010000249.1, read as the reverse complement.
GATGAAGACGACACCCGCCAGACCACCGGTCTGGCCAATGGTCCCAACGTCAATGGTCCTTGTGGCCGGCGTGCGCACGACGCCCCCCGAGAGGACGTATACGGCCCCGTTGTTGGAAAGGCCGCCGAGCGAGACGTTGGGCGCGCCGATCGCGATGCTGTTGGTCCCGTCGCGGAGGAAGTTCCCCACACCGGAGACGGCGAAACCCGTCCTGCTCGCCGACTGGCTCGTGACGAACGTGACGACAATCGCGGCCGGGTTGGAGCTGGGCGTATCCAGGTCAATCCGCTTGATGTTGCCGATGTTGCGATTGCCGTAAACGAGGTAGGCCCGGCCGAAGTTCTGCGTGAGGCCGGAGGCACTGGCCCCGCCGGGCGCGCCGAGCATGAAGTCGGCCAGGCCGTCGTTGTTGAGGTCCCCCACGCCGGCGACGGAGGTCCCGAGCTCGCCGTTGGGGCTCTGACTGGCCGTGATCTGGACGCCGTCGTAATCGAAGCCGGGTTGACCGTTGATGGGGTTGGGTTGGTTCAGGTTGCCGAGAAAGCCGAGTGCGCCGGTGCGTTGCTGCTGGTTGAGATTGATGTAATCGGCGATCGTGGCTTGATTCACCTGGCGGGAGCCAAACACCAAGTAGGCGGTCCCCGCCTGGTTGCTGAGGCCGATCTGCCCGTTGTAGACGACCGACGGGGCGGCGATGACGAAATCGTCGTAGGCGTCGCCGTTGACATCGCCGACGTCGGTCACGGCGTAACCGGCCCCTCCATTCAGGACGCTCCCCCATTGCTGGATGCCGTAGGGGGCCGAGGCGATCGCGGTCATGTCGATCGCCACTGGGTTCAAGCGGTCCTCGAGCCTCTCCACCAAAGGACGGGCCCGCTCGCGTCGCCGCTCGCCCGCCGATCGGGGCCCACTCGTTCGCTGCCGCATGGGAGACTCCCTTCTCGAAACCCCGATCCGGCGTGCCGGCGCACCGGACCGATCGGGCATCCCTGCCCTCGCGTCAGGACACAAGTCCACGGTCCCGGCGACCCCAGGCCCTGGGAAGGGGGGAAGGGACCTCGCCGGGAACACTCACCTTCCTCATTCGACCAAGGACGGCCCCTCACTGGACCCAATCCCAACCGTTCCATTCCATGGGGTCGCTTGTCTCGTCGACCGCGGCCGAATGGGCTTGATCGTCCACATCGTTCAATCCACACGAGTGTCGCGGCCGATATAGACGGCACGGCCCGCCCGATCGGGAGGTCGCGTAGTCATGGCGCGCCTTCCGTCCCGCGCGGTCGGAGGCCCGGGGAGGAGCCAGGGATGATCCGGAACGCAGAACAAACCCGCGCGTCACGCCGTCGCCGTAGCTGGGCGACCGCCGCCCTGGCCTTGGCGCTCACGCCGAACCTGGGCTGCACGCGCGAGTTCTTCCGCAACTGGGCCAACCAAGATGCGACGGAGGCCATCTTCGAAAAGAGCCGCGACCCGCGGTTCCGGCTGGAGATGTACTCGGCCGAGCCGCCCGCCCTGTCGCGATACGCCAGTCCGTATGATCCGGACTTCCCTCCCGCCCCTCCCGATGACCTCGTGGCCGAGGCCCTCTCCCCCGTGCCCCAGGCGCCCAAGGTGCGCTTGATGGTCCCCTTGGAAGGCACGGGCTACCTCGACATGCTGGAGGCGTATCGAAACGACCGGCCGGCCGCCGAGGTCGACGCGCGGCGCCGGGCGCGGGAGGAAGCGGAGAAACAAGCCCAGGAAGACGTCAAGCCGCCGCCGCCGCCCATGAACCGCGCCGCCCCGTTCGGTCCTTCCACGATCAAACCGGGCGACGCAAACCCCAGACCCGACGCGGGTTCGAATATGGTCCCGAATTCTGGGACGGACGTTCGCCCGGCGACGCCTCCTCCTAATACCGACCCGAGCACACCCTCCGCCGCCCGGTCGCCCAGACCGTCCCCCACCACGAAGGACGCCGCCGTGCTCATGGCCGCCTTTCAGGAGACGAACCTGCCGCCTCCGGTTCGGCCCGCGCAGCCCGGCCAAGACCAAGGTCCCAGGATACCTAACGATCCCGAACCCCGCATCGATATCCGCAACGTGGACACGGCCCCGGGCTTGGGCACCGGGAGTGAGGAAGAGGACGAACTCAAGAAATTCCTCACCAAGCCGGTCCCCTTCGGCTTCGAGCAGGAACTCGCGGCGGCCGGTCTCTCCAAAGACGCCAACCCTTACCGGATCGGCCCGCGCGAGGCCCTGGAACTGGCCCTGATCAACAGTCGCATTTATCAATTCCGTCTCGAAGGCCTTCTCCTCACGGCCCTTCCCGTGACCCTGCAACGCTTCGCGTTCGAGCCCCAGGGGATCGCCGGCATCACCCCAAGCTCAGCCGTCGGCGGGGCCGGCCTCGCGGGGGTCACAGGGGCCGTTGGTCCCACGATCCCCCCCGGCACGGGCCCCAATCAGTGGCTCTACCGCACGACGGAGGCCCCGGGGGGCCAGCTCTCCCAGCTCAACATGAGCACCCTGGCCGGCTTCGGCAAGCTCTTCAACAGCGGCCTGCGCTTGGCCGGCGGGTTCGCCAACACGACGATCTTCCAATTGACGGGCCAGAACTCGCGGCAACCGACAGTCCAGTCTTTGCTGCCGTTGACCCTCACACAGCCGTTCATTCGCGGCGGCGGTCGCGCGGTCACCCTGGAGCCCCTCACTCAGGCGGAACGAAACCTCCTCTACGAAATCCGCAACTTCGCGCGGTTTCGACAGGAGTTTTTCGTCAACATCATGACCATCGGCAATCAAGGGTTCGCCACAACGACCCTGGGCGGCGGGACCAGCACGCCCGGCGACCCCAGCATCGGCTACTTGAACCTCATCCAGAACCTCCAGGAAGTGGAGAACGACCTCCGCAACGTCGTCATCTTCGAACGCGTCCTGACAATTTACAAGGGGCTCTCCGAGGGCGTTGGCTCGAATGTCTCCGCCCTGGACGTGGACCAGATCGACCTGACCCTCCAGGGACAGAAATCCACGCTCATCAACGACCAAATTCAGTATCGGACCCTTCTCGATCAGTTTAAGATTCAGTTGGGGCTGCCGCCGGACCTGGACCTCGTCGCCGACTACAGCATGTTGTCGGGCTTCAGCAAAGCGTATAAGGCCATCTTCGCGCTCTCGCCCGTCCAGCGATCCGACCTGGAGGAACTGATCCGCGAGTTGCCGGGTCTCCCGGACATCCTCGTCGACGGCCGGTCCCTTCAGAAGGCCATTGCCGACCCCAACCTGGAAGAGGAATTCCTCTTGGCCGCCGAGCGGGTCGCCCTGGAAAACCGCCTCGACCTGATGAACCAACGGGCCCAGCTCTACGACTCCTGGCGCCAAATTCGAGTGGCCGACAACGCCCTCAAGGGTATATTTAACGTCACGGTCACCAATCAGGTGATCACCCCGCCCACGACCTCCAACCCCTTCGGCTTCCTCGACCAGTCCCGACAGTTCAGCCTCGTCATCAACGGTGAACTCCCCCTGGTCCGGCTGTCCGAACGAAACAACTTCCGCACCGTCCTCGTCAACTACGAACGCCAACGACGCTTGCTCATGGGCGCGGAAGACAACGTCAAATTGCAAGTCCGCAACGAGGTTCGCCAATTGATCCTCTTTTACACCCAATATGACTTAGCCAAAAAGAACTTCATCTCCACCGTGAGGGCGACGGACCTTTCGCTCCAGAACATCGTCGGGCCGCAGCAGGCCGCGGCTGGCGGCGGCGGTGGCGGCGGCGGCGGTGGCGGCGGCGTCGCGGTCGTGATCGTCGTGGTCGGCCCGGACGGCGTGGCCGTGTTCGTCGCGTAGTTGGCCGAAGTCCCACCGGAGCCGGCGGGTGAGTACGGCGTGGGGGTCGTGGTGGTGTCTTCGACCGGAAGGTCATCGGCCGCCGCACCCACCCGCTTCTTCAGTGCATCCAGAATCCCCTTGGCCGCCGTGTTGCGCTCCTCGTAGATCGCGTCGACAGCAGCGGCATACGCCGCGGGGTCCGACGTGGGGTGACCACTCACGGGATCGGTCTTGGTGAAGGCCTCGGGCTTGAGATTGTTGGAGTTGCTGACGATCTTGGAATACCACTGTTCCTTGGCCCAGTCGTAGGCCCCGGTCAGGCCCTTCATGGCGGCGCGGGCCTGGTCCATCTCGACCGCTCGGTCGTCGAGGGTCGAGGCGAGGGTCGACAAGCTGGCCGTGGCGGCGTCCGCGGCGGGTCCGGTCCATCCCGAGGCACCGGGCGTGCCGTCGCCTTCACGTAGACGCTGGGTGATCTTGCCCAGGTCCGTGGACATGTCCCTCAAGGATGTGGCGGACGTCTGCCAATCGTCGGTCGCCCACGTGACCATGTAGTCCGCGAACGTGAACATCGTGAACAACTCGCGTTCGTACGCCAGGGCCTTGGGGTCCAGAGTTGGCCCCCCGCCCCCGGAATCGATCCTCATGCCGTCGTCCCCGTTCCGCCTTGAGTCGTGGCCGGCAAGCCTTGGCCCCCAGCCTCCTGCGCCCGAGCGTCGGCTGCGTTGGACTTGGCATCTGCCTCGGTCGTGCGCCGCTGCTGGTGCTGCCCGTTGTCCGTCGTCTGGTTTGCCTCGGACTGCATGCCGCCGTTCTCCCACCGACGCTGGAGAGCCAGGAAGGCGGCGCCGGCCTCGACGTCATGATCGGTCATTGTCTGGGCGGATTGCTTGATGCCCTCCGCGATCGCGTCGATGTCGTTCTTGGCGGCGCCGAGCGCTCCGAGGTAGAGCTCGCGAGCAGCCATGTAGCGCTCCCCGAAACTCTTGAACATGTTCAGGTCCCCGAAGTCGCCGAGTCCGAGACCGTTCTGCTGGAGCGCCTGCTTGCCCTCCTGGCTGATCTTGTCCCATTGCTTCTGCTTGTCCCCGGCGAGCTGACGCATGTATTCCGCCGGGTAGCTCGCTGACGTTTCCGTCATCGCGTCCCTCCCTTGTGTCCGACCGATTGACCAGCCACGGCCACCGGCCCTGTCGCGCCCGCTCGAGGCAGGAGGACAGGGCCGGTGATGCTCGTCAGTGGTGTGCCCCTGGCCTCAGCTGGCCCAGCTCTTCTCGTTCTTGAGCTCGCCCTCGAGGTAGTTCTCCTTGGACTCGATGACGGCCAAGCGGACGTCCTCGAGAAGCTCCTTGAGGTCGGTGATCTCGCGCTCCCACTGCTTCTGGGCCACGTCGTAGGCCTTCTGCGCGCCACCCTCCCACTGGGAGACGTACTTGGCGAGGTCGCCCTTCATCGTGTCGAGACGGGTGCTCAGCTGGTTGCAGCCGGCCTTCATGTCCTGGATCAGCAGTTCGAGGCCCGCTGAGTCAACCTTCATACCGGTCATGGTCTTGGTGTCCTTTACGTCTGGTGTCAGGTGGTCGGTTCAGCTCAGTGCTTGAGCTGCGAGGTGTACTTGCTCAGCCGGTCGCTCGCGCCCTGCTCATTGGCCTGGTACGTCGCCTCGTTGGACCGCAGGTTCTGCTCGAAGATGTCGAGCACGTCGATGACATCCTGCGCGTTGGTCGTCCACGCGTTCTTGACGCCGTGGAAGCTGTTCGAGCCCTGACCCTGCCAGTACTGCTTGACCTGGTCCATCTTGTCGCTCAGGTCGGCGATCTGCTTCTTCAGGTCCGTGCGGGTCTGGTCGACGATCTTCGCGGACTCGGCGATCACGCCTTCTGCGGCGGAGAATGACTTGTTGGCCATCTGGTTTGCCCTCCCTCATGTCTTGCTTCGGTCCGGATGGACCACTCGTGCGGACCTCTGGTCCGTGGACTTGTCTGGCGCCGACTCTCGATGGTGCCGACGTCTGGAACACTAGGCGTCCCCGATCAGCCGGCCAATGGGGAGCACTCCCCTATGATGCTTGCGCGGCCGGACCCAAGGGGCTTTGGCACCACCTG
>CALLYK010000248.1 GCA_937858365.1 uncultured Isosphaeraceae bacterium | reverse complement strand
CCTCCGCGGAGCCGGTGGTCGAGGCGCATCCCGGCATCACCTTCCAGAATCCCTACCCCGCCGGCTCGCCGATCCTGCTGCGCGCCGCCGCCGAGGGCACCGGAGCGCAGGTTCAGATCTACAACGTGCAAGGGCAGCTCGTGCGGAGCTTGCTGGACGGCACCATCGGCACGGCCGCGCGGCGACTCGCCTGGGACGGTCGAGCCGAAGGCGGCGCGAGGCTCGGCGCCGGGGTCTACCTCATGCGGGCGCAGATCGGTTCGATGCGGGTGAACAGGACGCTGTTGATGGTGAGGTAGCTTCGTCCGATTCTGGCTCTCTTGTGATTCGCCGAAGAGAGTGTGGACCCAAGTCCACACTCTCTTCTCTTTGGTGGAAGTGACCTCTCCCCCCGGAAGCTGGCCGAGTTGAGTCTTCCCGCCCTCTGCTAGTCTTGTCGCGGAGGGTGGACCAAGGGTCACCATCTCGCCGGCGACCTGCCCGCGGACGTTCGCCAGCTTCGGCCATGGAGTGGGAAGGGGAGGACTACGTCTGTGAACCTCGCGATCATAGGCGCGGTGCTCGCGGTAGTCGGTGACCTGTGGATTGTGGTGCTCGCGTTCCGGACAGGGTTGCTGTGGGGCTTCGGGTGTTTCCTCGTTCCTCCCGTGGGGCTCGCGTACGGCGCGCTGCACTTTCGGGAGGCCTGGAAGCCCTTGGTCATCGCTGTCATCGGTCTGGCGTTGTTCTTCGCCAACTTTGGTCAACCGTCTCGCCCATCATGAGGTGGACTTCGAGAAGCACGCAAACTTCGGGTCCGAGCGAAGTGCCCTGCGTGTTACATCTGTTCGAAGTCGACTAGCGAAAGGCGCAGGCGGAGCTCCCCGAATGCCCAATCCTTACCGCGTGAGCATCAGTGCGGACGGCCGCTCCGGTCACCTTCGCTACTCCGAAGGCCCGTTCCACTCCCACGACTTCTACTGGGAGTTCGGCGGCGGCATGTACACCGACCTCTTCGTCCACCAACTCACCCACCTGATCCAGGCGATGGGCGTGACCTTCCCCAGTCGCGTTGTGGGCGGCGGCGGTCTCTACATGGAATACGACGGCCGCGATTGTCCCGACGTCGCCACCGTGGTCGCCGACTACGAGGAAGGCTGCCAGGTCCTCATCTCCGCCACGATGTGCAACGACGTGCAACTCGGCGAGATCATCCGCGGTCACACGGCCTCGGTCATGTTCGGCGGCCGACCCAACGACGGCTTCCGCGTGGTCGAGCAGAACATCAGCGGCAAGCCCGCCCCTCCGGGCGCCAACACCGGCGAAGGCGGCGAGATCTTCAAGCCCGACCAACCCAAGGACGACACCCGCGCCCTTTGGGACCACTTCATCGAGTGCATCCGCTCCCGGAACCCCGACACACTCTGCCCGGCCAAGCTCGGCTACGCGGCGATCGCCACCGTGAACATGGGCGTGAAGTCGTACCGTGAAGGTAAGGCCCTCTTTTTCGACAAGGCCAACGGCGACGTCAAAGAGGCCGACAGTTCCTGGGCGGCCCGCTGGGAAGAACGCAGCAAGATGCGGGCCCGCCCCAACCAAATCCAAGGCTGGAAGGCCGACCCGCTCGCCGGCTCGACCCTCACCGCCCCCGACTACCAGAAGCTCGAAGGCGACTGGGTCGGCGGCAAGGACCCCGCCAAGGCTTGATGGGAGACCGAGAGAGGGGTGGGCGCGTCCCGCCCCTCTCGCGCCTTATGGTTCGCCCGTTATTCGTTTGTCTCACCGCTTGCCTCGTCCCGTCGCTCACCGCTGCGCAGACGGTGCGCGGGACCGCCTCGTACGCGCGGATCAAGACGGCCGTCGACGGCGTCCCCGCGATTGACACCCACGACCACCTCTTCCCGCCCGATCGACTCGCCGAGATCATGGTCGAGACCGAACGCGGCAAGGGAATGACTCTCTTCAGTCTCTGGCGCCAGAGTTACGCGCCCCAGGTCGCGGCCATCACGCCCCGAACCGACCGCCAACCGTTCGACGACTGGTGGGCCAAGGCCAAACACGACTTTGACAACGCCCGTGCCACCGGCTTCTACCGCTATCAAACGATCGCCCTCCGCGACCTCCACGGAGTGGACTACGACCGAATCAGCGACGAACAAGCGAACGACCTCGACGCCAGGATCTTCGACCTCTATCGCGACGACCGCTGGATCCAGGAAGTCGTCACGCGACGCGCCAATATCGAGGTCCTCGTCAACGACCCCTACTGGGACCGCTTCGGCTTCCGCATCACCTACCCGTTTGAAGTCCAGACCCTCAACGTCTCGACGCTCCTCGACGGCTTCCATCCGTCGGAATACAAGAAACCGGCCGACGACCCGTACGCCTTCGCCGCGTCCCAAGGCATGACGGTCGCTTCGCTCGACGACTACCTCGCCGTCTTGGACCGCCTCTTTCAGTTCGCCAAGGAGAAAGGGGCCGTTTGCCTGAAGACGACCCGCGCCTACGACCGAACTTTGCTCTTCGACAAGGTCCCCAAGGAACGGGCCGCCGCCCTCTTCGGCAAGGCGCGACGCGACCTCCCGGCGGCCGACGTCAAGGCGTTTCAAGACTTCATCATGTGGGAACTGGTCGAACGATCGGCACGCTTCGACCTGCCTATTCAAATCCATACGGGTCATGGAAAACTGCAAGGCTCCAATCCGGTCTTGCTACTGGACTTGATCGAGGCCAACCCCAAGACGAAGTTCATCCTCTTTCACGGCGGCTACCCCTGGGTGGGCGAGACCGGGGCCATGCTGCTCCGTCATGGCCGACACGTCTGGATCGACTCGGTCTGGCTGCCCACGATCAGCCCGACAATGGCCCGTCGAGCCTTCCACGAATGGCTTGAAGTCATGCCGGCCGACCGCATCCTCTGGGGGGCCGATTGCAACCACGCCGAAGGCATCTATGGCGCGACCGTCGTCACGCGCGAAGTGATCGCGGAGGTCTTGGCCGAGAAAGTCGAACGGGGGGACCTCACCGAGGAGCACGCGGTCCGAATCGGCCGCCAGGTCCTCCGGGAAAACGCCCTCGCCCTCTTTCCAACGATCCGGGAACGTGTGGCGGCCAAACCATGATGAGCGGCGGAAGGCGATCGCATCTCCCATTCTCGTACAGGTTTATTTTTCTCTTGAGAACTTCATGAAACTTGCCTTCAGCACAAATGCCTACATGCGCTACCCGTTCGAGGAAGCGGCCGAACGGATCGCGGGGATCGGCTATGCCGGTCTCGAGTTGATGGCGGACGTGCCCCACGCCTGGCCGGCGGGCTTGCTTTCGGGCCCGAAGACGACCATCAGGGAGGCGATGGAGCGCTATCAACTCACGTTCTCAAACGTGAATGCGTTCATGATGAACGCGATCGCCGACCATCGGCAACCCTATTGGTATCCGTCGTTCATCGAGCCCGACGACGGTTATCGCCGGGTCCGGATTGACCACACGAGGCGGGCCCTCTCCCTCTGCGCCGAGTTGGGGGCGCCGCACATCACGACGGAACCGGGGGGGCCACTCGCGCCCGGGCAATCGCGTGAAAAGGCGATGGACCTGTTCGTGGAGGCCCTGAAGCCCTTGGCGGAACACGCGGCGAAGTGCGGTGTGCTTTTGTTGGTCGAGCCCGAGCCGGGGCTCTTGATCGAGACGACCGAACAATACATCGAAGTGGCCGAGCGCGTGGGGTCGCCCGCCTTGGGGTTGAACTTCGACGTCGGCCATGCCTACTGCATGAATGAGGACCTGCCTCGTCAGATCGCGCGAATGGCCCCACACACGAGGCACTATCACTTCGAAGACATCGCGGCGACGCGCGTTCATCATCACATGGTGCCCGGCACAGGCGCGATCGACTTCGCCGAAGTGGTCCAGGCCATCGCGGCGACCGGCTACGCCGGTTGGCTCACTGTGGAACTCTATCCGGCCGTGGACGACCCGGACGGCGCCGCGCGCGAGGCCCTGCGGGTGCTCGGGCCGCTCGTGAGTGCGGCCCTGGCCGGTCGCTGAGAGATGGCGATGTCTTTTCTTGAAAAGGCCAAGCCATATCTTCAACTGGTAAGGCTTCCCAACGTGTTCACGGCCGCGGCCGACAGTTGGGCGGGCTGGCTCGTGGCGGCCGGCACCTTCGCGCACCCGGAGCGCTGGGGCCTGGTGGTCGGGGCCTCGATGCTGATCTACGCGGGCGGGATCGCCTTGAACGACGCCTTCGACGCCGACGAGGACCTGCTGGAGCGTCCCGGCCGGCCTGTCGCGGCGGGGCGGGTCTCGTTGGGGTCCGCGCTCGTCCTCGCCTACCTGCTCCTGGGCACCGGCCTGACGATGGCCACCTTCGGCAGCGTCTTCTCGGGACACTGGCCGGGACTGGCCATCGCCCCTTGCCTGGTCGCCTGCGTGGTCGCCTACGATGGCGGCGGCAAGAAGACCCCCCTTGGGCCCCTTCTGATGGGCCTATGCCGAGGTTTGAACTTGCTGATGGGAATGGCCCTCGCGCCAGGGTACGGCGGACCTTCCGGCTGGTCGGCCGCCTTGGGCGTCACTCTCTTCGTCGCGGGGATCACCGTCATCAGCCGTTCGGAAACCAGCGTGGGCAAGCGCGCTGGGACCGGCCTGGGCTTGGTCCTGGAATCGCTGGGACTGACGCTCGTGGCGGTGGCGTGCGTTCAGCCCTGGGGCGGTCGCGCCTTCTCCCCCTGGTCCGGCCTGGTCGTGCTGGCGGTCGTGGTCGTCTTCCTGGCCCGGGCCGGTTCGCGGGCCTGGACCGAGGCGACGCCGCGTACGACCCAGCGCGCCGTGAAGGCGGCTGTCTTCTCGTTGGTCTGGTTGAACGTGGCCCTCGTGGCGGCCCTGCGCGGGCCCTTCATGGCCCTTCCGGTGGCGGCCCTTTGGCTGCCCGCGTATCTTCTGGGCAAGTGGCTTTACTCCACATGAGGCGGGCGACCGCATGACTTCCTTCCTCCGCTACGGCCGGATGCTCGGCTCAATGGCCCGCTTCACGCTTGCCCGTGAGATGGCCTTTCGCGGCAATTTCCTGGTCAAGGTGTCGGTCGAGGTGATCTGGCTGGGCATCATGCTGGCCTTTTACCAGACCGTCTTCGGCAAGACGAGCCACGTGGCCGAATGGACCAAGCCGCAGTATTTCTTCTTCATTGGCTGCTTCTTCGCGATCAACGGACTCATCGAAACGCTCTTCCTGGAGAGCTGCAACGACTTTGCCGAACTCGTCCGCACGGGGGACCTGGACTTCCTCCTGCTCAAACCTGTGGACGAACAATTCCTCATTTCCTTGCGCAAGATCGATTGGGGGACCGCGCCCAACGTCTTCATGGGGGGGGGCGTGATGGTCCTGGCACTGGTGAGCATGTCGTGGCGTTTCGACGTGCCCGCGTTTCTGCTCTTTGTCCTTACGTTCGCTTGCGGTCTGCTCATCGCCTACAGTTTCATGCTGGTCCTCACCTCGTTCTCGGTCTGGCTGGTGCGTAACCAGAGTTTGATGGAGATGTGGTGGCTTTTCTCCAGCCTGGCGCGCTACCCGCGCGAGGTCTTCAACTCGAAGGCGTGGACCGAGCAACTTGGTCGGGCCTTCACTTATTTGGTACCGATCTTACTTGTGTCGAACGTGCCGGCCCGTGTGATGGTGAAGGCGATCGAGCCGGGCCTTGTCGCTTACACCGTCTTCGCCACGATCGCCACGTTCTGGGCCGGGCGACGCTTCTTCCGGCATGCCCTGCGCTCCTATCGGAGCGCGAGCAGTTGAGGACCGAACATCGGCCCTATCCGAAGACCTCGCGGACAGGCTCGGCCCCATCGACGATGACGGGAACAGGGCGATCTTGCGGGTCGGGCACGCGCAGGTCGAGGTCCATGCCGAGGGCATGATAGATCGTCGCCGCGAGGCGCTCGGGACTGACGGGGTGGTCCAGCGGGTAAGCCGCGTCCTTGTCGGAGGTCCCGTGGGTCGAGCCGCCGCGGACGCCTCCCCCGGCGATGAGGGCCGGGAAGAGAGTGCTCCAATGCCCTCGGCCCCACCGCGGGCTCGCCACCGGCGTGCGTCCCATCTCACCCAGGGCGATGACCAGGGTCTCGTCGAGAAGACCCCGTTCGTCGAGGTCGGTGAGCAAAGACGCGCAAGCGCGATCGAACGTGGGCATGAGGTGCTCGCGGACGTCGTCGCTGTGGACATGTGAGTCCCAGCCATAGCCGTCACATGCGTCGTAATGAACAGTCACGAATCGCACGCCCGCTTCGATGAGGCGTCGGGCGAGGAGCGTGGACTGGCCGAAGAGGTTGCGGCCGTAGCGGTCGCGTAAGCGTGGGCATTCGCGGGTGATGTCAAGCGCCCGACGCGTGGCGGGCGAGGTCGCCAGGTCCAGGGCCCGGCGATGATGGGCATCGAAGGCCCTCTCGCGCGCATCGGCTTGGCGATCGAGCCGCCGCCGACT
>CALLYK010000247.1 GCA_937858365.1 uncultured Isosphaeraceae bacterium | reverse complement strand
GCTCTGACGATGCTCAACGAGACCGCCAGCGCCGCAGACGAAACCTATTCCAAGAGCGAAATCGTGAATGAAGTCGCAGGCTTCTTCGGCGTCGCGGCAAAGACGGCCGCCGACATCGTCGAGCACGTCTTTGCAGACCTCGGCCGCCCAAATGCCTACATCACTGGCGACGAGGCTTCCGGCGCAATCGGCATTGGCTTGCGCTATGGCAAGGGCTGGATGCACCGCAAGACCTACAGGAACCAGAAGGTTTACTGGCAGGGGCCGTCAGTCGGCTTCGATGTGGGCGGCAACGCCTCGAAGTGCTTCACGCTCGTCTACGCGATCCGCCGCCAGAGCGAGATCTACCAGCGCTTCCCGGGTGTCGAAGGCAGCGCGTACTTCATCGGCGGCCTCGGCGTCGGCCGCGCGGGTCGCGTCGAGCTCGCCTCGCATCAGGTTTCGGGCCCAGAGGACCTGGGCGGGACCGTAGCCCGCGCGGTCGGGCGGGGCCAGCGAGCGCATGAGTCGGAAGGCGCGACGGCGTTCACCCAGAGACTCGTTCACGAGGGCCAGTTGAAATGTGTGCTTGGGTTGCGCGGGTTCGAGGCGCCGGAGCCTTTCGAGGCAGACGAGGGAGCGAGGGTCCTCCTTCGCATTCGCGCTGCGTTCGAATTCCCGCTTGTATTTGTCGATGAGTTCACGTGTCGTGGCGCGGCCCGCACTCGATTGCCCCACCATGACGACGGCGAAGGCGGCGAGCACGGCCGGTAGGCAAACGAGGATGGTCCGCCACGATCGGAGGGCGGCGAGGCCCCATTGCTTGTACCAGGGGTCTTTCTTCTTGCGACGGCTCGGGGGTCTTGGTTCGCCGGCGCTCATGATGGCCCCCATGGACTCGGTCTTCCCGTCGCTTGGGTCTTCAGGGCGTTTTCAAAGTCGGCGAGGAAGCGTCGGGCCTCATCGCGTCCTTGGTCCGCGAGAGGGGCCTCAGCGATCACGAGGACTTCCAGGACGTATCCGGCCGGTCGGCGATATCGGCCCAAGAGCCAACGACGCGTCTCGGGCCTCCAAACTTGGAGCCGGGCCACGAGGCCGGGGGCCGCTCCCTCTTCGTGGTCGCCCGGTCTCACGTCTTTCTGCAGGAAGCAGGCGTGGGCCCCTTTGCCGTCTTCCACGTCGAGTACCAGCCGCCGGCCTTGTTCGTCCTCCTCGATGGCCCGTCGCGTGGCCACCCAGCCTTCACGACGCAAGGCCGCGGTCGGCTCGTTCCCCTCTTGGAAGGGAAAGGCGACGGACGCGACGACCTCCGCGGTCCCGAACTCGTACCGCCAGGATCGCCGATACTCCCCTTGGTCGCTGAGAGGGCCGAAGTCATCCGCAAGGAAACCGATGCGTCGGCCGCCGCGCAGGGTGTCCGGCATGGAGTCGAGGCTCAGAGCGCGGAAGCTCGCTTCGGGGAAGCTCGCGATTGGTCCGAAGGTGCGTGGGAAGCAAGGGGCGAGCCAGATGCAGAGACCCACGCCGATCGCCCCGGCGAGTGCCCAACAGAGAGGACGCCCGAGGATGGACTCGCGGAGAGGGGTCCAGAGGGTCGGCTCGGCTCCGACAGCCGCGGGCGTGATCGCCACGGTTTCCATGACCTCGGCCGCGTACTCCTCCGGGGTCAGTGTGTTCCCTTCCCAAAGGGCCCGCTTCGCCGCTCGCTGGACCCACCAGCGACGCCACGCCTTGCGCCAGGCCTGGGAGAAGAGACGCCATCCGCTGATGAGCAGTCCGACGACTTCGTAAGTGCTCGCTTGGAGGACCACCACGGCGGCGAAGACGAGCGGACCGAGCGCCGGCCCTTGTGTGACGTCCACGCCTCGCTCGGCCCACGCGACGGCGGGGACCATCAGCCGCAGTAGCATGCCGAGCCAGGACCATCCCAGGCCCGCGATCAGCATCAGGCCCAACCGCGACCAACGACCGTTTCGAAGCCTCGTGTAAACGGCCGAGAGGCCAAGGACCGTGACCGACCGGCCCCAGCCATCCAGGACGCCCCCGGTCCTCAGGGTCCAAGCGTCGAGTCGGAGCAGGTCCCCATCCAGGACGTGAAAGATACCTCGCTCTTCGAGAAGGTCGCTCGTCCATTGGGCGGCGGACGCCAAGAGTCGCCCATCCAGCCAGGTGAGGACGGTGGGGACCGGCGGCACCAAGAACCAGAGAAGCGACCAGGCGGGCAGGACGGCGCGGAGGAGGGTCGGTCCTCCGCGTGCGAACGCGATGGCCGGAATCAGCACCATGAGGGCCCACGCCCCGATCGCGGGCATGATCCAGAAGCCCCCGAGCGTTACTCCCAAGAGCGCGAGACCCAGCCAGGACCAGGACCAGCGGGTTGGGCCGACGGTCAAGGGACCTAGCCGACGGACGTCGCGCGCTGCTACGACGAACGCGGCCGTCACGATGAGGACAGCCAACCCGGGAGGGACCACTCGCTCGGCCAAGAGGCGATCGGCGGACAACAAGGCCGGCGGCAGCGCGACCAAGCCCAAGGCCGCCGCGAGCGCGATCCGGCGCGGCCAATCGGCCCGCTCGGCGATTGGGTCGCCACTGGGCCGCCTGGTTTCTTCAACGGTATTCGCCAAGGTCATGCCGACCCACTCCGAATGCGACCGATGGAAACCCGGGGAATTACGTCCGAGGGGGTCGCACACCGACTGGAGGTGTTCCTGGTCGCCGAGCGGGGGCATTCGCCGCGTTTCGACCAGATCACGACAGCCAGGGGGTTTCGGACCAAACTCCCGAAAAGCGGACCGCGATCGCCGGACCTATCTATCGATCACTCCGTTGGGTGAGACAAGCCACCGAAACGGAAACCGCCCAGTACCCTGCGTACTGGGCGGAAAGTCGATTGCGGATGTTCCAAGGTCGCCAGACGGTCGAAGCGCGTGCCGTAACTTCTGCCGTTTTCGTCAGGCGACGGTCGTCTTGCGGGTCTTGGCCTTGCGTACGCGCCATCCGACCAGCCCGCCGCCGACGAGCACGCCTCCGAGGATGAATGTCGAGGGTTCGGGAACAGTCGCTGCGTTGATCCCAACCGTGAGAGTGCTCATCGAGTTGAAATTCGACCCCGGCGCGTTCATGGTGAGAGAGTTGATCTTTGGGCCGTTGGAAATGTATCCGAAGAAGGACGTACCGATAGACGTCGGCGTGAACGAGTTCCCTTGACTGCCGCCCACGTAATTGAGAGTAAGGCTCACAAGCTGGGTCTGGAAGACAGGCGGGGGTCCGCTCGTCGTAATGTAAAAGTACGCCCCGACGGCGGTGACGTTGCCGCTCGTCATGGTGATGGTCATTGCGGTATTCGCGTTGTTGGTCGTGAGCTGTTTGGGCGAAGTGGATTGGAATGTGTAAAGAGAGCCGGAAGCAGCCGCGACGTCGTATGTGAAGGGGGCCGAGGCGAACATCTGGGGAGACGACAAAGACCCGTCGCTACCGCCGTTCAACCCAGTGAACGAATTGGTGTAATAACCAGGCGCCAGCGCGGCGAGGAACGCAGCCTCGCTGGTGAACGTGGTGATCTGGGCCTGGGCGACCGAGCCGCAGGCGGCCAGGGCGAGGACCGCGACCAGCCCCGGGATGATGCGTCGTCGTTTCATGGTGGCCTCTCGTACAAGGACCGGAAGGGCCCGGCGAGTCTTCGAGAAACGGGGTCTTCGGCCGCGGCCGACGGACCTCCCGCGTTCATGCGTCTTCTATGTACCCGAATCCCATCCTCGACGCCAGTGGTGTGTGGGCAAAAAACAACATGGGGCAAACGGGGCGAGTCGGGCCGACCGTTCCAGCGGACCGTGGACCACGACATCAAGGGTTCAAAGGCCGTAAAGGCAAGGGTATTTCGCGTGCAGGGCCTCGACAAGGGGACGATCGCTGAGCTTCTTGCCGGTCGCTCGTTCGATCAGGTCAAGCGGACGTTGGCGCTGGCCTTGGCGGTGGACCTTCTCCCGCAGCCAGGTCAGCAAGTGGTGGAAATCTCCCTTGCGCGCCGACTCATCCAGGTCGCCGAGGTCCCTTTTGGCTGCGTCGTAAAGCTGGGCCGCGTGGAGGTTTCCGAGCGTATAGGTCGGGAAGTAGCCGAAGAGGCCGGCGCTCCAGTGGATGTCTTGCAAGCATCCTTCGCCGTCGTGTGTCGGGGCGATGCCCAGGTCGCGACGATAAGCCTCGTCCCAGGCGCCCGGCACCTCGTTGACTTGCAGGTCCCCCGCGATGAGGGCCCGTTCTAGTTCAAAGCGGATCATGACATGCAAGTTGTAAGTCACTTCGTCGGCCTGCGTTCGGATGAGAGACGGCTTCACCTCGTTGATCGCGAAGAGGAAGGCGTCAAGCGAGACGCCCGCCAGGCTCGCGGGGAAGAGACCGTTGGCGATGGGAAAAGCGTAGTCCCAGAAGGCCCGCGACCGCCCCACGAAGTTCTCCCAGAGCCGCGATTGCGACTCGTGGACACCCAGCGAGACGGGTTGCCCCAGCGGCGTGCCCGCGTGCGCCGGGTCGAGTCCTTGCTCGTATAGGCAGTGGCCGGTCTCGTGGAGGATGCCGAAGAACGACTCGGTGAAGTCGCGAGGGTCGTATCGAGTGGTCATGCGGGTGTCGCCGACACCGATCCCCGTGCAGAAGGGATGGGCGGCCGTGTCCAGGCGTCCCCGGGTGAAGTCGAAGCCGAACCTGGCCGCGGCGAGCTCGCCGAAGTGCCGCTGGCGGTCGACCGGATAATCGCGGTCCAGGATGGTGGCGTCGGGCCGCTTCCCGGAATCGAGGATCGTGGCAACGAGCGGGACAATCGCCATGCGGAGGCCCTCGAAGAGCCCCACGAGGTCTTTCGAGCGGGCGCCTGGTTCATATTCGTCGAGGAGGGCGTCGTAAGGAGTGTCCTCATAGCCGATGCATGCGGCCTCTTGGCGCTTCAGTCCAACGATCCGGGCAAGGGAATGGCGAAAGTGGCCGAAGTCGCGGCGTTTCCGGGCCTCGACCCAAACCTGCTGGGCGAGCGACGTCTCTTTGGCCAACTCCTCCACCAATGAGCGGGGCAGTTTCACGAACCGATCGTACCGCCGGCGCCACTCACGGACATTGGCCGCCTCGGGACCTTCCGGGTCGAGTCCCGCTCCTTCGAGCACCGAAAGCACTTCACCGATCCGAGGGTCGGTCGCCCGCTCGTGGGTCAGGCCGGCGAGGAGGGCGAGTTGTTGTCCACGATGCTCGGCGCCTCCTTTGGGCATGTAGGTCTGCTCGTCCCAGCCCAAGAGCGCCGAGCAAGAGCCCAGGAGCGAGAACTCGCGGGAACGGCGGTCCATTTCTACATATTCAGGAGAGGCATTCATGGGATTGGTCCTGGTCTTGAAGAGGATGAGAGTCGTCTTTTCCCAGTTTGCGCGAACCCGCGGCGACTGACAAACGGACAGGGCCCGGCGACCGGCCCTTTGCACAGGAGAGCGGGCGCGGATAGGCTCACGTGGCGGGCTCGCGCCGGGCGCCATGAAGTCGTGGACCACGACGGACCCCCGAGGTCTCCTCCCGAGATGAGTGAGAAGTCACTGAAGGGCCAGTTGCTGATCGCGACCCCCCAGTTGCTCGACCCGAACTTCGCGCGCACGGTGCTCTTCCTGTTCGAGCACACGGAGCAAGGGGCGGCCGGCGTCGTCCTGAATCGGGCCACCGAGATGACCGTCTCGGACGTGTCGGCCCAACTCCTTGAGGAGACGATCGCCTGGGACAAGCCGATCTTCCTGGGTGGCCCCGTCCCCGGCCCCTTGATGGTCTTGCACGAGGACGAAGACCTGGCCGACCGCGAGGCGATCGCGGGCCTTTACCTCACGGTCGAGGCGGGGAAGCTGCGGGAGGTCCTGGAGCGTCGCGTGGAGCCGTCGTTGATCGTGGCCAACTACGCGGGCTGGGGCCCCGGCCAACTCGATCGGGAACTCAACGAAGATTCCTGGTATCATATCGACGCGAATCGTGAGCATATTTTCTGGACAGGCCCGAACGACCTTTGGGACGAGGTCGTGAGGGACGTCAATCGCCGGCGCATGAGCGAGCTGCTGGGGACGGAGGACCTGCCCGAAGACCCCACGCTCAACTAACGGCCCGAGGATGCGGGGTTGACCGATCGGCCCGGATCGGCCATAAGACGCCGCCGGGACGCCCCAACGCGGTCGCGGCCCGTATCGGCATCGACTCCAGGGAGGGAGCGGATGGCCCCCGACACACCTCGCCCGATGAGCGGTCGGGCCCGATCCTCGCCTCTCCCGCATCGCTGGGAGCGCGTCGAGCGACCCGGCGACGAAGGGGTCGTGGCCGCCTATCCCACGGTCATCGCCGGGGCAGGCCCGGCCGGTCTCACGGCCGCTTACGAACTCACGAAGCACGGCCAACGCTGCGTGGTGCTTGAGGCCGACCCCAACCTCGTCGGCGGCATCAGCCGGACCGACCAGTATCAGG
>CALLYK010000246.1 GCA_937858365.1 uncultured Isosphaeraceae bacterium | reverse complement strand
GGCGGGACGTCGACGTGAGTACCATGGGGCAGCGCAAGGCGGCGCTCTATCTGGCCTCGCTTGATGCGGCCGACCAGCATGCGCTGCTTTCGGCCTTGCCGGCTGAGCAGGCGCGGGCGATCCGCCCCCTGATCGCCGTCGTGAGGGCGAAAGGATGGCAAGGGCGCGATCTGGTTACGCGAGCACTGTCTTCCGAGATGCGGGGGCTGACGGCGGAGACGTCGCTGTCGATCGAGGACTTCCTGACGCTGACCAAGCTGCTGCCGCCGGACTGGATGGCTCGCCTGTTCGCGGCCAGTGCCGCGATCGACACGAAGTTCCTGCTGTCGCTCGTCGATGTCTCGAAAGCCAGGCAGGTGCGTGGGTACCTCGACGAGGTCCAGCGCATGCCATCGCGCCTGAGGGAAGCCTTGCTCATCGAAGCAGCCGAGCTGGCCCGCACCGCCTCCTGAGGAACCATGACCATGCGTCGCCTTTCCGCCGACCGTCTCGAATCTGTCGAAAAATCCCTATTGCTCGGGCAGGTGACGGCGAGCGCGGGCAAGCAGCCTGCAGCCGCGCCGGATCCGGCGGAAGTGCTGCATGCGCAACGGCAGCAGATCTTCGACGCGGCGCGCGAGCAGGGTATGAAGATGCTACTGGACAGCGCGATCGACAAGGCCCGCATGGGGCTGACCAGTCTCGAGGTCGCGCTGAGCGCCGCGATGGCCGAGGAAGAGTAATCGGGCGCGAAGCGGTCGTTGCGGAGTCACGCTCATGAACTACGAGGAATGGTGCATCGGTCACGCCCGCGTGGCCTCGAAGGCCCACAAAAAGATCATCATGGACGACAAGATGAGCTTTTTCAATCAGCTCTCGACGCTCGTGGCGTCGGGCACGCCCCTATTGCAAGCCCTGCAAATCTGCGCGGCCCAATCGCAGAGCCTCAAGCTGCGCACAGTGCTCGAAGACATGGCCTCGCGGATCGCTTCGGGGAGTTCGTTGCACGCGGCGGCGGCCGAGTACCCGCGCGTGTTCGAGTTCGCCTGGGTCGAGGTGATCCGCACGGGGGAACTCACGGGCAAGATGGCGCACGTGTTGAAGGAACTGTCGCGTCAGGTCCAAGAGCAGCGTGACGGCCAGCGGAAGATCAAGAAGGCAATGACGTATCCGATCATCCTCTTGAGCGTGGCCACGTTGGCGATCACGGCGATGCTCTGGTTTGTGGTGCCGACCTTCTCGAAGATGTTCAAGGACATGGGGGCCGAACTGCCGGCGATCACGCAGTTCGTGGTGAACCTCTCCGAAGGGGTGCTGACGAACGGACCTTACGTGCTGGGGGGCGGGATCGCGGCCTTCGTGGCGTTCAAGAAGTACATGCGGACGGAAGATGGCCGTCGCTACGTGGGGGGGGCGTTGATGGTCCTGCCGACGATCGGCGATCTCGTGGTGATGTTGATGATGTACAAGTTCGCGGCAAACATATCGCTCTTGCTTTCCAGCGGCGTGCCGATGCTCCAGACCCTGGGTACGTTACGGGGCATCTTCGGCAACGACCCCATTTATCGCGACGCGCTGGGTCGTGTCGAGGCGCGTGTGGCGGCGGGTCAGCCCCTCGCTAGCTCACTGGAGGAAACGGGCCTATTCACGAGCATGATTATCAACATGGTCCGTATCGGTGAGGAGTCCGGTCAACTCTCGGCGGTGATGGAACAGATCGCACCTTACTATAAAGATAGGTGCGAGACCTTGATCGCCAAGGTCTCCAAGATGCTCGAACCCGTCATCATTCTGGGCATGGGCACGGCGGTCGCGGTGATGATGCTGTCGATCTACATGCCGATGTTCGAGATGTCGGGAAACATCAAATGATCGGAAACCGACCCGATGACCGGGAAGCGGTGGATACCGCTCGTCGGAGCGTGCCGACGCCGTCGAGCGTTCACGTTGATGGAACTCATGGTCAGCACGGCCGTGATCGGCATCCTGGCGGCTTGGACGTTACCCCGCTTCGTGGTGGCGATGGAACTCACCAAGGCCGACATCGCCCTGGCGAACCTGAGGACGATCTGGGCGGCCGAGCGCTACTACCATGCGCAGAACCGTCAGGCGTCGCCCCCTTACGCCGACTTGCAGACCCTCTATCAGATGAAGCTGATCGACGCGAGCGTCTTCGCCGCGAGCGACCCCGGCTCTCTGGCGGGTCAGCCGTATTACTACGGGGTGGACACGGCCCGGGGCACGGCCTACGCAGTTCGCAACGGCTCGAACTCGTTCCAAGGGGGCTTCACGATCGACCTCCAGGGAGGGGCGATCGCCGACCAAGGTGTCAATTGCGGTGGGGGCGCCGTCCTCATGGTGAACCCATCGACCTGGTTGACGCGAATCGTGGTGAACGGCAATGAGGGTCGTTACTAATCCACACGTGCGACGTCACCGCGGTTTGGCCTCGATCGAGGTCCAGGTCGGTTTCGCCATGTTCGGCGTCGCCCTGGCCGGGCTTTTTCCGGTCGTTTACGCCCAATTGCGCGTGACGAATCGCATCGAGTCCAGGACCGTGGCGGCCGTCCCCCCGGGTTGCGCGTTCGATCCAGTCTCAGGCATCGCCACGACACGCTTGACGAACGTTGATCGCTGGGCGCGACGCTTGGGCCTTGGCCCCACAATCGTCGCGTGGGAGTGGCAGGCCGAGGCGGGACACTCGGCCGACTCGGCGCAGGCACCAACTGATCCGACCGACCACGAGCGGGACATCGGCCTGATGAAGGCGGTCGCCGTGTCGCGGGACGCGCAAAGCGGTCAGGCTCGCTCCCTGGTGGCGACCGTCGCTCCTCTTTCCGGTCCCTAATCCTCCGGTTGTCGAGGCCCACCCATGCGCCCGCGGCGGACCTTTCAAAGGGCCTTCAGTCTCGCGGAGCTCATCATCGCCTCGGTCCTCACGTCGCTCATGGCGATGGTCCTGCTGTGGACCTGGGACACGTTCGGGCGTACGGCCCTTCTCGTCAGTCGTCGGGTCCAGCTCGCCCAAGAGGCTGAGCTCACGCTTGCTCGACTGGGGGCCGACTTGAATGGCTATCGGTCCGAAGACCTGGACGGCGCCTCCACCAACAGTCTTGTCGGAGTGAGGATGGGCTATCTGAAGTCCGTTAGATCATCCGATGGAAAGGCGCTTACGTTGGCCTTCCAGGGCCGTCCTCCAGCGCCGGCCGAACTCACCGTGACCTATAGAATTGTCAGTGACGGTGTCGCACCGCCCGCATTGGTACGGTCCGTGGGCGGTTCGACACCCGACGAAGTCATCGCCCAGCACGTTGTGACTGTCGTGGCCGTGCAACGACAGGTCCCGACCCAATCGGGGCCCGGTCTCTACGCGATCACGCTGACCTTCGGCATGCCGATCCTGGAGGACCGGAACGCTGGACGCGGGCTTCAACGCTCTTACACCCTGCTGGCGGTCGTCCCTGCGCCGGCGGACTGAGGTCGCCATGCATCGCAAGGCAGCGCGCCGGGGGTTCACCCTGTTGTTGGCCTTGGGAACGATCAGCCTGTTGATCTTGGCCTGGGGCATGACCGCGCGCGAGACCGTGGACTTGCTCCGATTCCGGGAGGCACGCGACCAGGCCCAAGACCAACTTCAGTCCGACGCCCCGATCTGGTTCGCCTTGGCGCGCGGCGTCGCCCAACTCGAGTCGGGGGACCCACCGACCGACTCCCCGGCAAAAGTGAATGAGACAACTTGGGTTTACGCCCTCTCCTTCGGGTCGGGGCCGTCACAGGCGGGTTTCCTCGTCAAGTACGGGCTCAAAGACCCGGTCGCCCGCACCTGGGAGGTGACCGTTTCGATGAAGCAGGGGCAAGACACCTCCCCCAACCTCCCGGCGACATTTAAGCCGGAGGAATGAGCACCGCCGACCCGATTCGATGTCGCGCGGCCGATCGGCAAGGGACCTTATGACCTCGAACGACGCCAACGAACGCCGCTTGGGACCCGATCGCCGCCGCCGCCCCACGCGCCCTTGGGACGTCTTCTTTCATGGCCGTCGGCGATCCCGACATCGTCGGGATTACGACGTTCCCGCCGGCTCCGTCGGCTTTGTCGATCGGCATCCCATCTTTCTGGGTTTCATGGCCATCGCTCTACTTCTCCTGACCATCACCGATGGCGTCTTCACGGTCTTGCTCCTCGACGCCGATTGCGAGGAATTCAACCCCGTCATGGCCTACATGCTCGAACGCGGCGTCCATGATTTCCTCGTCGCCAAGTATGTCTTGACTGTCACCGGGACCGTTTTCCTGCTCTCCTTGCGGACATACCCGCTCTTCGGGACCAGATTCCGAGTCGCCCACGTGTTGCCCGTGCTCGTTGCGCTCTATGTTCTCTTATTGGGATATCAAGCCTACCTCTATGGTTTGCGACCCGCAACAAAAGCGGTCGCGACGCGAGGGCCGGGGCCATGACCGGGTGGCATCATGCGATCGTCTTCGGCTTCCTCTTTGTTGTGGGGGCCTGTTTCGGGAGTTTCTGGAACGTCTGCGTTCACCGTTGGCCGCGTGGCCTGAGTTTGCTCCGGCCTGGTTCGCGATGCCCGCATTGCTTGAGCGCGATCCGGCCGACCGACAATCTGCCGATCGTGGGATGGATGATGCTGCGAGGTCGCTGCCGAGACTGTCGCGAGCCGATCTCGACCATGTACCCCGCGATGGAAGCCTTGCTCGGGACAACGCTGGGATTCTCATACGTGTTGGTCGTCATCATGGGCGACGGCGACCTCCTTCAGCAACCTTGGCCGCGACTTCTGAGCGGCTTGGCCGCCCCCTTGTTGGCCGTCGCCGGGTTGGTCGGCGGCTCGATGATGGTTCGCGAGACTGGGCGGTTGCCGTCAGGCTTTTCGGCCATCTTCGCCTTGGTGATGGGGCTTGGGGCCCTGGCCTGGTTCGGTCCCTGGGCGCTCGCCCTGATCACGCTGGCCGCTATGGGGGCCACCGGGCTCTTCACGGCCAACACGCGGACCCAAATCGAACACCGAGTGGTAGGGCGTCCCCTTCGCCCCAACCGCCGGCCGGCGTCGGCGAGACGCGCATCGGCTTTCCGGCTGCGCGAGTCCGCTTCACGATCGGGTTAACCGAATTCTTGAAGTCGTCCTGCTCTGAAAATTTCGACAAGTGCGTTGCCATTGCATGACGGACGGCGATCGTCCCCGCGATCCGGTCCGGGATGCGCGGGCCCTTTTTTCGACTTGGTCGTTCGCCGTCAGGCCGCCGTGGTG
>CALLYK010000245.1 GCA_937858365.1 uncultured Isosphaeraceae bacterium | reverse complement strand
CACTGCCCCTTCTGCGTCAAATTCGGCGGCAACGCTCTGCCCGGCCACGATACCCACGCCGTAACGATCCGTCTCGTCGATGGCACCACGTATCCTCGTCTGTTCTTCCTCGCGCCGCGCCTGGCGTTCGTCTGGGCAAGTGCGCAGCCTCGCGCTCCCCCCATCAGCGCCTGATCGCCCCCTGAGCAGTTGAACGACCGCCCGGCCGCGTTCCTTGCGCGGGCGGCGCGGATCCATGCCAGTCCGATTGCGACGAGATCGCGCATCGAGTGACGCCGCTCGTGCACGCGTCCTCGCAATGCTCGGCTGACTCCAGCGCGCGTTCGGCTGCGCATTCCCTCCACCGCAGCATCGTTTCCTCCCAAGTATCACGAGCTCGCAATGGCCCACCACCAGGCGGCGGAGGATTTGGCCAAGGTGATTCCTTTGAAGGATCTCAAGACGATCCTGCCTCAGCTTGAGCGGACCATCGGGGCCTGTGTCTCCTGTCACCAGGCCTTTAGGTTGTGACGGCTCATCATGATCGACGGCGAAGGCAAGGTCGAAGCGAAGAAGACGGTCATTCAGAGGAAGGGCGTTCGCCTGGAAACGAAAAGCGGCGAGCCCCCCAAGCTCTTCGAGTTCAAATTGGGCGAGGGAGACGTCCAAGGCAAGGCTATCCTCAAGCGGGTCACGCCCGGCAAGGCGCCAGACATCGAGGTCCGAGTCGAGGAGGGCGAGGGGAAGGCCCTCCCTAAGAGTGAAGTGCGAGTCTTGCGTGAGGGTGGGCCCCTGGCGATTGCCCGCGTCGCTAAGTTGTCGGATGGCGACCCGGCCGCCGCGAGGGCTGAGTTGCAAAAGGCCTACGAAGCCGTGACAAAGGCCCGAAGCGACACCAAAGCGGGCGAGAAGAAGCCCCTCCTGGACGTTGCCAAGGACCTTTACAACTCGGCCAGGTCGGCCGCGGAAACGGGCCAGAACGCAAAAGCGGTCGAGTTGGCCAAGGCGGCAGTCTCGCTTACACAGGTCTCATTCGACCCAGAGAAGATCAAAGCAGAAGTCCAAGCCAGGATCGGAGTGGCGCACGAAGCTCTCGCCAAGGCCCACGATGCCCAGAAGAAGACCGAGGAGATCCAGAAGAAGACGGAAGTCCATGTGCGGGGGATCCAGAAAAAGGCACGCGAACACGCCGCCGAGATCGAGAAGTCCGCGCGTGAAGCGATCAAGAAGCGAATTGAAGTCCGCGCGGGCGGAGCGGTCGGTAAAGCAGAGGGCGACGAGCATCGCATCGAAGTCCGCGTCAACAAGACGAACAAGGACGGCGATGAGAAGGTCGAAGTCAAGGTCTTCAAGGACGGCAAGGAAGTCCCGAAGGACCAGTTCGACATGAAAGACGGCAAGATCGAGATTCGAATCGTGCCACCCGGCGAGGCGGGTAAGGCTGGAAGCGGCGCGAGTTCGCGGAGCGGTGGCGGCGAGGTCAAGTCTCAGGTGATCGTCGTCCCAGCACCGCCGACGGCCCCTGCGCCTCCCGAATCGCCTCGGGTGGCGGTCCTCGCGGCTGATGAGGTCGTGGGGATCGGCATCCAGATCGCGGACGAGGAGGGGAAGCTCATGGTCCAGGGCCTCGTCCCCAACGGTCCTGCCGCCAAAGACGGCCGCATTCATGCGGGCGACCAGGTCATGGGCGTGGAAGACAAGGAAGGCAAAGTCGTCGAATTCACGGGCAAGGGCCTGGGCGACGTCGTTGAGTTGATTCGCGGGCCGGTCGGCTCGAAGATCAAGTTGGTCGTCCAGCCAAACGGCTCGGTCGAGTGCAAGACCTATGAACTGACCCGGGCCAAAATCGAATTGCCCAAGGAAGAAGAGAAGGCCGCCGTCCCGGCCGCGAAGCCAGGCGAAACCGACCTACCGCCGCGCATCGATTGAGGTCTTGTTAGGGACCGGCATTGGGACCTTCCCAATCGCCGGTCCGTTCTTCTGCGACAGAACGGATCCCTCCGTGTACTCCAAGTTCGTCGAGCGAAGGGAAGTGGCAATGAGCTTGGTGGCCGGCGAAGGAACCTACTCCCCGCGTCGACGACTTCTCATCCACATTCACATCGGAGGTTATTCGTTCCGCCCAATGCCTGGCATCCGTTAGGGGCTCTTCGTGCGACCTTAGGCACGACCTTCCGAAAAGACCATCGTCCGCCTCGCCGAGGACTTTTCCCAAGCGGGCGGACGATGGTTTTTTTTCGATGAGCCCTACTCGGACTCAGACCATGGCGGAGATTGCCGGCGGGTTCGCGGCGGCCTTCTTGAACTCATGCTTGGCGAGATAGAGGACCAAGAAGAGGCAGCCCAGCAAGAGAGAGCCAAGGGCCACGCCCAGGAGACCGACATAGATGTCGTTCTTGGGCTTGGCGAGAGCGTACCCGCGCCCGCCGACCGCGCCTCGACCGCCAGCGGCCCGCGGGGCGCTTCGGCCCTTGCTCTTCGCGGCACTACCGCCCCGCACTCGTTGGCTTGACAACGTCTCCCTCCTGCGGCTTGCGCCCTTGGTAGGTCGTGGTCATTTTGCCCAACGCCTTATCGGGTTCAACCGACTGGATCGTCAGTTCCCCAACATATTCGGGCCTGGGCAACATCCGAGAAACGAACATCTTGTGGCCCGGGATCAGGCCGTCATCGGAGCCGATGGTCAACTCGACATACTGGCCCTTCACGTCCACGCGGGTGATCTCACCCTGAAGGACGCGAGGGGGGCCTTCCAGAATCTTGACCTGCTCGGGGTCGCGAAGACCCTGGCTAATCAAGCCCACGAGCTTCATGGTCCGGGCCTTAAGCGCGGGGCTCGCCGCGTTCGGCCGGGCCATTTCCGTCTTGAGTAGGTCGAGTTCCTCTTTCATCGACGTGAGCAAGGAGGCCCGTTCCCGGAGGTCCTTGTTGTTGTTCTTGGCGACGGTCAGGTCTCGTTCGAGCTGAACGTTCTGGTCTTGAAGGCCCAGGGCGGCCTCCTTGTACCGGTTCGTCAAGCTCTGGAGATTGGCGAGGGTCTCGCGCAGGAGATTGGTCTCGGCGACGCGGGCCTCGGCCTCAACCAGCGAGTTGGTCGCGTTGGTTTGCGATTTCTCCAATTTTGTTCGCAAGTCGGTGACCTGCGTCTGGAATTGCTGGTTTGAGGTCTCGGTGGCCTTGAGCCGACCGTTTAGCTCGTCCACCGCGGCCAGGTGCTCCTTCTTCAACTCGTCGAGTTGCGCGGTGAGGGCGCCGGCTTGGGCCTTGGCATCGGCGGCGTCCTTCTGATACTTCTTGATCTCGTCGCCCCGCTTGTCGGCCATCTTCTTCCAGTCGTTGGCCGTGCCGTACACGACCACCGAGAGCGTCAGGAAGATGCTCGTGAGGAGGACGATCGCGACAACGAATATTTTGCCGACTTGCGTCATGGTCCCACCCTGCCAATCGGCATGTGAGGGCCCCACGCCCAGCCCGGGTTGAAAAGGAGGGGTCGCGAGGGGCCGAAGGTTGCGATGGCGAAAGGAAATGGCCGACAACGTTCGGGTCGACCGAACGCGCCAACCCATCATATCGCGGCCGGGTCCCGACCCTCAAGACCCGAAGGTTCGCGAAGTCGGGATGACCCGCGCCCTTGCGAGGCCCCATCGCCCGAGACCCAGCGTTGAGACGGGCAAATCTACCCCATCATTCGGCATTGGGCAAGCCAGGATGGTTAGGAGATGAAGTGCGGCGGGAAAGTACAAATGACAAGGGGAAAACGACCAGACTGAGGACCGAGGCCAATATGGGCAACCAATCGCCGACGCGCGTGTAGAGCGCCGTCCGGTCATCAAGGGGCACGGAATGGGTCAAGACCCCTTCCTTGGTCGGCTGGATCTGTGCCAGGACACGTCCGTTGCCGTCAACCACCGCACTGATGCCCGTGTTCGCGGCGCGCAGGAGGGGCACTCGGTGCTCGATCGACCGAAACACGCTAATCGCCAAATGGGCCTCGTGTTCCGACGAACCGTAGAACCAACCGTCGTTGGTTTGGTTGACGAGGACATCGGGTGTCCGGCCATCGGGCACCTGACCGATCACGCTGCGCACAACATGCGGCAAGGTGTCTTCGAAACAGATCGCCACAGCCAGGCGCAAGCCATCCCAATCGAGCCAACGCGGCCTCTTGCCGGAATCGAGCGAGGGAATGTGGTCGTCTCGATACGGGGTCAGGATGCGGATCGGTGGGAAGGTCTTCACCAGAGGGACGTACTCGCCGAAAGGGACGAGATGCAGCTTGTAGTACGCCTGGACCTCTCGACGACCCGGCTGAAAGAGGATGGCCGCGTTGTACTTGGACAGACCGGACACCTGGTGATCGTAATAGGTGGTCCCCACGATCATCGGTACGCCCAACTCGTCGACCCAAGGGTGAAGAGAGCGAAGCACATCGGCTTGGCGCTGTCGCCAAAAATCGACGGTGAGGTTTGGGTCAATCTGCCTCACCTGAAGCCCTAACTCGTTGTCGCCAAGGTCGGGTCCCACCGCGATGTAGCCAAATGGGTAGGAGGTCTCGCTCCAAACGATCAGGTCCGGTTTGGGCCCGTCCCGGACGGCTTGCCGAACCAGGCGCAAGTAGGTGGAGAGCGTGAATTCAGGGTCGTTGCGTTGTCTTTCCTGTTTCAGGTTGGATTGAAGGAGCGCGATCCTCGGGCCGTCCCGAAAGGTGGCCGTGTTGATCTTCCAGAGGCCGTAGGCGAGCGTCGCGACCATCAGGCCCGCCGTCGTCGCGATCCCGAGCCAAGGTGGTCGCTCGCGACGGAGCCCACGCTGGACAACTAGGGCGACCAAAGCGTTCACCAAGGCAATCAGGAACGACGGTCCCCAAGCCCCGGCGAAGTCGGAGACCTGAATCACAGGCAAGGCCTGGTACTGGCTATGGGCCAGGTAGTACCAAGGAAAGCCGCTGAGGAAGTAGGCCCGGAGGTACTCGAAGGCGAGCCAGGCCGTCGGCGCGGCGACAAGGAAGGGGACCCTCAGTCCGTGAGCGGCCAGGCGAATCAGGTACAATGTCCCTGGCCACCAGGCCCCGAGTACGGCGGCCATCAGGCCAACCGCCAACCACGACTCCCACCCTGGCTCGGCGACCTGGACCCAGTTGATCGCCAGGAGCCAAAAGAGACATCCTCCACCCCACGCCGAGAGATAGAGACGCCGCGGCGTCGACGCTTGATTCGCGACAAGAAAGTAAGGGACCAGAGCAAGCCAAGCCATCAGCGCGACGTTATAAGGCGGAAAGGCCAACCAAAGGAGGAACGCGGAGGCGAGGAAGAGGCGAAATGGAGGCATCCCTATGAATCTTCGGGGTTTAGGCGGTTGAGGCAAATACCTTCGCCCCAGTATTCCAGACCAGTGGGATGGAAGAGTAACGGACCCGATCCAGGCTCGAAGTCCATGTCACCCGCTGGGAAATGCAGATAGCCATTGGCCCTTGTGACGGTCAGAAGGTCCGGTGAGCCCGCCCAGGCGAGAGGCTCGACCAAAAGGACGCCGGCCAAGGACCCGACAATGCGCGCCGGATGATAGGTGGGGCGGTCTCCTCGGTGTGAGAAAGTCACCGCCAATTTCGCGGGAAGCGCCAACGGGCCTTGGTCCTTGCCTCTGACACCCCTCAAGGAGCGGATCGCCGGGGCGACGAAGAGCAAGGCCCCCACGATCCCGCTCACTGGGTTTCCGGGCAGACCGAAGACGAGTTGACCTCGAGGGGCCACACCGAACCAGAGAGGCTTCCCGGGTTTTAGCCGGACCTTGTGAAAAACTGGCCGCACGTCGAGTCCTTCGAGGACACTCGGGACCAGGTCGCGGCGGCCGGCCGAGACCCCGCCACTCACGACCAGGACATCGGCCCCATCTTCCAAAGCGGCCCGAAAGAGGTCGCTCAGGGACCCTCGGTCGTCGCGAGCGATCGGCATCGGTGGCAGGCACACGGCCCCGGCTTCTCGCATGAAGGCCCGGAGCATGGGTGCATTGCTGTCGCGAATCCGGCCTTGAGCGGGAACCTTGTCCGATTCCACGAGTTCGTCGCCGGTTGAGACGACCGCGACTCGAGGACGTGGGACGACGCGCACGTTCGTACGTCCCGCCGCGGCGAGCAGGCCGATGCGCGCAGGTGACAGAAGGGCCCCTTCGCCGAGCAAGGGCCCTCCCTCGCCGTACTCTCGGCCGCGCGCCAGTCGATTCTGTCCGGGGCTTATCGGGCCGGAAAGGAGGACCTTGCCGGTGCCGGCCTCAATCGCCTTTTCCAGCATCACCACGGCGTCGGCGCCGGCCGGGAGCGGAGCCCCCGTCATGATCGCGGTCGCTTGGCCGGCTCCAAGTCCCCTGGTCGGCACACGGCCCGCGGGGACTTCCTCCACGACCTCGAAGGCCAACGACTCCCCTGTTGCCAGCTCTGAGGATCGGACCGCATACCCATCGACAAGGGCCTTGTCGAAAGGAGGTGAGTCCATGTCGGCCGCCACGTTTTCGGCCAGCGCCAGACCGAGGGCCTCGTCCAAAGGCACGAGATGAGCGGGCAACGCGCGGGCGTGGTCGTCGATAAGTTGCCGGGCTTGCTCGACCGTGAGCATCTGCGGGCGCTCCGTGACTCACCGGGTCTGGCGAATGAAATTGCGGAGAAGGTCGGTGCCCGCCGTCGTGAGGAAGCTCTCAGGGTGGAACTGGACCCCTTCGATTGGGTAGCGTTGGTGCCTTACCCCCATGATCTCGTCCTGGTCGGTCCACGCCGTGACCTGGATGTCGGGTGGGAGCGACCCGGGCCGGATGACGAGGCTGTGGTAGCGTGTCGCCTCGAACGGGTTGGGAAGGCCCCGATAAGCCCCCAGACCATCGTGGTGGATCCAGGAAGTCTTGCCATGCATAACGCGATCGGCGCGAACGACTTGTCCCCCGAACGAGTCACCGATGCACTGATGTCCCAGGCAGACCCCCAAAAGCGGTATCCTGGGGCCGAAACGCAAGATGACCGCATTGGAGATCCCTGCTTCACGCGGGGTACACGGGCCGGGCGAGATGATCAACCGTGATGGGGAACGGTCCTCGATCTCATCCAGGCTGATCTGGTCGTTACGGACAACAAGGACATCGAGCCCTGGGTCGATCTCGCCCAGGCGCTGGACAAGGTTGTACGTGAACGAGTCGTAGTTATCGATCAAGAGGACCATCGGGGACCGCGCGTGACCCTGGAAGAGAGAGCGGTTTCAGGCAATGGAGGCATCGTACCGGCTTTATCGCGCGGCCGAAAGAGAAAGCGATCGGTTTGGCCGTCAGAGGTTCGGGAGCGCGGTTAGATTGTGAATTGAGAGAGACCATCCGCGGGCCCTTACCGCGATCGACATGGAGGTTGACCATGAGCGCTCTGCTGGCCAGTTTGGCCTTCGCCTTGAGTTCGTCTTCGATGGGGCTTTTTGAAGACCACGGCGAGCCCGTCTTCCCGATCCATCCTGCGCCCACCTATCACGACCCTTTCCATTTCTGGGGCAAGCCCCTGGTTGCCCGGCCGGTAGTCGATCCCTATTTCAATCGCCACCCTCTACGTGTGTACAACGCCAATCGTCGCATACTGCCGCCCGGCCCTGGTCATGGCTGGGGGTTTCGCAACGGTGCGCCCGATGGCTACGGCTGGTACGACCCGGGCACGACCACGTCGCTCGGCTTTCAAGGGGACCGCACGGATGACTACTACTTCCGTCGCGATTTCGCATACCCCGCGCAACAGCTTTTCTTCCCGACCTATTACAACTCATTCGTAATGAGGGGCCAGCGCTACGTTCCTTACACGAACTGCGGCGGCTTCCACCCGGCGGGGGGGGCCCCTTCAGGGTCCGCGTCCACGCCCGTGAAGCCCTACGACCTAACCACCGGACGAGAGCCACTGGTCACGCCCCCGACATTCACGGGCGCCCAGTCGGCCCCGTCGCTGCCGCCCGAACCGTTCGACCCGGACGCCTTCCTGCGTCAGCCCTAGTCTCAGGTTGAGGGCCGCTCGCTCCTGTGTCGACGAGACCTGCGGGAAGTGTTGGGTCAACAACCGCCCTTCCCGCAGGCCGTTGTTCTTTTTTCCCAGCGGCGCGAACCAATCGAGGGGCACGTTCGTAGGGGCGTACACGGGACCACCTATCCCGGCCTCTTCCTGACGCCCCCTCCGTCAGTCATTCCTCTTTCATTTGTCCGCGTCTCGGCGGTAGGATCGGGCCTTCATCTGGGGTCCGCCGGCGCGAACCCCGGCGATCGTCCTCTGGATTCATCCTCTGTTCTCAGGCATACGAACGATGAGTTCCAACGTCATCATCGAGACCCGCAACCTGACTAAGGTGTACAGCGACTTTTGGGGCCGTCCCAAAGTCCTGGCCCTGAAGGCCCTCGACCTCAAGGTCGAGCGCGGCGAAATCTTCGGCCTGCTCGGTCCCAACGGCTCGGGCAAGTCCACCCTGCTGCGCATCATGGCCGGCATCGACAAGGAGTTCGTCGGCGAGGCGTGGCTCGCCGAGGGGGCGCGGGCCG
>CALLYK010000244.1 GCA_937858365.1 uncultured Isosphaeraceae bacterium | reverse complement strand
ATAGACGGGTCGCGCCCTTGCGTCCGCAAGGTGCCGCGGTCGCAACGGTGTTTGATGCTTTCAAAGCGGGTCTTTCTGCAAAGGTTGGAGGAGAAGCGTTTCGCTCATGGGTTGAGCCGCTGCGTTATGCCGGTGAGGAAAGCGGCGCGTTGTATTTCCGCGCCCATTCGGGTCTCGCCCGCGATTGGCCCGAGCGATCTTCCCCTCGCGTTCGCCAAACAACGTGGGATACTTGGAATGATAATCGGGGTCGCGACGACGACGCTCCGTCACATGATAGCTGGATCGCGAGTAAATCAAGTCGGCGAAATCGACATCTCCCAAGCGAGAGCGAAGAAGGGAGATGTAATCGCTCCAGGGGGCCTCGTAGAAAGGGTCGGCGGCCATCGCGTCCAGACCGTTGGCGTAGCCCAAGCGATTGCGTGAGATCGCCTCAAATTGATAGACAAAGAGGCCCGGCGCGGTGGGGGACTCGGCACGATAGCGGGCCTCGCGCTCGAGGATGAGGAGGGCCTGGTCCATCGGCAGGCGACTGAAGTCGAGTTCGGCCCCGGCGATCACGAACGTCTGGAACGGCGTGAAATAATGATCGAGTCGGGCCATCGCGGGCGACATCAAGCCGGTGAGCTTGCACTCTGTGAGCAGGAAGCCGATCGCGAGAGGCAGTTTTGTCGTGGAGAGAAGTTCCTCGCCAATTTGCGCGAGGATGTCTTGCGAGGGCAAACCATCCAAGACCCTCTCGCGAAAGGCGGCGAAGAAGTAGGCTTGTTCGATCGACTCCTCGCGGTCGAGTACGGGCATGATGGTCCGCGCTGCCTTTCGCGATGTGACTCAAGAAGGTCGATGCGCCGCGGCGAGACGCGCGACGAACTCGGTATGTTCTAGTGTGGCCAGTCCGAGATACACGTCATCTTGGCGACTTCGACCACCAGTTCAGGGGTGCCTCGCAAGAGGCCGTCTCGAAGTGCGCTTTGCCCTCCGTAATCCTCTCGGATGCGGAGAAGGACGTCGGGTCGGGTCAAAACCAGTTTGTCGAGGAAGAGCCACGCCCCGCCGCTGAGATCGACACCGGGAGTCGCTTCTTCATAACGCTCCAGCCAGAGGTTGGCCCTGTGTTCGGCTCGATCATATTCATAGCTCATGGGCGATGGCATGAAAACGAAACCTCCGATCAACTCAGCCGTCTTACTCGGCGGCATGGCCTCGTAGCGCTGGCGGAATGTCTCGGCATCAAGCCGTTCCCCTTCCACCTGCGGCATCCTTAGCTCAACCGTTGGCGGGGCCGTCTTGCTCAGGACGTCAACAACGCTCATGACGTTCCTCCTCGGAAGAGCCGGGGGCCGCTCGTTCAACTCCGATTCTCATTCATCCAGGTCGGTCAGTGTGAGTCACCAATCGAGGGCCTCGCTCGGCACGGATGCCAAGTCGAGCGCGATCCAATCGGCCTTGGCGAGTTGCTCGGCGCTGAAGGTGGTCGTCACCGCCAGGCAGCGTGAACCGGCCGCTCGGGCCGCTTCGACGCCGGCGACTGCATCT
>CALLYK010000243.1 GCA_937858365.1 uncultured Isosphaeraceae bacterium | reverse complement strand
TCTCTCCGGCCGGGGCGGTCTGATGCGACTGCTCGTCACCGGCGGCGCCGGCTTCATCGGCAGCAACTTCGCGCGGTACGTGTTGAACCGGTACCCCGACGACACCGTCACCGTCTACGACAAGCTGACCTATGCCGGGAACCCGGCCAACTTCGCCGACCTGCGGGCCGAAGGGTTCGACCCCCGACTGGGCCCCGAAGACGAGCCCGATTGGAACAACCCCCGCAAGTCCTACAGTCGCGTTGTCCTGGCCGAGCAGGACCGGGTCGCCCGGAACGATGCGCTGGTCTTTGTCTTTCCGGTTTGGTGGTGGTCCGTGCCGGCCACGACCAAAGGCTGGATCGACCGAGTCTGGAATCACGGCTGGGCCTATGGCGACCGCAAGCTGGTCCTCCAGAAGGTGCTGTTCCTGGCGGTCGCGGCCACGGAAGCGGCGCAATACGCCAAGCGTGGCTATGACAGCGCCATGCGGACTCAGCTTGTCACCGGCATCGCCCAGTACTGCGGCATAGAAGACGTCAGGCTGGAGATTCTTCATGATGCGCTTGACTCGGATGCCGCGCGAAAGGCGATCCTGAGCAGGGTAAGAGACGCGGGGCGGGCCTTTTGAGGCAGCATGGACCTTCCGTCATCACTTCCAAGGAGCCGGCGGGCGGTCGTGAGGGGCGCCCGCCAATATGCCGATCACTTGGCCTGCAGAAGATCTGACCAGGCTTCGGCCCGCAGGATCATGCCGAACGGATCGCGCGGATCGGCAAAGACGTGAGCGGCCGATTCTCCGACGTCACCGCGAGCGTTTCCAACTTCGTTCCCAAGCCCCACACGCCGTATCAATGGAGCGGCATGAAAGACCGCGATTACTTCCGTTGGGCCCACAAATACCTCAAGTCCAAGGTGAAACTGAAATCGGTGACGATCAAATGTCACGACATTGAGCGAAGCCTTTTGGAAGGGGTCCTCACGCGAGGGGACCGCCGTGTGGCCCCGGCCCTGGAAGAGGCCTGGCGCCGAGGGGCGAGGCTCGACGCCTGGGGCGAGTACTTCGAGCCCGACCTCTGGTGGCGCGTCTTCGACGAAATGGGAGTGGACGTCGCCTTTGTCAGCCAGCGCGAACGACCCACCGACGAGGTCTTGCCCTGGGACCATGTCCTCATTAAGTATGGACGTGACTATCTTGTCAAAGAGAGCAATCGCGCGGTCGTCCAACTCGAAGCGATGGCGAACGCGGTCTGAGAATGTAACGGTCGCGGAGTCATGATCATGGCCATTGCGCAATCGCTCATCAGTGCCGAAGAGTTCATGAAGTTGGGACTCGATCGCGGTAACTTCGAATTGGTCCGGGGGGAGGTGATTGAGTTGCCACCCGCGATGCCGGAGCACGGGCGTGTCTGTTCCAACACGGCCTTTCTTCTGGAGTCGTTAGGACGCCAGTCGAAATTCGGCTACACGCTGTGCAACGACACGGCCATTCAAACCGCCAAGGGCCCCGACACCGTGCGCGGGGCCGACGTCTCGTATTACAGTCAGGCGCGATGGCCTAGGGAACAAGTCGGCGGGAAACTCCCCCCGGTCCCACCCGACATTGTCGTTGAAGTGGTCTCGCCGGGAGACTCGGCCGCAGAGGTCCATTGCAAGGTCGGCGAGTACCTCGAAGTCGGAGTCCTCGCGGTTTGGGTGGTCTACCCCAGAAGTCGAAGACTCCTGATCTACCGCCTCGACCAAGACGGCCCGGCCGTCTTGACCGAGGCCGAGGTCCTCGATGAGGTCCCGGAGTTACCCGGGTTTCGATGCACGATCGCCGACTTGTTCGTTTGACCTGTCTTTTCCTCCCGAGGGGGGCCGAGCGTGGCCGAATGGGACGAAATCGAGCTCGACCTAGCTGACGACCACGGTTGGACGGCCCGCCCGGGCCTCAACGTCCTCGTCGCCGATCGCGAGGCCGTTCGCTTCGAGTTTCCCGAAGATTGGCTCATCAAACCTCGGGAAACGTCCGTCCGGTTCCACGATCCCGAAGCCCCGAACGATCGCTGCGCTTTGGAGATTACGATCAGCCACCTCAACGACCGGATCGACTGGGACCGCCTACCGATCACCCGACTCAAGAAAAAAAAGCTACATCGCCACGACGATCGCAACGTGCTCGATCAGGGGGATGAGGTCCGGGAGGATCGGCCGGGTGACGTAGACGGGCTCGGCGAAGGGGGCGAGGCTCATGGCGGGACGGCTGTCCTTCCTGGTCAGAGGAGGCGGCGTTCGAGGTCACGGTGCAGGACCTCGAGTCGAAGGGCGTGAAGGTGGTGGGC
>CALLYK010000242.1 GCA_937858365.1 uncultured Isosphaeraceae bacterium | reverse complement strand
TTTGGTGGATGGGGACGACCTTGCGGCAATGGGTGCCCTTCTTGACGGCGTTGCCTCGGGACTTGGCCTTGCCGGCCTCGGTCCTGGGCCCAGTGGACTTTTTGGCGTTGCTTTGATTGGCTTTGACCGATTTTTCTGTGGATGCCATGATGGGAGTTCCAGGTGGGGAATTTTGCACACTAGGGTGATTTTACGGGATGAGGCCATGTTAGTCAAGATGGGGGCTTGGGGAATTCTCGGAATGATTGAGCGGGGTGTGATCAATCAGGTCTTTGTGCCCCAACGGGGCACGGCAACACAGCCCCGGGCGACGCCCGGGGTTGGCGGAAGGCGCAGGAAGGGGCGGTTTTCCGACGCCCCGACGTGGCCCCCGGCATGGCCGGGGCCAGATTGCTCCGCCCCGTTGGGGCGACGTCCCATCACCGGTTCGACCGTCTCGTGTGGTCAACCCGATCGTGAAACGCCCTATCGAAGCCCCTGATAACGCTCCTTGCTGGCCCTGATGCCCGTGTGCAGGGCCTGATGGTCGAACCCAATCACGAACATCCGGCAACCCCAATCCGCCATGCGTTGAGCGTACTCGGGACCTCGGGGGACGATCCCCCAGGGCTTTCCAGCAGCCTGGCAGGCCTGCGCGATCCCCTCAATGGTTTCGAGGCATCGCGGGTTTTCGAAGTCGCCGGGGACGCCGAGGACCTGACTGATGTCCGCCGGTCCGACGAAGAGCAGGTCCACGTCGGGCACGGCCGCGATCTCGGCCACCGAGGCGATCGCCCGGGCCGTCTCGATCTGGACGCCGAAGAAGGTCTCCTTGTTCACGCGAGCGACGTAGTCGGCGAGCGGCTCGAGACCGAAACCGCCGTCGCGGTTGCCGCCGTTCATGCCGCGTTCCCCGCGCGGCCAGAACTTGGCCCAGCGCACGGCCCGTTCCACGTCCTCCGGTCCCTGGACCATGCTGATCATGAGTCCGTTGGACCCCGCCTCCAGCGTGCGCATCACGACGGCGTAGTCCGTGGCGGGCATCCGAACGAAGTGATCGAGCCCCGAGGCGTTGGCCGCGAGCGTGGCGAGGGCGATCTCGCTCATGGACAGTCCAGCGTGCTCGGCGTCGATCCAGAGGCCGTCGAAACCGCCATGATGGCCAACGATTTCGATCAGTTTGGGCGAGTAGATCTGGCCAACCCCAAAAAGGCGGACGATCTCGCCGCTCGCCAACTTCTCCTTGATTCGAGGCATCCGATCGACTCCAGGGAATCCCGAGTACGCGGGTTGTAGGGGCGGTCCCACCCGACGACGAGCAACGAACCGACAAGGAGGCTCGCGTCCGCCTCCCACCATTCGTTATGGTATCGCATGTGCGAGGTGAGAGACGACGGCCTATCGCCTCCTTCCTCGCTGTCCCAGGGAGGGCGAAGGCCAAGTCCGTGTGAGGGGCCCCATGTACTCGACCTCGTCCCGTTGCCGCGCCCCCTTCCCGAACTTCCAGTTACGCCTCGACTACCGCGCGACATTCCTGCGCTTCTTCGTCACCGTTTTCGCGGTGCGAGAGTACTGGGTCTGGTGGCGCACATGGCGGTTTCCCAACTGGACTGCGGTCCAGCGCGTCGCCAAGGTTTGTCACAAGGTCCCCGAATCGGCACTCGTCGCGGGAGGCATCGCGCTGGGCTGCCTCGCCCTTTCCATTCTGATCGTACGCTGGCTGACCCAACCTCGAATGAACTACTGGCTTCAACCTCGTGAGGACGATTCCTTCGCGATGCCATTCGCGTTCCGCCTGGGGGGTTCGGAGAAGGTGGAGGCAGAGTGGCCCGCCCGGCGCCGAGAGGGAAGGTCCTGGCGGCCCGGCACGCTCGTGTTGACGAACACGCGGTTCTGCTTCTTCCCGTTCGCCTGGGACGCCGAACCATGGACGGTCCGCCGCGACGACTTGTTACAATCGCTTTCAACCACCCCAGCCCCCACGATGTCGTGGGGCCTCGTCGACGGCTTGCCCGATCGTCTCGTCCATCGCCGCGACGCGGAGGCGGAGGTCTTCGCCCTGCTGGACCCCTTCGCGGTGCTCGATCGCGTCGCGCCGGGCCGTTTCGCCCCTCAGGCGACCGTGACGCCCAAAGCGCCTCTCCATCACCAGGAGGCCTTCCTGTGAGTCTTCACAAGGTCCTCATCGCCGATTACTTGCAAGAGTCGTCCGTCGAAACGCCCGTCCTGGCCGGCCTCGCCGAGATTGAGATGGCCATGGCGCGGAGTGAGGCCGAACTGGCTTCTCACGTCGCCGACGCCGAAGTCATGATCGTCTTCCATGACATCCCCATGCTGACCGCCGCCACGTTCGATCGCGCCCCGAAATGCGTCGGCATCGTGCGCGCGGGGGTTGGTTACAACAATGTCGATCGCGAGGCGGCCGGCCAACGCGGCATCGTGGTCTGCAACGTGCCCGACTACGGCACCGAAGAAGTGGCCGACCACGC
Organism: uncultured Isosphaeraceae bacterium; assembly: GCA_937858365.1. GTDB lineage: Bacteria > Planctomycetota > Planctomycetia > Isosphaerales > Isosphaeraceae > CALLYK01. The sequence goes on along the minus strand of CALLYK010000242.1, from coordinate 5,060 downwards.
GATCATGCTCTTGCTCGCCGTCAATCGAAGACTCGTCGATTGCGACGCCTCCATGCGGCGAGGGGAATGGGAACTACGACCGATCCTGAATTCGCCGCGCTTACGCGGTCGGTGCCTCGGGATCGTCGGTTGCGGACGGATCGGCACGGCCACCGCGCTTCGGGCCAAGGCATTCGGCCTTGACGTCGTTTTCTACGACCCCTACAAGCCCGACGGATTGGACAAGGCCCTCGGCCTTCGTCGCGTCACGACCCTCCAGGAGCTCCTGAGTCAGGCGGACTTCGTCAGCTTGCATTGCTACCTCGACGCCCATTCGCTCCATTTGATCAACGCTCAGGCGTTTCAAGCGATGAAGCCGGGTGCCATTCTCATCAACACGGCACGGGGTCCGGTTGTCGATCAGCGGGCCCTGATCGAGGCGCTCGAATCGGGGCACCTTGGCGGGGCCGGGATCGACGTGTTTGAACATGAGCCGCCGCAAGACGCGCGCCTCTTGCAGCACCCGCGCGTCACCCTCACGCCGCACGTCGCCTTCTACGCCTTGGAGGGCTACGAGGAGATGCGTCGGAAGTCGGCGGAAGAGGCACGCCGGATCTTACTGGGAGAACCGCCGCGCAATCCGGTCAATTTGGACCATTTGGTCCCACGCCGGTCCCCTTGAACGGAAGGCCCGCGATGGCCACGACCGCGACCACGATCCAGTCGGTCTTAACGCGCACGTGCGGGTTCCTGGGTACGGTCTGTTCGCATTCGCTTCAGCCCTATCGTGGCTGTCCGTTCGGCCGCTCACTCTGCGGCGTGGGCTGTTACGTTCAGCACTCCCTTCACATCACGCAAGGACGCCCCTGGGGCTCGTTCCTGGAGGCCCGCGTGAACGCGGCGGAAGCCTACCGTCGAGGCGTTCGCCGAGAGCGTGCCTGGGCCCGCAGGGCGCGCGATCGCTTCACGATCTTCATGTCGAGCGCGACCGAGCCGTTTCCTCCCCAAGAGGCCCACTGGGGCGTCACGAAGTCGGTCCTGGAAGCCATGCGCGACGAGCCTCCGGACGGTTTGATCGTGCAGACCCATTCCCATCAAGTCGCCACTCACCGCGAACTTCTACGCGACCTGGCCGGTCGCTGCGCTTTGCGTGTTCACATCTCGATCGAGACCGACATCGAAGACTTCCCAGGACTGCCGCCCCATGCCACGCCGATCGCTCGTCGGTTTGAGTCGGCCGAACTGCTGAAAGAGGCGGGGCTGAAGGTCGTGATCACGGTCTCGCCGCTGCTGCCGATCGCCGACCCGGATCGCTTCTTCGGGCGTATCGCCGAAGTGGCCGACTCCGTCGTTATCGACCACTTTCTGGGCGGCGACGGGAGCGTCAACGGGGCCCGCACCAAACGGACGGCGCTGCCCCAAGCGATGCGGGCCGTGGCCCCCGAGTCAATCGACCTCGCGTATCGCCAACGGATGGCCGAAGTCGCGCAACGGCACTTGCCCGGCCGTGTCGGCATTTGCATCGACGGCTTCGCCGGCCGATTCCTGGAAGGACCATGAACGAAGGGCCCGATGCGTACGACTGGGTCATCGCCGACGCCGGTTGGACCTGGACCGAACGGCTCTTCGCGCCACTCGCCGGAATGGGGCAAGGGGTCCTGCTGCTTGACGTGATCGACTGGGGGAACGCATGGCGTCAAAGACGGCCGCTCGCCGATTGTATCGGTCGCATCGTCAAGCGCGGCCCCGGGCTTTGGCGATCGGGATTGGCGCTGCCACCAGGCTGGATGAAGCGGGCCCCGCGCTTGGGGATGAGGCCGATCTCGGGCCTCGTTCGGCGCTGGAGAAGACGCGAGTCCGCGTCTCGACCGCTGGTGATGGTGGCCGCGTATCCTCATTACGAGGTCCTCGCGGACCTCATCAAGCCCGATCGGCTCATCTACTACAACATGGACGACTACACCCTTTATTGGCCCCATCGGGCCGAGCAGATCGCGCGGCTGGAAGAGTCGATTGTGGCGCGAGCCGACCTCTCCATCGTTTGCGCCAACCTTCGTGCCGAGGAACTGTCGCGGCGAGTCCCGAGCGCGGCCGACCGGATTTGGCACTGTCCCCACGGCGCCCCGGCTTCGGCCATTCCAGCCGCGCCGCAATCGCGGCCCGCGCCTGCACCGTCGGACATGGCGGATTGTCCACGTCCGTTTCTCGGCTTCGTCGGCTCACTTGAAGACCGCTTGGATTGGGGTCTCCTCGATCGCCTCGCGGCCGAATTCGCGACGGGTACGGTGGTCCTCATCGGCCGCCCTCCCGAAGGAGAAGGCCCTTGGAAGGCCCTCCGAGAGCGCGAGAACGTGCGTTTCCTCGGCTGGCGCGATCAAAACGAGATTGGACGATACAACGCCTGTTTCGACGTTTGCTTGATCCCTTATCGCGTGGACCACCCGTTCAATCGTGCCTGTTGTCCCACGAAAATCATGGACTACATGGCCACCACGCGCCCCGTGGTGACGACCCCCTTGCCCGAATGCCGCTTGTACGGCGACCTCTTTCACGTCGCGGAAGGTGCTGACGCCTTCGTGACGGCCGTCCGCGCGATCGTCGAGTCTGGTTCCGACGACGGATGGGCGCGAGCGCGTTGGGAGCACACCCATGCGCACACATGGGAGCGAGTCGCCGCGTCGGTCCTGGAGCGTGTTGTAGGACCAGGCCGCGTTCAAGTCGGCTGCAGCGCCAGGGCCAGCGGTTCGGCCCAACGTTCCAGGGAGTAGTCGCGAACGACCCGGTCGCGGCCCGCTTGACCCATGCGCAAGCGTAGGGCCGGGTCGTCACGAAGGGCCTTCAGGGCCTCGATCCTCTCCTCGATCGAATCGACGAGATAACCGTTCACGTCGGGTCGGACCATTTCCGGCTGGACGCCCACGGTGTCGGCCACGACCGGCAATCCGCCTGCCATGTATTGCAGCACCTTGAGCCCACACTTTCCACGAGACCACTCGTCGTTCGGCAGGAAACTCACGCCGACGTCGGCCTCGACGATCGCGTTCGCCTCGGTCGCTTCGGCCCACGGGACCTGTTCCACGGGCATGGCGCCCAACGTGGGGAACCGATCGCAAACGACACGGAGCACCATGCCAGGCACCACTTGACCGATGAGGTCCCATTGGGCGCGCTCCCGCTCCAGCGAAGGTAGCGTGCTGGAAGAGCCCACCCAGACCAAGCGGCACGGTCCGTTGTTCGTCACGGTCGTCTTTGCAGCGTACTTCGCGGGGTCCACGCAGGTTGGAATGACCTCGACGCGCGGTCCGAAGACGTGCCATTCGCTCACACGATGCGCGAGGAACATGTTGCCGGCGATCAGGCAATCGCAGCGCTCGGCCAAACGACGAAACCGTTGGACGCGGCGCTCGTCGTGAGTGCCCTTGGGATGGTAGGAATCGCGGCACATCACCGCGTCGTCGAAGTCGAACACGAGGTATCGCGACCGTGCTCGCAGGGCCTTCAGTTGCCAGCTCGGCAAGAGCTTCCGCTGAATGAGTACCGCGTCGAAATCGGCCGCGTCACGGAACTGGGTGAGTCGGCCGATCGGGTCTTTCCGAAAGGCGCGGATCGTCACTTCCGTGCCCAGCGCGGCGAGCCGCGGAAGGAACGCCTTGAGCCGATAGCGGCAGCAAACGTGGTCGGTCCCCTCGACGAACGCGAGGACGCTTCTCGTCTTCATCCGGCGTTTTTCCGAGGATGGTCGCGCGCGATCCGTTGGGCGGTGATCTTGCCGCTTTGCACGACCATCGGCAAGCCCGCCCCCGGCTGGACCCCGCCCCCAGCGAAGTAGAGCCTATGAACATGTTTGCACTTATTCAAAGGCCGGAAGGCCCCCGCGAGGACGTTGTGCTCGACACCGAGGCCATAGATCGAACCTCGGAAGGCATGAAAGCGCAATTCCCAATCATGGGGCGTCGTGAGATGACGACTGACGATGGACGATGCCAACCCGGGCGCCGCGACGCGATCAAGTCGATCGATGAGTCGGCCTGCGTAATCCCGGGCGAAGGTGTCATCCCGAGGAGAGCCTGGCTGGAACGGGGGCGCTCCAATCACGAGGAACGGGTTGGAACCGCCGGGGGGCGCGTCGTCGGGGCAAGTGGCGCTGGTCGTGTTCACATAAATGGGTGGGTCGGTAGGATAGGCCCCTTTGCGGAAGACCTCGTCAAAGGCGGTGCTCGCGTCGCTGGTCATCACGAGGAGGTGATGTCCCAGGCGCTCCCAGCTTCGATCACAGCCGAGTTGGACGGTGAAGAACGTGAACGAGGGGGTCGCCTCGCCGCGTCGCAAGGCGGCGACCTCCTCCGGCGCCTTGCCGGCCAATACCATGCGCACGTCGGCGCTGGAGGTTGTGTCGGTCGGTCCGTCGGTCGCATGGTCATTGCGTTGACCACGGTCACTGGGATGGCGTTCGCGTTCCATCTGAAAGTGATCAACGCACCAACTGAACTGAGAGTTGCCCAATGGAGCAACAAACGGAGCCAGTCTTCTCAACCAACGCCTTCGCGGTGATCTCGCGGAGCATGGTGCGTTGCATCATCCTGCGAGGTCACAACTTGCGGAGGCTATGGGAGATGAAGCATGGCTTACGAGCCAAAGATCGGGAAAGACTTCCCGATCGAAGTTGAAGTTGTAGCCGCGAAGACTAGGCACACCGTTGAGGTAACGCGGTCGATGATCGCAACGCTGATATTGGTGTTCAGCCTGGGCGCCATCGCCTTAAGCGGAAGCACATGCCACGGAAGTGGAGACTGCTCGCTTCTGCAGTCGGTGTGGAACTTCTCGGCCGCGCCACTCGGATGGGTCTTGGGTTACTACTTCAGCTGTGGTGGCCCTTCCCAATAGGAGCAATGGCAGACAAGAAAACGACAAGGGTGCAGCTTGAGCTACCTGAACCTTCTTTCGAGCGACTGAAGCGATTGAGGGAAAAGACTGAAGCTGCATCATATGCGGAGGTTGTGAGAAACTCCCTCCGCTTGTACGAGGCGCTAGTCGCCGAGACAGACAGCGGTCACCAGATACTCGTGCAGCAAAGAAACGGT
>CALLYK010000241.1 GCA_937858365.1 uncultured Isosphaeraceae bacterium | reverse complement strand
CCGAAGCCGGTCCACTGGATCATGAGGCGCGATGCGAACGAGCCGTTCGTCACCAACGACACGAAGTTCGGCAAGCTCTATCGGGTCGGAAATCGCGACGAGATGCTCCGCCTCTTGCGCGAGGAACAGGGCCTGGCCTGGACGGCCCACGCTCGGATCAAGGCGTCCAACTTCGCCCCCGACCACTATCGCGACCAAGACTTCTTTCGCGACCCGACCTGGCTCGGCGCCGCCTGGAAGGCCATGCCGGCCGACCTCTCCCGTCCCAAATTGGGTGAGCGCGTCCTCGACCTGCTCGACGACATGAACAACTGGGGCGCGCGCAAACAGGTCATCGGCGAGGTCGACGTGTTCAAGCTCGATCATACTCATGAGCTTTACGGTCATATGAACGTCAATTATGTTCAAATCGAGAATATGCCCGAGTTCGACCAAGGCTGGGCCCCGCTCTTGGACGCCCTTCGCTCGGGCCGTTTCTTCACGACGACGGGAGAGGTCCTGATCGAACGATTCGCGTTGGCCGACGATCTCACGGCGGAAATATCCTGGACCTTCCCGCCCAAGTTCGCGGAAGTGATTTCGGGGGACGGGGACCGAGTTTACCGGACCAGGATCGACCTGACCGGTGAGCCGGCGTTCGGTCGCAAGACGATCAGGGTGGCCCCCGACCTGAAGGGGCGCCGATGGGTGCGCTTCGAGGTTTGGGACGTCGCGGCCAATGGGGCCTTCACGCAACCGATCCGGCTTGAGGAAGGCGGTCCACGATGATTGTGCCGCTGCTGGCGCTCTTCGCCATCGGGGTCGATGGGCCGCCCCTGCGCATTGACTCGAACCGAGTGCTGATGGTGGACGATGCCTTCGTCGGGTCTCGTAAAAACGTGGAGCTTCGACTCCATGCGCCCGTGCCGCGAGAGGTCGTCTTCCGCTTAGACGCGCCCTGGGAAGGGCCCGAAAGCGGTTACGTGACATTGCTGCGCGACGGTCCTCTGTATCGGATGTACTACCGAGGTGGGGGCGACCACAGTCGTGAGTCGACCTGCCTCGCCGAGAGCGACGATGGCATCGTATGGAAGCGGCCAGTCCTTGGTCTTGTCGAGTTTCAAGGCTCTAGGGCCAACAACATCATCTGGACGGGTCAGCGCAAGGGGTACGACGGTTCGCACAACTTCACGCCCTTTCTCGACACGAACCCGGCAGCGACCGCGGACGAGCGTTACAAGGCGGTCACGCTGATGAAGGTCGGCGAGAAGGAGGAACGGCGGAACGCCCTGATCGCGTTGGCGTCGGCCGATGGCGTGCATTGGCGAAGACCCTTCGAGGCCCCCATCATCACCCAGGGCTCATTCGATTCTCAGAACACGGTCTTCTGGGACGATGAGAAGAAGCTCTATGTTTGTCACCTGCGGGCCCCTCGCGAGGGAAAGCGGAGCATTGCCCGGACCACGTCGAGCGACTTCCGGCATTGGTCCGAGTCGCGTCTGATCGACACGGGCGACGCGCCCAACGAGCACTTTTACACCAATGCGATCGTGTCCTACGGTCGATCAAGAGGCCTGTATCTCGGCTTCCCGATGCGGTTCGTCCCACCGACAGAACGAGGCCACGTTGGACGCGATCGGAAGACGACGGATGGCCTTTCCGACGCCGTCTTCATGGCGAGTCGCGACGGCCTTCACTGGCAACGCCATTTCCTGGAGGCGTTCATTCGACCGGGCCTCGACCCGAACAATTGGGGAGGTGCGCACGGCAACAACACGCCCGCCTGGGGCCTCCTTCAAACGGGCCCTGCCGAACTCTCGCTCTATTGGACCGAACACTACTCGAACGACATTCGCGAACCGACCACCCCACAACTTCGTCGGGGAACGATCCGTCTCGATGGGTTCGCATCCATTCGCGCTCCGTATCGCGGGGGCGAGTGGACCACGAAACCCCTGGTCTTTCAGGGGAATTCCCTGCGCCTGAACCTCTCGACGTCGGCCGTTGGCAGTATGGCGGTTGAAGTGCGGGACGAGTCGGGCGAAGTGGTCCCCGGGTTTCAGGCCGATGATTGCGACACGATTTGGGGCGACGAGCTGGAACGAGAAGTGACCTGGGGCGGTCGGGCGGACGTCGGCGCGCTCACCGGGAAACCGGTTCGCCTGCGCTTCGTCATGCGCGATACCGACCTTTTCTCGTTTCAATTCGTCGAGTCGAATCGCTGAGGGGCCGTTTTCAGGGGCAAGTCGGTCCTGCGCAGCGGAGTCCTTGATTGAGCAGGGCGCGCAGGTGGTCGCGCTCCGCCAGCACGGCCGAGGTTCGTCCCGCCTTGAGCAAGTTGCTCAACTCGAACGGGTCGGCGATCAAGTCGTAAAGCTCCTCCTCTCCTCCTGGGAATCGGATGTACTTCTTGGTGTTGGTCCGGATGGACCGATAAGTGGGAACGTCCATCGCATAGCCTGCGCGCATCGCGCCGCCTGGGTTGTAGCCGGGACGAACGCCACCGCTGTTGTATTCGGTCACGAGC
>CALLYK010000240.1 GCA_937858365.1 uncultured Isosphaeraceae bacterium | reverse complement strand
TTTCGATCGAAAGCCTACCCGAGCCTCCTACCTTGGAACAATGATCAACCCTGCGGAAACGCCGCGTTGACTTGACCGGCGAGATCGTCGATGCTCGACATGGGAACTTGGGTCGCGTCCAATCTCAAGGAGAAATTCATGCGTCATGTCGCGTGGTGTGTCTCCGCGATGGCCGTGGTGGTCTCCGCCCTGGTGGTGGGGACGGCAATCGCGGATGACACCCAAGAACTGAAGTCCGGGTTGCAGGTCGGGGAAATCGCCCCGCCCTTCGACGTTTACGACGTGACCGGCCCGAGTGCCGGCACGACCCTTTGCTACCGCTGAAAGTATGGATCGAGCCCCGTCGTCTGCGTTTTCGCGCGCGAGACGTCCGGGCCCTTGACCAGTTTGGTCAAGTCGCTTGATGCCGAAGTGATGAAGAGCGGCGAGAAGCTCTGCACGTTCGTTGTGGTCTTGAGCAACGACGAGCGGCAGACCACAAAAGACCTCAAGAAGTTCGCCGCCGATAACATGGTGAAGAAGGTCCCGCTGACGATCAGCGAGGTCCCCGCAGGTCCGCCCGCCTACAAGATCGCCAAGGACGCGGACATCACGGTGATGATGTGGAAGGGGGCGAAGGTCGCGGTCAATCACGCCTACGCCAAGGGCAAGATGACCGAGACCGACGTCAAGACCATCATCGACGAGTTGCCCAAGGTCCTCGGAAAATAGGCCGAGACGGAGTGGTCGCGACGAAGCGTTCGGCGCGACCGTGCAAGACCCCAAGCCCAATCGCAACGATCCGACCCATTCCCAACGACCCGGGCGCGTCGCCCGGGTCGTGTTTCTTCTGTCCCCATCGATGACGGGGCCCCTTCGCCTGTCGTTGAAGCGGCATCCCGACCCCCCAATCCTCGACCAAGGGACCGGCAGGTCCCACGAACGGACACCGAGTTCGCACAGGCCACGGGACGCCTCTGGACGAGGGCCCCTGGCCCGACCACAGCCATCACGATAGGATCAATTCGCAGGTCCAACGTTGCTTCTCCTACCAGGCGATCGGACGGGCCCGGGGGGCGGTCCGCAAAAGGGGCTTCAATATGGCAATCGACCACATCAGTCGCCGCGGGTTCGTGGGGACCACCGCCGGGGCCGCGTTTCTCGCGGGTGCTCCGGCCGCTTTGAAGGGGGGCGTCGCGCCGGCCGACAAGGTCCGGCTGGGACTCATCGGCGCGGGGAGTCGCGGCGGACAGCTTCTGGGCACCTTCTTCGGCTTCCCCGAGGCCGAGTTCGTCGCCGTGGCCGACGTCGATGACAAGCACGCCGGCGAGACCGCCGACCGCATCGAGAAACAACACGGCAAGCGACCGGAGTCGGCCCGCGACTACCACAAGATGCTCGACCGCAAGGACATCGACGCCGTCGTCATCGCCACGCCCGACCACTGGCACGTCATCCCGTCCCTCCACGCCATCGCCGCCGGCAAGGACGTCTACGTCGAGAAACCGATCGGTCACAACGTCGCCGAAGGGCGGGCCCTCATCGAGGCCACGCGCAAACACAACAAGGTGTGCGCCGTGGGCACGCAGCAGCGGTCGTCCAACCATTTCCAGAAGGCCGTGCAGGAGGTGAGGTCCGGCAAGATCGGCAAGGTCTTCTGGGTCCAAACCTGGAACTTCGAGAACATCAGCCCGATGGGAATGGGCATGCAGCCTGACGAGGAGGCGCCGAGCTACGTCGATTACGACATGTGGCTTGGCCCGGCGCCCAAGAAGGCGTTCAACAAGAACCGTTTCCACTTGCTCTTCCGCTGGTTCTTCGACTATGCGGGCGGCATGATGAGCGACTGGGGTGTTCACCTCAATGACATCGTGCTCTGGGCGATCGACCAGAAGGGCCCCAAGTCGGTCTTCGCCACCGGCGGCATCATGACCACCAAGGACAACCGCGACACGCCCGACACCTTGCAGGTGATCTACGAGTTCCCCAACGACGTCCTGCTCACGTACTCGATGCGCAAGGGGAACGGCCTGGCGCTGAACGGCCACGAGTACGGCATCCTCTTCTGCGGGACCGACGGAAGTTTGTTGTTGGATCGCTCGGGCTACGACATCATCCCCGACAAGATCGTGGAGCCTTACGGCATCAAGGCCGTCTACGGCGAGCGCGGGGTTCGCAAGATCAGCATCGAGCCCGAACGCATGAAGGGGGACGACGGCGGCACGCCCCACGCGCGCGACTTCCTCGACTGCCTCAAGTCGCGCAAGCGGCCAATCTGCGACATCGAGATCGCCCACCATTCCACGAACACCTGTCATCTCGGCAACATCGCCTACAAGCTCAAGCGCAAGCTCGAATGGGACGTGAACGGCGAAACGTTTAAGAACGATCGCGAGGCCAACGCGATGCTCACCCGCGAGTATCGCAAGGGGTACGAATTGCCCAAGGTCTGAAAAGGAGCGATCGAGGGTCCCCTGGCGCGGCGTCGGCCAGGGGACTTTCAACCTCTTTTTTTCTCTTGACAAATCGGTCTTGCGACGTTCAAATCACGTCGGTGTGGGTCAACAAGAGGTGACCTCCATTTGTGGACAGGTGCGATGATGGGCGCCGTGTCTCCAATCCGAGCCTGGTGGGCCGCCCCCGTGATTTTCATCCTGGGGGGATCGCTCGCGGCGATTTCGTCGCCGTCCATCTTCTCCCGGATCGCCAAAGCCCCCCC
>CALLYK010000239.1 GCA_937858365.1 uncultured Isosphaeraceae bacterium | reverse complement strand
CCCAGATCCTCGGCCACGATGGGCAGCGCGCCCAGCTCGGCGCCGATGGCGTCGAACAGCGCACGCCCGGGCCCGCGGCGCCAGTGGCCGGTGGTGGCGTCGGGGCACTCGGCCGGAATCTCGTAGTAGCCGGCGAAGCCGCGGAAATGGTCGATGCGGAAGGCGTCCGCCTGGTGCAGCATGCGCCGCACGCGCGCCGTCCACCAGCGCCAGCCCTCGTCGGCCATGCGCTCCCAGCGGTACATCGGGTTGCCCCAGCGCTGCCCCAGCGGCCCCAGTTCGTCGGGTGGCACGCCGGCCACCACGGTGGGCTGGAAACGCTCGTCCAGCTGGTACAGGTCGGGGCGCGCCCAGCAGTCCGCGCTGTGGTGGGCCACGAAGATCGGCAGGTCGCCCAGGATGTGCACGTTGCGCGCATTGGCGTAGGCCTTGAGCTGGGTGCACTGGCGGTCGAAGCACCACTGCACGAACTGCCAGAACGCCATCTCGTCGGCATGGTGCACACGCGCCGATGCCAGCGCGGCGCGATCGCGCCGCGCCAGCGCGTCGGGCCAGTCCCACCAGGGCCGGCCGTGGTGCACCGTCTCCAGCGCCATGAAGAGCGCGTAGTCGTCCAGCCAGTCGGCCTGCGCGCCGCACCAGGCGGCGTAGGCGGCGTGTTCGGCGTCGGTGCGGTCGTCGTCGAACGCGGCAAGCATGCCCTCGGGGATGTTCAGGTCCAGGCCCTTGGAGAGTTCGGTGTAGAGGTCGCGGTGGGTCCCCTTCATCTGCCGAACGCTGTTGCTGTCGTACTTGGTCTGGACCGTTTCGTAAGCGGACTTCAATCGATCGAAGTTGGTCGCGAGCGTGCCGACACGCGCGCGGACGCCGGGGTCCAAACTGGCGTCTTTGGCGACCATCGGACCCTCGCGAAGCAGCGAAGGGGCCGAGACGGCCGAGAACTGGGCGATCGACTTCATCAGCTTGTCGAACTTCTCACGTTCGTCTTTGGGGAGGCGGCCGGTCATTTCGGCTTGGCGTGAATCCAGGCCGACGCAATAGATGGCGCCGCCGCCGCCCAACCCCTTCACCGCCGCGATCAAGCGATGCCGCGAGCGCATGCTCTCAACCCGCTCCGGCGCGATGGCCCGAAGCTGGTCCAGGGCCTGCCAGACGTCCTCAATGGGGACGCAGTAGGCCAGCGACTCCTGCTTGATGCTCTTCAGTGTCGCCACGCCGATGACGGCCCCGGTCGAATCGAAGACGGGCCCGCCGGAATTGCCCGAATTGATCGCGATGCCGAGTTGATAGAAGTCCTTGCCGTCCATGGACACGCGAGTGCTCATCACGCCGCGGCTAACCGCGTTCATCAACACTTGCTGATTTCCGATGCCCGGGCAGCCGATGACGGTGATGTCTTCCCCCTTGCGGAACTCGTAGGAACCGGCGACACGAAGGGGCGGCAAGGTCGTCTCTACCTTCAAGAGCGCCAGGTCGCGTTTCGTGTCTTCCCAGAGGAGCTCCGCCGCATATGGGCCTTGAAGGGCCTCTTCGGCCGAGGGGAAGATGACCCGCACGTCGGCCAGAAACTCGTCGTCGATCACGTGCGCGTTGGTGAGCAGCAGATTGGCGCCGAGTAGGAAGCCCGTGCCGCTGGAACCGGCGCCTCGAACCAAGGCGATGGACGGTTCCGATTCCTCAACGATCTCGGCCGTCGTCAAGGTGCGGCGAGGGGTGTCGGTTTCGGGGGGCGTCGGGGGTTTCGTCGTCGGCGTCGTCCGGGCGAATTCCACGGGTGGGATCGGCGCCGGGGCGGGGTCGGGCTCGACGGGTACCGAAGCGAAACTCCCCTTGGGGGCGGGCGACTCAACGGGCGCCGGGGCCTTCGTTGCCTCCGGGGCGGGGGGCGCTTTCACCACGGCAATTCGCGACGGGTCGGTCTTCCGAGACTGGAGGAGCCACCAAACCAGGCCGCCCCCACCGATCACGGGGACGAGAAAGAGCAAGAGACCAACGAGGGTGATCGTGACGACGGCGCCGGTGGATAGCGGGGCCCTTGTCGCCGGCTCGGGCGGCGGGGGCGGAGAGGGTGGTGATGTGGCCTGGGGTCGCCGAACGGGTGGAGGAGGCGCCGGCCGTGTGACCCCGGCGTTCGGTCTTCCCGACGGCTTGGCGACCGGCGTGGATGCCATGCCGCCGCGCGAGCCCACGACAAGGTTCATCTGGAAGACATGGCCGCACCGGGGACACTTCAAGATCTTGCCCAGGACATCATTCGTCAATCCCAGGGGCGACGCGCAGGCGGGGCACGTCATCTCGGCGGCCATGGTCCGACTCCACCGTCCCATCAGGGACGAACATGGGACCAATCGATTCGACCGACGCGGGTCAGGTGAATGCTACAACACGAGAGGGGCCCAGGCAATCACCAAGATCGGCACAAGTGGTCGGCGCACATCAGACCGTCCGGGGCGAACGCCGTCATCGGGCCGCGGCGCGAAGGCGCACCGGCCCTTTGGGACGAAGCGTGATCGACGGGACCACTTCGAGGATCGGGCCGTCGACGAGTTTCATTTGGAAACGCCGGGCCACGGTCGCCAGGGTCAGGACCATTTCCATCATGGCGAAGTGATTGCCGATGCAAATCCGCGGCCCGCCGCCAAAGGGCATGTAGGCCCCGCGCGGCAGTTTTTTCAGAAAGTCGTCGGCCCAGCGTTCGGGCCGGAACTCGTCGGGAGCTTCGTACCAGCGTGGGTCCCGGTGGGTGACGTACATCGTGATCGTGAGTTGGGTGCCCTTGGGCACGTCGTAGCCGCCCACTTCGTCGTCTTGCAGGGCCTCGCGACCGATCCCCCACGCGGGTGGATACAGGCGCATCGCCTCGCGGACCACCCACTCCGTGTAGGTGAGGCGCGGGAGGTCGGCCAGTGTTGGCGCTCGATCGTCGTGAAGGACCTCGTTCAATTCGGCGGCCAAGCGGGCGTCGGCCTCCGGGTGGCATGCCAGCAAGTGAAACGCATAGGTGAGCGCCAGCGCCGTCGTCTCATGGCCGGCGAGGAAGAGGGTGACGACCTCGTCTCGGAGTTGCTGGTCGGTCATGCCCATTCCCTCGTCGTCTTGCGCGGCGAGGAGGCGCGCGAGAAGATCGTTCGGTCCGCCTTCGGTCGCGCGTCTTTTGCGGATGATCCCATACACGACTTCGTCGATTTGGGCGATCGCTTTTTTGTAGCGCAACGTGGAAGGGAAGGGCAGGTGGTCGGTGATCGGGAACCACTTGGTGGGGTCGAGGAAGCGATTCATGATGACGTCGAGCGCGGGGCCGACGGTCTCGGACGCATCGCCGACGTCGGTGCTGAAGAGGCAGCGCGAGACGATGCCGAGCGTCAGGCGCGACATCCGATCGTGGATGTCGAGGGTTTGGCCGTCGGACCAAGTGGCGATTTCGCGCTCGGCCAGGTCGATCATGGCGGCCGCGTACGATTGGACCTGACCTTGTTGGAAACCGGGCTGGGCCAGCTTACGTTGCCTGCGCCAAAAGGCCCCTTCACTGGTCAGCAGGCCGTTCCCCACGAGCGGCCGGAGCATCTGAGTGAGGCGGTCCTTGATGTAGTTCTCTTGATGGACCCGAAGGACGTACTCGATCAAGTCGGGGTGGAAGATGAGGTATTCGTCGTATGGTCCCAAGCGCGAGCGCGCGACGTCGCCTTGTTCGCGGCTGGCTCGCGTCAAGAAACCGAGCGGGTCCCGGATGTACTGGAGGGTGTTGCCCACGAGCCATGCACCAGGGACGCTCGGGGGCAAACGGCGAGCGCGGCGCGCGATCATGTCGCTCTTCGCCTCAGGTCCGGGAAATCACACAAAGGGACGCTGGCCCCCGGTTCGACGAGGACCTCCGCGAGGGTCGTGCTCTGAAAGGCCGACTCCACCGAGGCGAGCGCGTCGTCGAGCCGACGGTGCAAGGGACAGAGCTTAACGCCATGAGTCGCCAGACCAAGCGGGCACGTCTTGATGCGTCGGATCGGTTCGACCGCGTTGACGACCTCCAGGATCGTCAATTCCCGAGGGGGCTTGGACAGCGTCATCCCTCCGCCGATGCCTCGTTGCGACCGGACCAGGCCGCCCTTGCTCAGCGATTGAAGCACCTTGGAGAGATACGCTTTGGGAACCTTGGTGGCGACGGCGATCTGGTCGGTCGTGCGAGGCGACGGCGACTGGTCGGCCAGATGGACCATCGCCCGAAGGGCATATTCCACGGTTTGCGAGAACATTGACTACTCCGAACCGATGTCCTCAACTCATTGGAGGCTCACGTCCAGTTTGGGTGTCCGAACCGGGCCCCGTCAAGGCGTGTGGGACATGCGCCTGGGCTGGTCGGGCCCACTCGGTTGGAAGTGGCGCGGCGCGTCGTTATGCTCAGGCGGGACTTGCGAGCATGGAACGGAGAAACCACGATGCGCACGCTTCCGATCGCGATCACGATGTTCGTCCTGGCGGCGACGCCTGCCTGGGCCCAGTCGCGCAAGATCGACTTGCGCACCAGCGAGGGCGTCAAGGCGGTGCAGGGGGCCTGGAAGTACCACGACGTCAAGCTCGTCGAGATCGATAGCAAAGCACCCGACGGCTCGCCCAACAAAACGTACAGCGTGGAGCCCAAGGCGGGCGTCGCCAAGTTCGACGATTCGAGCTGGGAGACGATCGCCCCTGAGACATTGAAAGACCGCCGTTCCACCGGCAAGGTCTGCTTCTGCTGGTATCGGATCAAGATCACGCTGCCTGAAGGCGTGGAAGGCAAGAAGGTCGAGTTCTTCACGACGGTCGACGACTACGGCGAGGTTTGGGTGGATGGTCAGTTGCCCCGCAAGGTGGGACAGGCCGGAGGCAACATCGTGGCCGGCTTCAACGTGCCCAACCACGTCGAGTTGAAGGACCCTAAACCGGGCAAGAGCTACGAGGTCGCGATCTTCGGCATCAATGGTCCCATTTCCGCTGAGCCGGGCAATTACATCTTCTTGGGCCCAACTTACCTCGAAATCATCGACCCCTGATTCGCTTCGCCGCGAGGCGCTTGGTAGGATGACCCCACTTTTGTTCTTCCAAAGGCTTCCCCAACCTGACTGAAGGGCCCCAAGGGATGGCGGACGAAAGCACGAAAAAGGGCGAGGCGGAAGCCAAAAAGCCCGCGAGCGAGCACCTCGTCGAATTGCTCGTGAAAGCGATCGCCGGCGTCTTCGTTCTGGTCATCGCTCCTGTCGCGGTGACGGTGGGGACAGGCTATTTCAACAAGAAGCTGGAAGAGAAGAAGGAGACCGACCCGCCCGCGGTCAAGACCCCGTCGAATGGTGAGGAAAAGGCCGAAACCAAAACCGAAAGTACCGGTAAGAGCGAATCGGCCCAACCTTCCGCGTCCAAGGTCGCCGAGACCTCCAACGCCGAGAAGACCGAGGTCCTCAAGCCGGTCATCGCCGCGCCCGCGATCGCCCCCAAGGCCCCCACGGAACTCTTCAACAAGACCGACCTTTCCGGCTTCAGCGTCATCCTCGCCCCACCTATCGAAGGCGTTCCTCCGTCCGCGGCCGACCTGGACCCGCGCCGCGTCTTTCAGGTGGAAGACGGCGTGCTCCACGCCAAAGGGGCCGTGCGCGGCGGCCTGGTCAGCGACGCCGATTATGAGGACTACCGCCTCACGATCGAGTACCGCCGCCCCGAAGGCAAAGGCCGACCCGCCAATGACCGATTCGGCGCCGTGGTCGTCCATGCCGTCGCCCCCACCGCGACAGGCCCGGCGCCTTGGCCTTCGGGTCTCTGGTGTCGGTTCGGCGGCGGCGGGAAGACCGGCGAATTGATGATCAACATCGAGGCCCTGCCACCACTCTCGGGTCTGGCCGACGCCGACCTCTCCAGACCCCAGGCGAAAGGCAAACCCGACCTCTTGACCAGCCGACTCGGAGGCAAGCCCATCCGATTCAGCAGCGGCGCCCTGCAACCCTTCGTGGAACCACAGGCCAAGAAAAAAGGCGAGAGCCGCGAAAACCTCGGGGGTGACTGGAACACCTTGGTCATCACGTGCGACTCGGACAACGTGTCCGTTGACCTGAACGAACACCGCATGAATCGACTCAAGAAACTGACTCGCGCCAAGGGCCGCATCATCGTCTTGACGGAAGGGGCCGAGCTCTTCATCCGGTCGGTCCGCATTGAACCTCCCTTGCCCCACTAGGACGCGTCAATCGGCTGTGCCATGATCTGGCTCGCGCTCATCGCCTTTTCAACACTGGACGACGCCCGACCGGTGCGTTATTTGGAGAAGCTGGGCCGCGGTGTCGTCGCGATTCCCCAAGGCGAAGGCCGCGTCTTGGTGAGCTGGCGCCTTCTGGCCACCGACCCGACCGGTCAAGCGTTCGACCTCATTCGTCAAACCGGCGGCCAGAGCGTGAAGCTGAATGACCGGCCGATCACCGGCGCGACCTGTTTCCAAGATGTAGGTGTGGATGCCTCGAAGGACCATTCCTACGTAGTGCGGACCGTCCCCGGCGACGACGCGAGCGCCCCCTTCAGGCTGCGAGCGAACGCGCCGATCGGGTTTCTCAGCTTCCCCCTGCAAACCCCCGAGCACTACACCGCCAACGACGCGGCCGTCGGTGACCTTGATGGCGACGGCGAATATGAAATCGTGATCAAATCGGAATGGCGAGGGTACGACAACTCTCAGCACGGCGTCTGTCCGGGTACGACCAAGCTGGACGCCTACAAGCTCGATGGCTCGCATCTTTGGCGGATCGACCTGGGCAAGAACGTTCGCGAAGGGGCCCATTACACCCCCTTCATCGTGTACGACCTCGACGGCGACGGCCGGGCCGAACTGGCCGTGCGAACGGCCGAGGGGACCACCGACGGCGCGGGGGTCGCCATTGGCGACACCAACGGCGATGGTCGGACCGACTACGTCAACCCGACGACCGGATACGTTCTGGAAGGCCCCGAGTTCCTCTCCATCTTCGACGGTCTTACCGGCCGCGAATTGGCACGTACCGACTACATCGCCCGCGGCCGTGTCGGCGATTGGGGCGACGATTACGGCAACCGCGTCGATCGCTTCCTCATGGGGGTCGGCCACTTCGACGGCCCTCGCCCCAGCGTGGTGATGTGTCGCGGGTATTACACCATCACCTGTTTGCAAGCTTGGAACTGGCGCGATCGCGCTCTTTCCAAACTCTGGGAGTTCGACAGCCGAAAGCTCGCCGATCGGCGCGACTACGAAGGGCAGGGGAACCACAACCTGAGCATCG
>CALLYK010000238.1 GCA_937858365.1 uncultured Isosphaeraceae bacterium | reverse complement strand
CGGCCAGTTCGACCGCCTCGCGCGTGGCGGCGCGCTGGCCCTCGCTGAAGAAGGCCGGCACGGTGATGACCGCCTTTTTCACGTCGAAACCCAGGGCCTTCTCAGCGCGCCGTTTCAACGTCCGAAGGATGATGGCGGAGATTTCCTGTGGGGAGTAGTCTTGGCCACCCAGGCGGATGGTGGTCTCCTCGCCCATCTGCCTCTTGATCGAGCGTACCGTGCGTTCGGGGGCCAAGACCGACTGGTTGCGCGCCGCCTTGCCGACGAGCAGTTTTCCGGCGGGGTCGAGTCCGACCACGGAGGGAAGGATCGGGTCGCCGTCGTCGTCGGGAATGACGATGGGCCGGCCGTCGCGCACGATCGCCACTTCGCTGTTGGTCGTCCCGAGGTCGATGCCAACGATGGTGCTCACGGTCTCTCTCGCTCCCTTGATCCCAAGGTCGATTGGCCTTCGCCTTCGCCGTTGGGCCCAACGGGTCCCCGCGCCGCCCGGACCTCGGCGTAACGTAGCACGCGCCCTCGCCAAGTGTATCCCCTGCGGAGTTCGCCGACGACCTCTCCGGGGGGCCGATCGGGGTCTTCCACCACTTCGACGACGGTCATCAGTTCCGGGTCGGCGGGCCGACCGAGCGTGACGACACGTTCCAGGCGTTCGGCCGACATGGCGCGATGGAGCCGGGCCTGGATCAACGAATAGCCTTCCAGAAGGGCCGCGAAGAGGGGCCCGCGCGTCGCCGGGCCGCGTTGGCGGACGAGTTCGAGGGCGGCCTCGTGATATCGGCGCGTCCAGGTCCGCATGGGCCACGACTGTTCCGCACGCAGCTCTTCGAGGGCCCCTTCCAACTCGGCGGTGGGCCCTTCCACGAGCGCGGCGCGGGCCTTCTCGATCTCGGCGCGGCCCCGATCGAGGGCCTCGTCCAGGTCGGCCAGGGCCTCGGCCAGTGCCTTGCCCGAGGCCCACGACGCCTGCGCATCGCGGGTCGAGACCGATCGGAAGTGCTCGATCGCCTGCACGAGCGCCGGCCGGAGGGCCTCGACCTGTTCTTGCAGGCCGCGCGATCCCTTGGTCTGAAGTTTGATTTCGTGCCGCAGCGCCGTGAATTCCTCAACGAGGCGCAGCAGGCCGACTTCTTCGACAGGTTCGGGGGCGGGTTCGGCCTCGGCGCCGGCTTCTTGGAGCCATCGGCGGAAGCGGTCGAGCAGTGCCTCGTGGTCAATCGGCACGGTCATGGGATGTCGGCCAGGGAGAGGAGGTCGTCCCGGGTCAGAGGGGCCGCGGCGAGCTTGACGCGGACTGCGGCGATGATCGCGTCGAGGTGGTCGTTCTGGGGCGGGCGGAAGAGAAGTGCCTCGAGGCGTTTGGTCGGGTCGCGCAGGTCGTCGTACGCGGCGCGGATCGCGGCGAAGCGCTCGGGCGCCCGATCGGGGGGCGACTCGCGGACCAACGCGAGATAGCGTCGGCGGATCATCCCCTCGTCGTCGTCGGGGGTCACGCCCAGGACTTCGTAAGGACTATTCATGGCGGCCAATCGTCTCCCTGTCGCGATCCGGAGCGACTGCTTGAACTCACGAGCGCGGGTGGGCCTGGAGTCTTGTGGGGGGCCTTCGCCTAAGCGTTTTCATCGGGCACCCCTGGCCAATCGTGGTCCCGACGGGCGATTCCTGTCAATTCCGTTGCCCTGGGGAACGAAGCGATGGGCGCTTCCATGCGTGTTCTTGGGCCTTGGTCCCCCACCGGGCGAAACGTGAGGCCCTTGTTTGCTCACTTCGTTCTTTTCTTGGGTTTCGACTTGGGGGCCGACGCCTTGCGCGGTCGGCCTCGGGGGGGCTTGCCCAGGAGGTCGAGGAGGTCGTCAAGGTCCAAGTCCGGCCCGGCCTCGTCGAGCATGGAGGCCAGGATGTCTTCGACGCCACCCATGGACCGCCCGCCCGGCGTCGGGAAGGGGAAGGGAAGCCCCATGGGACCAACGGCGAGGTCTTGGAGTCTGGAGAGCCGCTCGCGGATCTCGGGCAAGACCTGTCGGTCAAACGGATTGGTTGAGGTCTCGGCCAATTCCAGGGCCTTCTCGAGCTTCGCCCGGGCCTTCTCCCGCCCGACGAAGTCGAGGGGGAAGCCGCTGAAGTCGTGAGTGGAGCCGATCATGAGGAAGAAGGGGGAATCGGGGAAGAGCTTGGCCCCGCGCAGTCCGGTCTTCTTGAAAAGGGCGGCCTCTTTGGGAAGAAGGCAAAGGCAGGCGACGACATGGGCCAGGTCATCATGCGCGTATTTGGTGCGAGAGGTCCTTCGGACGTAGTCCACCACCTCTTTGAGGTGTTTCTCGCGGCCGGGGTAATCCGCCAGTCCGCCGGCGAATGGGAGCATGATCTCACAGAGGGCCCCGGCGACTTCGCCCGAGACCTTACCCGTCAGGACGGTCCGCCACGCTTTCTCAAACCGATCGAGGAGGTCCTTGGGCAACTTGAAGCGGACCGCCTCAACCAGCATGGCGAGATGAAGGGCGGCCGGGACCTTCAGGCCCTTGATGGCCTCGTCCCAAAGAGATTCGGCCTTCTCCGTCTCTCCGGCCTTGAATTCCAAGACGGCTTGTCGCGCCAGGGTTTGGGGCCAACGGTCGGCCTCGGACCGTAGGCGCCTGGCCTGGTCGAATTCGGTCCGGGACTCATCGAACCGCCCCTTCACGGCCAGTTCGCGCCCGAGGAGAATCCGGGCCGACCATTCGGCGATGCGCGCGCCCTCATCCAGAGGCTTGATCGCCCTGACGCGCAAGGCGTGCTCCAGAGACGCATCGGGTTCTTGACGCCGGAGATGATGTTCGGCGAGGAACATGTGCGCATCGTCATCATCGGGGAACCGCGCGACGGCCCGGCGGGCGACCTCGGCCGCCTCATCCTCGCGACCCCACTCGACCAGAATGGTCCTCAAGGTCCCGTAGAGGGGTCGGAGCTGGGGTGCGGCCTTCAGCGCCTCATGGTAGATGTCGATCGTGGTTTGGCGGGCCATTTCAATCTCCCGCTTCGGGATGGGGCGATGAAACGGCAAGCCGGCCGAGTCCGCGACCTGTTGGGCCGCCGCGTGCGACTCGCCGGCGAGGCGTCTTAGGACGAGCCCCTTGGCCAGACCGCGCTCCTCTTCCTTCAGGGCGGGCGAGCGCCCGAGCCAGTCGATGTAACCGCGCCAGAGGAAGATCGCCTGCTTCAGCCCCGACGGTTGTGCTTCCCAGATCATCGCCCGGAGGCGGTCCCAATTCGGGTCGATGGGGAGTGGTTCCGCGGCCTCAGTGAACCGATCCACGAGTTCCCACGCCTCATCGTGCTCGAGCGATTGGACGGCGCGGACCAAGGGGTGATACAGCGCGTTGGTGAGCCGATGGGAAAGGGCCGGGTCCACGCGCGAGAGCACCGGACGGACCTGTTCCAATTGGTCGAGAGCGCTCTGCCAATCATCTCGCGCCATGTCTTCGCGAAGGGTCAACAACGGGTCCAGGAGCGGCGCGCCGAAGACCTTCTCCTCCCAGGCGAGGGTCGAGCGGCCCGGCGCTTCCGTGCCATCTTGGAGGATCGTCAAGGCCCGCGCGATCCGGGCGGGAGGGCGGAGCGTGTCGAGTCGTCCCCAATTCGCGCGCATGTCGGCCTGATCGCCCCGAGCGCGCGCGGCCAGGCCGCGCGCCAGGAGCCTCCAATCGGCGAACGGCGACTGACGGGGGACCTCGCGCAGGGCCTCCAACCCTCGTTCGGTATCTCCTTGGAGGATGGATTCCAGGGAGTCGCGGACGACCTGGCCCATCGCGCGGACTTCCGCAGAGACCTGCTCGGCCCGATCGGGGTGGAGGACCGCGAGGTCGGCCTCCGCCTGGGCGAAGTTCCGGGCGATCTGGGATGGCGTGTCGTTGGTTGGCAGGGCCCGGGCCTCGGAGAACATCCCCAGCCCGATGAAGAGCCCATGCGCTTCCTCGGCCGTCCACCCGGTGGTCACACCCAGTTCGGCGAGTTGCTCGGCGAGCCCGCGGGCCGCGGCGGGCATCCGGTTCCTCCAGAGTTCCATCGCTCGACCGAGCAGGGCTTCTTCGAGGAGGCTGTGGTTCAGGGGCGACCCCTCGGACTCCCAGAGCGGCCTGGCTTTCTGCAACGCCAGCCGGAACAGATCGCGCTTGAGAAGGGACTCAATTTCCTTCACCTGGGAATTCACGGTCGCCTTCGGCTTGGCCCCAGCCTTGGGAGCGGCCGCTTTCCTCGGTTTCTTTGGTGCCATCGGTCGCGCTCGTCGCCAGGCTGGAAGTCGGGTCGCCGTCGCGCTTCATCATGACGTGCGAATCGAGCGCGTGCGAGATGGCAATCCTTCGGTCACACATCGACCAAAGCGGTCCGGCGAGGGTGAAGGGCGTGGTCCCAGAGCGGACACTTGGTTACGACCACTGGCCGCCGGTCAGGTCTTGATAGATCGACCAAACGTAGCCGTCGGGGTCTTTGAGGGCGAGTTCGCGCCAGCCCCATTCTTGGTCTACCGGCTCTCCGGAGAGGCTAAGCATGGCCCCTTCGTCGATGCAGTGTTGATAAAAGGCGTCGATGTCGTCCACGCGGAGTTGCAGGTGGATGCCTACGCCCGGCTTCTGGTCGGCGAACTCGTCGGCCAGTTCATCCTGGGGATGGAGCATCAGGGCGAACTCGCCGATGCGGAGGATCGCGAGCGTGATCGGGCCGTCTTCCACTTCGGCATGAAGCTGGCTGACCTCCGCGCCCACGATGTCCTGATAAAACTCGATGGACTCGCGCACGTCCTCGACATAAAGAAACGCGCTCGTCACCTTGGCGGACATCGCGGGCACCTCCGACCTGTCTTGAGGCGATTCACCTTGGCTGGGAAGATAACCCCCCGGCCCCCACGCTGCAATCCGAGCCTCATTCGGACTTCGGCGCGTCCGCGAAAAAGTCGACCATCTCCCGGACCGCGGGCAAGAGGTATCCAATGGCCGAGTAGTGGCCGCAGTCGAACCAGCGGATGGTGGGCTTGCCGGCCTTCTCCCAGAGTGCCTTGGCGCTCTCGGGCGGGACCACTTCATCGGTCGCGCCCGCCATCATCAGCACCTTCTTGCCCCGCAGACGCTCCGCGTAGGTGAGCGGGTCGAAGGGCCTCGTCAATTCCTCCAGGTCGGCCTTCGTCTTGCCGGAGGCGACCCAGCGGGCGCGCTCCTCGGCCCCTTGCGGCATCCGCCAGAGCAAGTCGGCGAGGTCCCCACCCGCCAAGAGCAAGGCCGAACTGCGGAACTCGGGCCCCACCGCCGAAGAGACCGCCGCGACGATCCCGCCCAGGCTCACGCCCGTGACACCCAGCCGCTCCGGGTCGATCTCCGGTCGAGCCGACAACCAGGCGGCGGCCCGGCGAACGTCGCAAATCCCTTGACGCATCGCCAAGCGTGCTCGGTCGACGTCCGTCGCCAAGAGCCGGCGCTGGTCGCCCATGCCGGGCGGTTGCCGTTCGCCGTAATAAGGCAGCTTGACGAAGAGGGCCGATACACCCGAATCGGCCAGGCGCGAGGCCATGAAACGCGAAAGGGCGAAGTCGGCCCCCAAAATGTGCAAGACGATCACGCCGGCGCGCTTCCGATCCGTAGGTGTCGTGGGCTCGAAGAACTCGGCGTGGACGACGTTGTTCACGGGGTCGGGCGACTCGATCGGCGACGGAAAACGCACCGTCGAGACCTTATGGCGGGCGGTCTCGCGCACGGGGGTCGTCTCGTAGCGGAAGGTCGCCGCTTCCAGGCGGAACAAGGCCGGCACGGACGCCTCGCTCGACGACGGCCGAAAGTCGACCACTCCGCCCGCATCCGCCAAAACCAGCGCCGTCAAGACTAGAACGCTCATGACGTCCCCTTCCCTTCCGCCCTTGCGATTGACCACCCTCGCCGGCCCGACTATGGTACGGCCCGCGCTTCCCCGGCGCCTTGGGGGGACCTCGCCGATGGCCTTGGATTTGGCCCGTGTTGAACCACTTCGGGTCTGTTTGATCAAGCCCAGCTCGCTTGGCGACGTCGTCCATGCGCTGCCCGTGCTCTCGTCCCTGCGTGCTCGATGGCCCCAGGCCCATATCGCCTGGGTCGTGAACAAAGGGCTTCGGGCGCTCGTGGAGGGGCATCCCGACCTGGACGAGGTCGTCCCGTTCGATCGCGGCGCCGCGAAGGTCTCGCCGCGCGGCGTCGCGAACATCGCGTCGTTCCTGGCGGGCCTTCGACGCCTCAGGTTCGACCTGGTGATCGACCTTCAAGGCTTGTTGCGCTCCGGCGTGATGACCCTCGCTACGGGTGCTCCCGTGCGCGTCGGGCTGGCCGAGGCCCGTGAGGGGGCCGCGCGCGCCTACACACATCGCGTCACGACCGTGCCCGGCCCGCGACACATGGTCGATCGCATGCTGCTGGTCGCCGATGCCTTGGGCGCGCGCGTGACGACCCCGCGCTTCACGCTGCCCGCGCGTCCCGAAGCGACCGCCTGGGCCGAGGAACGACTCGCCCCGGTGCCTCGTCCCCGATTCATCTTGAACGTCGGCGCCCGTTGGACGACGAAACGATGGCCGCCGGAACATTTCGCCGAACTGGCCCGAAGGGCCTTTGAGGACTTCGGCGCGGGCCTGGTCGCGGTCGGCGCGGCCGAGGACCGCCCCTTGGTGAACGACCTCAAACGGGCCCTGGGACCACGACCGATCCTGGACCTGGCCGGCGCCACCAACTTGCCCCAACTCGCGGCCGTGGCGAAGGCCGGGGACCTCTTCCTCTCGAACGACACGGGCCCGCTCCACCTGGCCCTGGCGGCTGGAGCGCGGGTCGTCGCCCTCTTCACCTGCTCCGACCCGGCCAAGACCGGCCCTTATTCGCCCGAGGCGCGCGTCGTGGCGACGCGCGTTTGGTGCGCCGGCTCGCTCATCAAGCAGTGCTCTCGCTTGGAATGCATGACCGAGCTCACGCCCGACCGGGCCTGGCCGACCGTACGGGAGCAGTTACGGACCGCGATGGAAGGCGGTTCGTCGGCGGCGTGAGGCCGTCAAATGGCGGCGTCCTCGAACTCTTCCCACCACTCGATGTCTTGGCGATCAGGGTCGATGTCTTCGGTCCATGGGCGTTCTTCGTCGGTTTCTTCCTTGACATACACGGCGAGGACGGCCGGGCCATCGGGCAGGTCTTCCGGCAACTGCACGGCGACGAAGCGGTCGGCGGGAATGACGATCTCGGTGGAATACCGGCGCACGAGTGCCCCCTTCGCGTCAGGCGTTATCGTCCTGGGATGGCCCCTCGTCACCGGCCGACAGGGGCGCGGTGGATCGAACGAGGGTCTGGGTCCGACCTTCCTGGACGGTCTCCCCGCGCTGGTTGACCAGCTCGCGGTGCCACGTCACGACGCCGCGCCGACCTCGGGCCCGTGGGTCCAAGGCCAGCACGCGTGAGACCACGTGGATCGTGTCGCCGAAAAGGATCGGCAAAGTGAAGTTCCAGTGCAGTATGCCAAGAAAAGCGAGTGTATCGACGCGAGGGGCGTTGCTGGCAAGGCCGCTGGCCATCGCCAGGCCGAGGAGACCGTGGGCCACCGGGGCGCGAAAGGTGCCTTGTCGGGCGGTCTCGTGGTCCATGTGGATCGCGTTGAAATCTCCCGAAATGCCCGCGAAGGCCACGACGTCGGCCTCGGTGACGGTCCGGGCCGGACTGACCCATTCATCCCCCACCTGAAGGTCTTGGAACCCCAGGGCGGTCGTCAAGTGTCGAGGCATGTTGGGCCCTTCACGACGAACAACGCATTGTTGGGGAAAAGACCACGCCGACGAATGGGGATTGGAATTGTGCAAGGCGTCGGCCCCGGAGTCAAGTCCCGGCTCGCGGTGAAAAATCGACATGCCAATCGAGCGGTGTTTCGCCTCGTCCCCGGAGGCGGCGCCACTTAGTATTTGTTTATCATGCAGGCTTCGATCATGATGATGTCAGTGAAGTCCCGCTCCGTAGGACCTCCCAATCATCCCAGAAGCGTGGATACGTTTTGGCCACGCATTCGGGGCCCTCGATCACCACCCCTTCCGTCTTCAGTCCGGCCACCGCGAACGACATCGCCATCCGGTGGTCGTCGTAGGTCGCCACACGCGCCGGTTGGACCCGCTCCGGAGGCACGATCACGAGGCCGTCGGGCCGTTCGGTCACGGTCGCGCCCAGTTTCCGCAGCTCGGTTGCCAGGGCGGCGATCCGGTCGGTCTCCTTGTGGCGTATGTGCGCTACGTTGCGGATGCGCGTGACGCCGTCGGCGAAGAGGGCCAGCACGCCCAGGGTCATCACCGTATCGCTGATCGCGTTCATGTCCACGTCGATCCCGCGCAACGGGGCACCGCAGACGGTCGTTTCGGTCGCCGACTTCACGACGCGGCAGCCCATGTGTTCGAGAAGGTCCACGAAGGCCAAGTCCCCTTGCACGCTACGCTCGCCCAGTCCTTCCACCGTGACCGTGCCTCCGGTGAGGGCCGCCGCCGCGAAGAAATAACTGGCCGCCGAGGCGTCGGGTTCAATCGCGTAGGTCCGTGCGTCGTAACGCGCCGGTTCGACGTTGAAGCGCTTGAAGCCGTGATTGGCGATCGCCACGCCGAACGCCTCCATCACGGCGATGGTCATCGCCACGTAAGGACGCGAGACGAGCGTGCCGATCACTTCCACGGTCGTCTTTTCGCGGGCGCGTGGCAGGACCATCAGAAGGCCGCTGAGGAACTGGCTGGAGACGTCGCCTCGGACGTCCACGAAGCCGCCGTCGAGTCCGTCGGCCTTCACCGTGACGGGGGGACAGCCCGTGCCCGCGTCGCTCGTGGCGAACGCACCCAGACGGTTGAGCGCGAGCAGCAGGTCGGCGATCGGCCGTTCTCGCATTCGGGGCGAACCATCGAGACGATAGGTCCCTCGACAGACCGCCGCCACGAATGCGGTCAAGAAGCGCAGGCTCGTCCCGGAGTTGGCCAGGAAGAGTTCGGCCTCCTTCACGGGTGGGGCCGTTCCGCCTCCCGAGACGGTGATCGTCGCGGCGATTGGGTCGTGGTCGATCGTCAGACCGAGTTTGCGGAGGGCCTCGATCATGACCCGGGTGTCGTCGCTCTCGAGGGCGCCCGTGAGCAGGGACTTCCCTTTGGCCAGCGCGGCGACGATCAGGGCGCGGTTCGTCAGGCTCTTCGACCCGGGCACGCGCACGCGGGCCATCGGCGGTGCCGACAAGGGGTGGAGGGTCCGCTCGGTCATGTGGCCTTCGTTTCCGGAAGATGGGGGGCCAATCGCGCCCGGACGTCGTCCGGCGCGAGTCCTTCAATCAAGAAGCGTTTGTCGCGCGATGTGGGACCGGCCAGGAGCGAGACGCGGCTTCCGGCGAGGTCCAGGCGATCGGCCAAAAGCTCGGCGATCGCTTCGTTGGCCCGACCACGATCGGGGGCCGCCCGCACTGAGACCCGCAAGGCCCCCGCGCGCTCCCCTTCGATCGCGTCGCGCCGGGCCCCTGGGTGGGCCCGAACGAGAAGCACCGAACCTTGAGCATGGGGCGTGATCATTGGCTTTCGACCCCTTGAAAAAGGGCCGAGCCCACGCGCACGAGGGTCGCCCCTTCCTCGATCGCCACTTCGTAATCGCCCGACATCCCCATCGAGAGCTCGGAGAGGGCCAGGCCCGTCCGGTGGGCCAGCTCGTCGCGGAGTGCTCGCAAACAAGCAAAGGCGGGTCGGGCGCTTTCAGGGTCGTCGGTCTCGGCCGCCATCGTCATCAGGCCGACGATCGGCAGGCGCCGACACTCGGCGATCGCGTCGGCCTCGGCGAGAAGGCCCTCGGCGCTCCAGCCGTGCTTGGCCGCCTCTTCCGACACGTTCACCTGAAGACAGACGCGCGGCGCCTCACCGACGGCCGCCAGGTCGTTGAGTACCTTGAGCAGTTTGAGGGAATCGACCGCGTGGACGAACCGAACGAGCGGCCAGGTGCGCTTGGCCTTGTTCGACTGCAAATGGCCGATCAGATGCCAACGAACGGGCTGGTCGCGCAGGGCCTCGGCCTTGGCCCAGAGTTCTTGAGGGTAGTTTTCGCCCAGGTCGCTCACACCCAGGTCGAGAAGGGCGCGCGTGGCGGCGATCGAGCGACGTTTGGTCACGGCGACAAGGGTGACGGCGGCCGGGTCCCGACCGGCGCGTCGCGCCGCGGCGGCGATACGTCCGCGTACGTCTTCCAGGTTGGCCCGCAGGACCTCGGGGTGAATTTCCATCTTCCAAGCGTAGCCAGGGCCCGCGCCGGTCGGCAAGTTCGCGAGGCAATCAAACAGTGAGCAAGGGCCTCATGTCGCCGTCTTCGTCGAACTCGGCGACGAAGAAGCGGGTGCCGACCTTGGTTTGATGGCCGAGGAAGACGCTCGATTCATGCTTGGCCAGGCTTCGGTAGATGACGATCGAGTCGTCCTGGGACCACCAGACCCGCCAAGCGACCGCGACGTCGGCCGGGCAGACCTTGGACTTTCGGGTGACCGTCAGGGCCCGCCAACGGACCGGTTTGCGGGCCCGCTCGGTCCCCCAACTGACCAACAAGGGCGACCAGCCGCGTTTGCCGGAATGGAGAAAACGTATCGTCAAACGACCATTAACCACCTCGCAAGACCCGGAGGCGCTGGGCGTCATCGGCAGCGCCAAGGGCACGACGCGGGCCGTCCCTGACTTGGCGGCCTTGAGGAGCACCACGGTCGATCCCTCCAGCGCCTTGGTGACGACCCCCGGACCGAGTCCAAAAGCTTGGACCGATTCGCCGGGGCCTTCCACAAGCTCGCCGATCAGGGCCAGGTCGCGCCCACGCAGGAGCAATGCGGTGCGGGTCGTCCGGCCTCGCTCGCTGGGGTATGTCCATTCCAAAAAGTCGGCGTAAGGGCCTGTTTTCCATGCGGTCAAACGCGGCCGGGCGGTGGTGTCGGCCCCCAGCCAGTGTGGTCCCATCCAGGCCCGACCGCCCCCCACCAAGGTGAGCCCGCAAGGAAGGTCGGTCGCGCGATGATCGACAGCGATCAAGTCGCCCTGGGGGGACCAGTCCGGTCGTAAGATCGCCAGGGGACGATCCGAACACGCGAAGGCGGGTAGAGGTGGCGCGTTCGCGGCTTGCGCCTTTCTCGAACGGGTCGGGAACCAACGGGCGACGACCGACGCGATCGCCGGGTCGGGAAGCCAGTCGGCCCACGTCCGCATGAGCTTGATCCGGCCGGCCGAGTCCGCTTCCCCTTCACCGATCGCCCGGCCGTCGGGTCGCGTGAACCGCAAGGCGGCGCGGACGAACCCTTCCAGACGACGGTCGAGGCGCTCCGGCCAAACGACTTCGTGCCGTTGTCGGGCCATCGCGAGGGCGTTCAAAATGGGCCACCAGGTCTCGACGGGCCAGGTCCGGGGCACACCTTCCTCGTCGAGGGCCCGATGGAGAAGACGAGCCAGACGCGACCCGAGCCCCTGGGACGGATCGTCCAGGGCGAGTGACAGGAATGAAGACGGGTCGGTCGAAGTCGGCAACGGTTCCGTTTTGGACGCTTGCGTGTGTTTTTGGGCCACGATGCTCAATGGACTCCTCAGGGCGGTCGTGACTGCCCAGCAATTGGGCGGGGACTGCCCTATCTCAAGACTCAACCGTGAGGGCGACCATCGCCAGGGGGTGCGACGGGGCCGGGGTCGGACATCCTGACCGATTGGCCTTCCAGTCGCAAGTCCTGAGTGGTTCCGGCGTTGAACGAGACTTCGTGATACGGTTGTGCCCGCCTTGGAATCATTCGTCCGTCTTTGGCACTGACTTTGCACTTTCTCTTTTTCGTCCGTGAGGGCCGGGTCGAAACGAAGTGACGGCGACCGATGGCCCTCCCAACGAACCACCCCCAACGGCGACGGTGACGCGGCTTGCCGCTCGCCAACCGCCGAAGGGCGAGCGGGTTGCCTCGCACGACCCCCCCGCTCGCCCTATCTCACAATCGCGACCCACTCTCCCTGGTCGGGTGGGTCGCTTCGAGCCGAGCCGGCCGGGACGCGTCGCCAAGTGGCTATGGGAGAGGTGGCCACAGGGCAGCGTGTCCCGGCCGGTTTGTTTTTTGGCTTTCACGCGGCCGAGTTTCACGGCCTAGTTGTCGACCAAAGCGCGACCGCCCTTGGACCAACTTAGCTGCTTGGCGGACCCCGCGAAGCCACTGAAATCAGGCCCCGTTCCGCTCAGGCTTTGTGCCCACATAGAGTGTGGCGATGCCGAACGTGAGTTCATGCGCCACGACTTCGCGAAGTCCGCGCGCCGAGAGCAAGTCCTTCATCACCTGACCGTCCGGGAATTCGAGCACGCTTTGGGGCAGGTACGCGTAAGCACCGTATTGGTTGGGCGCGATCGATTGGCCGACCTTGGGCAAGATGTGTCGGAAGAAGGTCAGATAAAGCCGGCCCAAAAAGGCGCCTCGCGGCCGAGAGAATTCCAGGATCGCCACTTTGCCCCCCGGACGGGCGACGCGGATGAGTTCGTCGATCCCCTTCACCGTGTCGGCCACGTTACGCAGGCCGAAGGCGACCGTTACCACACCGAACGTGTCGTCGGCCAGGGGTAGTCGTTGCGTGTCCCCCTCGATCAGTTGCACGCTCCCCGACGCGCCCGCCTTGTCCACTTTCGCCACGCCCAGGGCCAGCATTTCATGGCAGAAATCCGCGCCGATGATCGGTGTGGCGCCTCGACTGAATTCATGATAGGCCAACGCCAGGTCGGCCGTGCCGGTGCAGCAATCGAGGACCGGCACGCCGGGTTGGGGCGGGACCATCCGCGTCGTGAAACGCCGCCACGACTTGTCAATGTTCAGGCTTAACAGATGATTCAGTAAGTCGTAGCGCCCGGCGATCGACCCGAACATCGCGCGGACCCGGCGCCCGGACTTGTCCACGTTCGCGGTCGATTCGGGGGCGGTCGTCGTCATCGTCCTGGTTTCGTCATCGTCGCCGTTTCGTGTGTGTCCACGACCAAAACCGGAGCGCGCCCGACGCCTTCACCGGCCCGAGCATGGTATCCTCATCGTCCTGGAGATGTCCACGAAGGGGCCTTCGCCGCCTACAACGAGGGGACGATTCGCGCCGCCCGATAGGACCGCCGCCCGATGGGTCATCGCTCCCTCGCCGATTGCGTCGCCGACTTGCGGCGTCATGGCCACCTGATCGAGATCGACCGAGAGATCTCGCCCCACCTCGAAGCGGGCGCCATCCAGCGCCGCGTGTACGAAGCGAAAGGCCCCGCGCTGCTCTTTACGCGTGTGCGCGGCAGTTCGTTCCCACTGCTCGCGAACCTCTTCGGCACACTGGGACGGGCCCGCTTCCTCTTTCGAGACACGCTGGAATCGGTCCGCCATCTCGTCGAATTGAAGGTCGCGCCGCCGGTAGCCTTGAGGCGTCCCTGGCGCTATCGGGACGTCCCGTTCACGGCCCTCCATCTCTTGCCCAAGCGCGTGGCGAACGGTCCGATCCTGACCCACGCGACCACGATCAGCCAGCTCCCGGCCCTCGTCTCGTGGCCTCGCGACGGCGGGCCCTTTGTCACCTTGCCGCAGGTCTACACGGAGCACCCGGATCGCCCCGGCTTGGCCAAGTCCAACCTGGGCATGTATCGTGTGCAACTCGGTGGGAACCGGTACGAACAGGACCGCGAGGTCGGGCTCCACTATCAGCTCCATCGGGGGATCGGCGTGCATCATGAGGCGGCCATTCGGAGCGGGAAGCCCTTGCGTGTGAACGTGTTCATCGGCGGCCCGCCCGCCATGATGGTCGCGGCCGTGATGCCCCTGCCCGAAGGCCTTCCCGAGCTGAGCTTCGCCGGCGCGCTCGGCGGCCGGCGCGTGCGGATGGTCCAGCCCGATGGGGCCCTACCCATACCGGCGGAGGCCGACTTCGTCATCCAAGGACATGTGGACCCGTCGCGAACGAAACCGGAAGGCCCCTTCGGCGACCACCTGGGCTACTACGCGCTTGTGCATGACTTTCCGGTCCTCAAAGTCGAACGGGTTTATCATCGTCCCGGCGCAATCTGGCCGTTTACGACGGTCGGCCGTCCGCCTCAGGAAGACACGACCTTTGGCGAGTTGATCCACGAGTTGACGGGCCCGCTCATCCCGACCGTCTTGCCGGGAGTGAAGGCGGTCCACGCGGTGGACGCCGCGGGTGTGCATCCCCTCTTGCTGGCGATCGGCAGCGAGCGCTACGTTCCCTACGCGAGCGAGCGAAGGCCGCAGGAGCTGCTCACCCAGGCCAACGCGATCCTGGGACAAGGGCAAATGTCGCTGGCCAAATACCTTTGGATCATCGCCGAGCAAGACGCGCCCGACCTCGACATCCATGACATCGGTGCCTTCCTCCGCCACGCCTTGGAACGCGTCGACTGGCGTGACGACCTGCACTTTCAAACGCGCACGACGATCGACACTCTGGATTACTCGGGGCACGGGTTGAACCAGGGGTCGAAGGTCGTGATCGCGGCGGCCGGTCCGAAACGTCGTACTTTGCCCACCGAACTGCCCGATGACTTGCGCCTGGGCGATCGCTTCGAGGCGCCCCGACTGGCGATGCCCGGTGTGCTCGTCATCCAAGGGCCGCCCCATTCGCCTGGGAATGGCGACATGGAAAGTCTCTGCCGGTCGTTGCACGCGCCCGCTTTTCCGCTCGTGGTCCTCGCGGATGACAGCGACTTCAGCTCGCGTTCTCTGCGGAACTTCCTTTGGGTGACGTTCACGCGGTCGGACCCCGCGGCCGACATCGACGGCGTGGGGGCCTTCATCGACCGGAAGCACTGGGGCTGCTCGGGCCCACTCGTGATCGACGCGCGGGTCAAGTCGCACCATGCGCCACCTCTAGAGGACGACCCCGAGATCGAGCGTCGAGTGGACGCGTTGGCGGCGCCTGGAGGACCGTTGCATGGCATCTATTGACGCCCCTTCCCGACCGCGCCTGCTCCACTTGATGGCGGCGGTGGCGGCCTGCGCCGCCTTCTTCGCGTTGGCCAGAGGCACGGGTTGGCTCGTCGGCGTACTTCTGATCCCGACCGGGATCGCCTTGTCGTTGGCCCTGGCCCACGGCCTTCCCGCGCGCGACAAGGCCCACCGCGCGCAGACGCGGTTCTTCTTGCTGGCGCTGGTCATGAACGCGGTGGTCTTCTTTCAAGGGCTGTGCGAGTTCGGCCCCATCGCCCTGATCCTGATGCTTCAGACGTCGCTGCTGGTCGTGGGCCTGGTTTGTGTTTCCTACGCGTTCTGGCTCACGAGCGCTCGCGACCGCCGCGATCGCGGCGCCGCCGCTTGGGCCCGTTTGGTCGCCGTCGCGCTGGCCTCCTTGCTGCCCTTCGTCATGATCTTCATGTTCCTCCCACAGCGAGCGGCCGTCTTGATCTCCCGGCCGGCGCTCAATCGTTTGGCTGACGACGTCGCGGCGGGCAAGACGGTCCAATGGCCCAGGCGCGTGGGATTGTTGCGCGTCACCGGAGGGGTCGTGGAACCAGTGTCCGGAAACGTGGGCCTGGTCTTGGACCCGAACCCGTCGGGCCGAACGGGCCTGGCACGGATCGCCCCTGGAATGGCGGGCGTTCCCGGGCCCTTTCTGAACCTCAACATCGACCGAGACATGGGCGGCGGCTGGCGCTTCCAGCAAGAGGACTGAAGGGCCCTATTCCGTCCGCATGACGAAGGCACCATAGCCGACCACGCGATCGGTCCGACCGGACGTGTCGCCCGAGTTCCTCAGGTCCACCGTTTCCACTCGCCAATGCCGCCGACGCGCCACCAACAATGACCCGGCGACCGCGTAGGCGCCGCAAGCCCGGTCGGGCGTGAGACTCGTTTCGTCGCGGGCCTCGATGAGCAAGGCCGTAGCGTGATCTTTTTGGCGGGCCGCGTCGTAACCGAGATAGTGGCTGAGGTCGGAGCTGACGACGAGCAGGTCCTCCGGTCCCGTCACGAGGCGGTCGACGACTTCGGCCACCTCGCGGGGCGACGATCGCCCCACCAGCAAAGGCACAAAGGCGAACTCGCCCAGCGTCACTTGCAAGAACGGCAACTGGACTTCCAAGGCGTGGTCGGTCCGATGCGCCTCGTCGTCCACTCGGACTTGCGCCAGGTCCGCGCATTGTCCCAAGGCGTCTTGATCGACCGGCACGAGACCCAATGGCGTGGCGAAGGCGCTCGCCGAACTCGCGGCCAGGCCGCGAACGCCGCCCCGATGGGCCGTCCCCAGCAGGACGACGCGCCGCACGATGGGCGTTCCTTCACCCAGCAGGAAACCGTAAGCACTCGCGGCGATCGGCCCCGAATAGGTGTATCCGGCGTGTGGTACGATCAAGCCGCGCGGGACGACCGAACCGGGCCTCGGCGCCTCCGCGAGCAAGGCCCGCAGTGCCGACCGCAACGTCACGGGACTTGCTGGGTAAAAGGTCCCGGCGACCGCGGCTGGACGAATCATCGGCGAGTCCTCCAACGACCACCATTCTAACCATGTCGACCCGACGGAGCAGGTCCGCGATGATCTCGAACAACACCGAGACTAACGCCGCCATCGTCCCGACGAAGTACTGGCACGCGCTCGACGACGGCCGCGTCCAGTGCGACCTCTGCCCGCGCGATTGCAAGCTCCACGAGGGCCAAAGCGGCTTCTGCTTCGTCCGCGCTCGCCGCGATGATCAAATCGTCCTCACCACTTACGGACGATCCAGTGGCTTCTGTGTGGACCCGATTGAGAAGAAGCCGCTTTACCAC
>CALLYK010000237.1 GCA_937858365.1 uncultured Isosphaeraceae bacterium | reverse complement strand
GTAGCCACGAGCCCCTCCGCGAGGTAGACGCGTTCGAAGCTCTCCCAGTCCTTGGGACTGCATTGTTTCCGCCGGACCTTCTCCGTTTTCGCGACTCGCAGCGTACCCTCCATCCCGACGACCAAGACCAACGGCTCCCTTGGGTCGCTTTTGGCGAGAGTGGGGAAAATGCGGCCCCTCGCCCTGAGGAACGCGTGGCCGCGAACGTCCGAGTTGTAGTTATTGTTCGTGAAGGCGATGACCCGGGTGCAGGCGGCTTGCAGGGCCATCATGTGCGGCACGGACGCCAGAAAAGCCTTGTCGGACGTGATGACGACCCACCCCTTCTTACCGCACTCATAGTAGATCCAGGGGTCGCGCTCTGTCTGCTCGTACACATCGTCGTGCACCACCACCCGGAGACCGGCGGACCGGAGTTGCCCGGCGAATAGCACCGAGCCCAGATTCCGGTCCGTGAAGAAAGTCAGATCCTCAGGCGGCCTTGGGTGGATCGAAGTATCGGATGGCTTCCTCAATGGCGCGCCGGCTGAGCCGGTAGTCCTTTGCGAGACGGCCAACGGGTTCGCGGCCGATGTGCAACGATTCCTGGACGGCGAGACGGTGCAGGCCCACCCGCCGAGCGCGGTTTATCGGATGCGGAAGTTCGCGAAGAAGCATCGGGCCGCATTGACCACGGCCGCGGCCATGGCCTTCTTGCTGGTCGCCGGTATCGCCGTCAGCACCTGGCAGGCGATCAGGGCGACCCGCGCCGAGACGGCGGCATGGCTTGCCAACGAGCAGACGAAAAAGCGGTTGGCCCAGATCGAGAAGGGGGTCGAACTATTCGCAGGCATGCTCGCCGGGATCAACCCTCAGAAAGAAGAAAAGGATGGTCCTACCGTTTACGAGAAGCTGCGAGACCGTGCCGAGAAGGCGGCCGATCGACTCGATGCCGATTCGGTCGGCGACCCTCTCGCGGTGGCCCGTATGCAGTCCGTCCTGGGGAACACCCTTCGCGAGTTGGGCAACTCGGCCAAGGCCATCGAAGTCTTGGAGAAGGCGCACGGCGTTCAGGAGGCGAAGCAGGGGGCCGAACACCCCGAATCGCTCACCAGCCGCGGCCATCTCGCCGCGGCGTACCAGGCCGACGGGCAATTGGCCAGGGCGCTGCCGCTCTTTGAGTCGACGCTCATGTCCTTCGAGACGCAGCTGGGGGCCGAACACCCTGACACGCTCGCCAGCCGCAACAATCTCGCCCTGGCGTACCAGGCCGCCGGGCAACATGACAGGGCGTTGCAACTGCTGAACTCGACGCTCAAGTCCTTCGAGACGCAGCTGGGGGCCGAACACCCAGAAACGCTAACCACCCGGAACAATCTCGCAATATCGTACCAGGCCGCCGGGGAACCGGAACGGGCGCTGCGGCTGTTCGAGGCGACGCTCAAATCACGCGAGGCGGCGCTAGGCGCCGACCACCCCGACACGCTCACCAGCCGCAACAGTGTCGCCCTGGCGTATCTGGCCGACAGGCGATTTGAAGAGGCACTGCCGCTGCTCGAGACGACGCTCACGGCCCAGGAGGCGAAGATGGGGATCGACCACCCCAAGACGCTCGCCACGCGCAACAACTTCGCCGTGGCGTGCTTCCAGGCCGGAAAACCGGACAGGGCGTTGCTGCTGCTGGAAGAGAACCTCAAGGCCTTCGCGGCGAAGATGGGGGTCGACCACCCCGACACGATCGAAAGCCGAAACACTCTCGGAATGGTGTACCTGACTATCGGGCAGCCGCGCAAGGCGTTGCCGCTGCTGGAGGCGAACCTGAAGGCTCGGGAGTCCAGGCTGGGTGCAGACCACAGCCTGACGCTCAGCAGCCGCAACAATCTCGCCCAGGCGTATCAGGCCGACAGGCAACTGGACAAGGCCCTGCCGTTGCTCGAGTCGACGCTCAGGGACAGTGAGTTGGGACTAGGTGTCGATCACCCTCACACGCTCACAAGCCGCAATAACCTCGCCCAGGCGTACAAGGCTGTGGGGCAAGTGGACAGGGCGTTGCCGCTCTACGAGTCGAATCTCGAGGTCCTCGAGAGGAAGCTTGGAGTCGATCACCCCCAGACGCTCACAGGCCGCAATAACCTCGCCGGGGCGTACCAGGTCACCGGGCAATTGGACAAGGCCCTGCCGCTGCTGGAAGCGAACCTCAAGACCTTCGAGGCGAAGCTGGGGGCCGACCACCCCGACACGCTCACTAGCAGCAACAATCTCGCTTCCGCGTACCGAGCTGCGGGACGCCTGGACAGGGCGCTGCCGCTTGTCGTGGCGGCCGCCAGCGGGTTTGAGAGAATGGAATTCCAGCATGAGCGTGCTGGGCAGACCGTCGCCAACGCCTTTGCCGGCTATGAGGAGGTCGGTGACTTTGCCAAGGCCGAGTCTTGGCGGCGCAAGTGGATAGCACACGTCAAGAAGTCTGGCGCCGAGTCGCCGGTGTATGCGGGGGAACTGGCCGGCCTGGGAGGGAATCTGATGCAGCAGAAGAAGTTCGCCGAGGCGGAGACGGCGTTGCGCGAGTGCTTGACAGTCCGTGAGAAAATGGAGCCGGAGGCGTGGACGACATTCAATACGCTCTCCTCTCTCGGCGGAGCGCTGCTGGGCCAGAGGAAATACGCCGACGCGGAGCCATTCCTGCTGAAGGGCCACGACGGGCTGAAGCAGCGGGAACAGAAGATCCCCAAAAGGGGCGGCGCCGAACTCCGCATCCCCGAAGCTCTCGACCGGCTGATCGAGCTGTACACCGCGACGGACCGACCGGATGAGGCGGAGAAATGGCGGGCCGAGCGGGCCAAGTATCCCGAAGGGAGACCGTCCGGCGCGAAATGAACTCCGCCGAAGGGCCATCGCCCGTGTAAAATCGGCTGGGAGGGTTCCTCAATGCCCAGACATCGCGTGGAAGTGATCGACCGGATGTAGGCCGCCATCCTGGCGGCGACGACGCCCAAGAAGCGGGTCGCGATCCTGGATTCGATGCTCCCACCGCCACGGCCAAGCCGGACGAGGTCAACAAAGGGCAGGCCGAGCGGGGGAGTCCGAGGACACGGCCCTGATGCCGATGTTCTCGAGAACGTGACCGGGACCAACGCTTTCTCTAACCGTTCGGGTCGTCAAGCAGTTCCTGAAGCCGGGCGGCGAGATCGGTCGGGAATCGGTCGCGCCACGATTCATCGATCAACTCCACGTCGATCATGTCGCGCAAGTGCATCCGGTCCTTGTCGCGGAAGGACGTCAGCTTCATCCGAACCAGGGACTCGAGTCGCAACACCTGATGCTTCTGAATCTCAACAACTTCGTCCACGTCGGGTGCGGGCACGGGGTCTTCCGGCCGGACTTTTTCTCCGGCGAAGAGGACATGCACGGCGTCGCGGGCTTTGGCGTCCGGGCTGTCCAGAAACATATCAATGCTTTTGACATAACGATAGACAAACCCGGCACGCTCCATGACCTCGATCGCGCGGGGAAAATCGCTCCGGCGAAGCAGGACATCGACGTCGCGCGTGGTGCGGACTGCCGCTTCGTCGGCCTGGGCTACCCAGGCCCGGACCGCATTTCCTCCGATGATGGCGTACGGGATCGCCGCCTCCTCAAGAGTCGTCGCCGTACGCTCCAGCCGCTCCTGGATTTTCTCCACGGCTCGATTCATCCGTTGCCAGAGTGCGTCGCCGGTCAGATGAAAAGTCGCCATCGATCGCTCCCCGGTCGTGCTCCGGGCCGGCCGCATCTTTCTGCATTTTTTATTATACTCGATCACGCCGCCGCCCCAAAGAGAGAGGAGTCGACGGTACACGGCTCGCCGCGCAACTCCGGCTTCTCGAGGCTTGCGAACCGTGGATCGTGTCCTCCACGGCCATGGACATGCCCAATGTGCTGAAGAAGTGGCGAGCCGATCGTGCGAAACCCAGGCAGATCGCCCCGATGCCAGGGGCGTGACGCGAGCCACGACGGGGCATTGCAAGATATCATGAAAATGGGGAGGCCGGCATGGCAGAACTCCGTGTGGACCAGGTCGAGGTGGAACGCTGGGCGCCGCGGTTGGGCTACCTCGACATTCGGCAGGCGATCCTCGACGTGGTCGACGCCCCGGACCGCCCCCCCGGGCCGGGCGTCCCGTGAGATGAGGCCCGACGACCTCCTGCCGCTGGTGTACGAGGAGCTGCGCAGGCTCGCGTCGGCCACGCTGGCGACGCAGCGGCCCGGTCAGACTCTCGACGCGACGGGGCTGGTCCATGAAGTGTTCCTGAAGCTCGGCGGCGACCTGTCGTTCGCCACGCGGGCCGACTACCTGAAGGCCGCGGCCGTCGCCATGCGTCGAATCCTCGTCGATCGCGCCCGTGCCCGCAACGCCGCCAAACGCGCTGGCGGACGGCGCGTCAAGTTGGAGTCGCACCACCTCGCGATCGACCCGGCGGGCGATTTCGAGGCGCTCGACGGCGCGCTCTCGTGGTTGGCGATCGAGCATCCGCGGGTCGCCGAGCTCATCCAGCTCCGGTTCTTCGGCGGGTCAACGCTGGCCGAGTGCGCCGAGGCGCTGGGCGTGTCGGAGCGCACGGCCGACACCTGGTGGGCGTACGGCCGCGCCTGGCTCGCCGTCGCCCTCAAGGAGGATTGACGGGCGCGTGTCCGCCACGGCCCCCATCGGAGGCTCGTTCGACGAGCCGCTTGGACGACGGCCAGGCGATTCCGTCGGCCCCATCTTCTGGGGCAGGACCAGCGCTGGGCTTCTGCGATCCGCAGGGCGAACGCCCGGGGACCTGCCCGACGGGGCCCCTTCCGGGAGCGTCGGGCCTTGCGTCGTTTCTTGTCCGCTCGAAACGAGAAGGCCCACCCGTGCGCGAGCGGCTGCCCGATGGTGCGACCTGGCGAACCGTATCCGAGTTCCCACGCCGGGTCCCCGCGAGGGTCTTGAAGACCCTGGCGCGTCCCGCAGTCCAAGTCGGCGTGGTCCCTCCCCGGGCGAACAGGGCGGGCGCAGCCGCGACTCGGATCGACTACAATCGGGGCCTCGACCCGTCCCCCGTCGGCGACGACGGGCGCGGGGCGAGGAACAGCTTCGTTCGGCCGCGTTGCAGAAGGCCGAGCTCCGAGGTCTTTCCCTCTCCTCACAGGGTGATCACCATGCCCTCGCAAAAACCACTCAACATCGGTCTCGTCGGCTACGGCTTCATGGGCCGGACCCATTCCAACGCCTACAAGCGCGTCAACGACTTCTTCGACGTCTCCTATCGACCCGTCCTCAAGGCCATCTGCGGACGCTCGCGCGAGAGCGCCCGGGCCTTCGCCGAAAAGTGGCAATTCGAGTCGGTCGAGACCGATTGGCGTGAACTCGTGGATCGTAAAGACATCGACGCGATCGACATTTGCACTCCCAACGACACGCACGCCGAGATCTCCATCGCCGCGGCCAAGGCCGGGAAGATGGTCCTTTGCGAGAAGCCCCTGGCGCGCACGCTGACCGAGGCCCAGCCGATGGTGGAGGCGGTTGAAAAGGCGGGTGTCCCCAACACCGTTTGGTACAACTATCGCCGGGTCCCGGCCGTCACCCTCGCCAAGCAACTCATCGATGAGGGCCGTCTGGGCAAGATCTTCCACTATCGGGCCAACTTCCTTCAGGACTGGACCATCTCCGCCGACCTTCCTCAAGGCGGCGCGGGGCTTTGGCGGCTTGACGCCGCGGCGGCCGGCTCGGGCGTCACCGGCGACCTGCTCGCCCACTGCATCGACACCGCGATTTGGCTCAACGGTTCGATCGCCTCGGTCTGCGCCATGACCGAAACGTTCATTAAGGAACGTCAGCACAACCTGACAGGCAAAGTCGAGCCCGTTGGCATCGACGACGCTTGCGCCTTCCTTTGCCGATTCGAGAACGGCTCGCTGGGCCTCTTCGAGTCAACCCGCTACGCACGGGGTCACAAGGCCCTTTACACGTTCGAGATCAACGGCGAGAAGGCGTCGATCAAGTGGGACCTTCACGACTTGCACCGACTTCAGTACTTCGACCACCGCGACGACTCGATCGTCCGGGGCTGGCGATCGGTCCACGTCACCGACGGCGACCAACCCTACATGAAGGCATGGTGGGTGCCCGGCCTGCAAATCGGTTATGAGCATACGTTTATTCACCAGGTCGCCGACTTCTTGGCAGACCTCGCGACCGGGAGCAAGACCTCGCCCACCTTCCGAGAGGCCCTGGAGACGGCCGCCGTCTGTGACGCCGTGCTCGACTCGGCCGAGCAGAAGAAGTGGGAGGCGGTCGCCCCCACATCAGCCTGAGGGGTCCTGATCCATGTCCACGGATGAACGGCCTCGCGAGCGATCGGCGCCGAGCCTGGGCGCCTTGATGGTGCTGATCGCCGCGGGCGCGGTCGGTTTCTGGCTGG
The DNA here is from genome assembly GCA_937858365.1 of uncultured Isosphaeraceae bacterium. Lineage (GTDB taxonomy): Bacteria > Planctomycetota > Planctomycetia > Isosphaerales > Isosphaeraceae > CALLYK01. Next base: position 6,682 of record CALLYK010000237.1, on the reverse strand, counting down.
TGCTGCCCCAGCTGCGACAGACCTCGATATCGATGGACGAATTGCTCAACTCCGCTTGGTATCTCTCGGTGGCGTTGCTGGGTTCCTTGTCTTTGGTGGGGCCCCCGCTACTCTTATGGGATTCAAGGCGGTCCAGGCGCCGATGGGGGCCGGGAAAGTTCCATTGGTTCGCGCAAGGGACGGCCAGTTGGCTGATGTGGCCGCCCATCCTCTACAACCGCTTCCAAACGCCGTCGCAAAGCGTGGGGCCGCGCGACGGGATCATGCAGCTTTGCTACTTCTACGGCACGCCGATGATGGGTCTTTACGTCCTGATCGCGCTGCTGGCGGGCGGGCGATGGCGTCGAACGGCGCGTCGCCGTTTGGGCCCCTCGTGGCGGGAGCGATTCGGACAAGTCATGGCTCTGCTTTGGGCGATCGTCGGCTTTCTCATCCTATGCTCGCTCTACTATCAGGATTTCCGGCGTTAAGTCCGTGCTCGCCGGGGGGCCTCATGCTACGATGGGGCCTTGGCCGAAGAGCTCGCGTCCGACAATGGCTCATGAGGAAGAGACCATGAAGACCGGTATGAACCTGCTGCTTTGGACCGACCATGTCACCGAGAAGCACGACCCCATCCTTGACGAGATCAAGGCCCTCGGCTTCGACGCGGTGGAGGTCCCCGTGTTCGACACGAGCGACCTTCGTCCCTACGAACGCCTGGGCAAGCGCCTCCACGCCCTGGGCCTGAAGGCGACCGCCGTGACCGTCATGGGGCCCGAAGCGAACCCGATCTCCCCTGAGGCCAAGGTCCGCGAAGCGGCCGTCGCCCATCTGGACCGTGTTTTGGAGTGCGGCCAGCAGTTCGGCTGCGAGGTCCTTTGCGGCCCGATCCACTCGGCCATTGGTGTATTCTCGGGCAACGGGCCCACCGGCGACGAATTCAACGCGGGCGTCGAGACCCTTCAACGGGCCGCCGAGAAGGCCCAAACCCGCGGCATCCAAATGGCCGTTGAGTACCTCAACCGCTTCGAGATCTACTTCCTCACCACTGCCGCGCAAACCGCCAAGTTCGTGGAAGCCGTCAATCATCCACACTGCAAGATGATGTATGACAGCTTCCATGCCAACATCGAAGAGAAGGACCAGGCCCGCGCTATCGCCTCGTGCGCGAAACATACCGTCCATGTGCATGTGAGCGAGAACGATCGCGGCACGCCGGGTTCCGGCGGTGTCAATTGGCCGTCCTTCTGGTCGGGCCTGAAGACGAGCGGCTACGACGGCTATTTGACCATCGAAGCGTTCGGGCGCTCCCTGCCGGCGCTCGCCGCCGCCACGAAGGTTTGGCGCGACCTCTTCGACGACCCCATGGACCTCTGTCGCGACGGCCTGGCGTTCATTCGTCAAAACGCCGGCGGATGAACGGCGAAGTCCCCTTCCGACGTGTTCGCCGCGTAGTCGTGGACCTCTTCGGGCCGTTCCGGTCGGTTCGCGCTTGGACCTGGATGGCCCTGGCGCTCGGCGTCGTGCTCCGCCTGGCCGACTACGCGACCAATCGCGGTCTCTGGATGGACGAGGAGGCCTTGGCGGCGAACGTCGTCGGCCGTCCGATCTTCGAGTTCGACAAGCCCCTTGTCCGTGATCAACTTGCGCCGCCCGGCTTCCTCGTCGTCGAACGTTCGTGGGTGCGCCTGGCCGGCGATAGTTCGTACTCCCTCCGCGCGATACCGCTGGTTTGCGGCATCGGGACCCTCTGCGCCACATGGGCGCTGGCCAGGCGCTTGCTGACCCCGTTCGCGGTCCCGGTCGCGATCGCGCTTCTGGCCGTTTCTGATGATCTGATTTATTATTCCAGTGAGTTCAAACAATATTCCAGCGATGTGCTCATCGCGCTGGGTTGCGCCTTCCTGGTCTTGGGGCCGTCCCGAAGTGAAGGCACGGTTGGTCGATTCCTCGGGGCGTTCGCGGGCGGGTTGGCGACTTGGTTTTCCTTCTCGTCCATCTTCGTTCTTGCCGCCGGCGGCGTTTGGCTCGCCGCGACCGCCTTGGTCCGAAAGGACTGGGAGCGACTGATCGTCCTGAGTGTGATCGGGGCGGTTTGGTTGGTCAACTTCACGGCTTGTTACGTCATCTCCAAGCGATTGCTGGGCGATGGGGATTGGATGTGGGTTTGGTGGGGGTTCTCGTTTCTGCCGCTGCCGCCGCGCTCCCTCGGCGACCTGTCGTCACTCTTCTGGACAATCGCGAACCTCTTTACGAACCCGGCCGGACTCGATACCCCGATCTCACCGATCACAACGGGCCTTCTCGGACTAGGACTCTATGGGGTGGGTCTGATGCGCTGGGTCCGCGACCGGAAGGGGGCGGCATTGGCGATCTTGGTTGGACCGCTAGCGCTGGCGATGGTGGCGTCGGCTGCGCGGCTTTATCCGTTTCACGGCAGGACGATCCTCTACTTGGCCCCCTTGCTCATCCTCGCGGTGGCCGAAGGCGCGGCGATCTTCGCTCGACCACGCTGGCGATGGGCGGCTGTCGCCCTGGTGACCTTCTTTCTCATCGTGCCCCTGGGGAGGTTCGCCATGAATTTCGAGCGGCCGAGGTCCCGGATGTTCGACTCCCACGGCGACCAGCGGAACGACCTCCTCGATTACCTCGAAATGCGCCACAACAGGTTAGTCGCTCCGACCCCGTCGAGTACGCCATGAGACGAGGACGCGCTGTCCGACCCGAGGGGACCGAACGGCGCGTCCATCGCGATCCGACCTTTTTCATTGGGCGACGACTCAGTCGATTGAGGCCCCGTCCCAGTCGTCCTCAGGGGCCGGGTCGGCCCATTCGTCTTGGCTCAGCGTGGCGGACTGAAGCTCGTCCTTCAGACGCAGCCGGGCCGTGTGCAGTCGGCGCTTGATCGTCCCGATTGGCGTCTCCAGACGGTCGGCCATCTCCAGCAGCGACTGTCCCTGGATGTAGAAGGCCACCAGGGTCTCGCGGTCGAGCGCCTTCAACCGACCCAGGCCCTCCCACAAGCGCTGGGCGCGCTCACGGGCGATTAGGTCTTCGAGCGGGCCGGGTCCCGACGCGCCGGCCACCTCCAGGACCTCGTCTTCCACGCTGGGCGGGGCGAGCTTCCGGGTCGCGCGGTTGATGGCCATACGCACGGCCACCTGACGCAGCCAGCCGGCGAACCGCTCGGGCTCGCGGAGCTGGCCGATCCGGCGCAGAACGTGCAGGAAGACGTCCTGGGTCAGCTCGGCCGCCTCGGTGCTGTTGCCGAGGCGCTTCAGGCAGATGGCGTATACGGTCCCCTGGAACTGCTCGACCAACTGGCCGAAGGCGTCGCGGTCGCCGTCCTGGGCACTCTCGACCAGGGCGGCGACGTGCGACCATCCCGGGTCACGTACCGTCGATCGGGGTGGCTTGAACAGAAGCGTGGCGTTCACGGCGAAGTCCCCATCCCTCGTTCCCAGGCCGTCGGGCCATCCTGAAGGGGCCCGATCGCGGCCGTCTCTTTCCCCAATCCGCTCGCCTTTGGCCAGGGACGGATGTGACGAGGACACGTCTCGGCGCGTCGACCGATGGGTCGACACGGACGCGAGGTGCCCGGCCATTCCGGCCTCGGGCGAAGGTGTACAGCGACGGCGATTGCCCAAGTCCAATCCGACGCGCGAGGAGGGTGGTCCTCGGTTGCGAACCAAACTCGGCCGGCCCTTTCGATCGCTTCACGACAACAGGGGCGAAGCGAGTTGCTTACCCTGGAAGGGTCAACAACGCGCGGATCGTCCCGAAGTCGCTGGGCTCACGCGGGCGTTCATCCACCGAGCGCGGCCGGACGTAAGGCCGCACGGGTCGTCCACGAGTCGGTCGAGGTGGACGGTGTCGGAAGCCGATCTTCCGATCTGTCCGTCCGGGTGGGCTCGATGTCGAACATCGGGCGCCACGTTGGGGGTGCCTCGAACAACCAGCGGGACCTCGTCGCCATTCGCCCATCGACGTGCGATGGGACGACTTGCGACCAGGACGAACCCGGGAGTATCGGCAGGCGTTTCCCCTGAAAGAGGGGACCTGGCTTACCGAGATAACTCCCAATGCGCGGTGACATGCATTCGCCTTGAGGCTGATGGGGATGGGCGAAAGCGGTGCGCAGGGTATCGTTGACCACGTTGAAGGCGTTCGCCACGGGGGCGATCGTCCGCGTCCGGAGATTGGGCCGGGTGATGATGGCCGACAGTGTCCGATTCGTGCGGTTCAACATGGTCATACCCTCGCGTCCGCCGAGGAGGGCGGGGATTGGGGGGCGTGGCTGATACGAATGCGGCGTCAACGAACGCCGCGGTCGGGGGTTGGGGGGTGTCGGTACGGTTCGACGAGTCCCTGGAAACGAGAAACGGGTCCAACCGGGTGACCTACCAAAGGTCGGCCCGGCCTTCGCGGGCTTGGACAAGGGCCGCGAGGGAAAGGTTCGCGCTTTTTTCCGATAGGTCATTCGGAATCAACGCGAAGAGATTATCAGACGATCGGGTCGAGTACCATATTCACGATTGGGGGCGAAAAACCGGTGCGTCCGCACGGTCACGTGGGGAGGCTGGTCAGCGTGTGGCGAAATTGCATCCATGAGGACTTGGTGAAGGCTTATTTTGGGAAATGTCGGGTCCCAGCCCCCCTTCTACGTCGGGAGGAGGACGATTCGCGGTCGATAGTCGTGTCGCGACCCTCCATCCTTATGCACCGCATTTGGGGCACTTGTTATGAAAGCAGCAGCGACCCTCTCGGGAGCGCCTGGCTCAGCTTCGAGGCGCTCGGAGACGCCGCTTGAGGGGCGAGGCATTCTCGACCAATTTCTGGAGGCCATGCGGGATGGGCCACCTTGCGTCAAACCGTCCGACGCCGCGGCTGAATTGAAACGAAGGGAGTGTCCCTCAGGCGAATGAAACGAACGACCAGGCCGGCCGCCGCAAGCGACCGGCCTGGGTCGTTTTGGGGCGACAGAAGGCGCCGCATCAGGTCCAAGCCAGGCCGCCCAGAGTTCCTGTGAGCTGCGGTCGGGTCGTTATGTCGTCCCGATCCGGATGGCGGAAGGGACTATTCGATCGGGGATAGCTCAAACTCGAGCGCGAATGGATCGCCCAGAAGATGGCGAGTCCGTTGGAATAGGTCGACAACTCCCCCCCAATCCACGATGAATCCGTGTTGGCCCGAATGTGCCTGAATAAACCGCGCCCGAGGCTTGGCCCTGGTGGCCAGGTCGGGAACCACGCTTTCGGGCCAGGTGGTTCGAGGGCCGCCCTGGTCCACTTGGTGGTGCAGGAGTCCCAGCGTCTCCAGGTTTCCGAACAGGTCGCGACCGCCGGCGAAGACGTGATACTCCTGGTCGAGAAGGGCCAACTCATCGAGCCAGTCGGGATGACGCGGTAAGTCGGACCAGGTCGCTTTCCGGTCCTTGAGCCAGGCCGTGATGAGCGTGTGCTTGATCCAGGGGTCGAGGCGGCTGGAGAGCCAGTCGACATCGTTCTTGCGCACGCGGTCACGAGTCTCGGCCCAGTCGTTCAGAAAGCGATGAGACCACGCGGGAGGGTCCTCGAGATGATCGACGAAGCGCTCGACAAACTCGGCGTGGAAGTCCTGGACATCTTGTGCCAAAGGATGGACGCGCGGGGGGCCTCCATCCGCGGAAAGCCGGTTCAGTTCGCGGGCCGCCGCCAACCAAAAGCCAGGTGGGTCGGGCCAGTTTCGACGCGGCAGGGGACTCAGCCCTTGGGGCATCGCCTCGATGGCGCGGAGGACCAGCGCTGTCGAACCCAGGTGAAGGGCCAGGCTGATTTGCGAGCGATGCCCATCGCCTAGGATCAAGTGGCAACGGTAGTGGCCTGGTTTGTCGCCAGCGTGATGTTCGAGCCTGGCCGTACTGAAGATCGCCCGCTGGTCGCGGGTTGAACCGCCAATGTCGGTCGACAAGGCCGACAAGCGCGCGCTGGCGACGTACTCACAGGTCGGCGCCCAGATCGCTCCCGAGCCGGCCTGGTAACGCGTAACCAGGAAGGGCAAAGCTCGCTCCGCCAAGAGTCTTGGGTCAACGCCCACGAGGTAATTTTCATGGGCCCCCCACGAAGGGGTCGAAGGTGTGAGGCGCCCGCCGTGCGTACAGGTCCCGAGCAGGACACGCGGGCCGCGTTCGCGGAGCCGGTTGACCGCCGTCGCGACGATCCGCTGAAGGGAGCCCAAAGCGTGCGGCACTTCATACGGCGAGGAACACTCGACCGCCGCGAGTTCGATGTGCCCTCCGTCATCGTAAACCCGCCCCCAACCCGTGAAGACCCCTGATGGTCCCGGAAGGCAGGGGACCAATCGAGCGACTTCCTCGAGCAAAGACGTGAGCACGCGAGTCCGTTCGTCGGCGTTGGGAGTGTCCGGAAGGGCGGTCAAACACTCCGTGTCCACGCTCATGAGGGACCCGGTCGTGAGTCGCATCAGAAGGTCCTCGTTGGGGCCTCAAGAATGGTCGCGGTGAGTCTTGGCCGCGCCCGGCACGAGCCCGGCGAGCTTCACGTCACGTTCCGCGGTGGGTGAGCGATGGGCCGCGAGCCATCGCTCCAGGTAAGGAAGGGCTGTCTTACCCGTCCATTCGAAGGTGGGACTCGGCAATCGGTTTCGCGGGTGCCACGGGTCCTGTCGGCGAACGGCCTCAATGAGCGCTTCGGTCGAGATC
>CALLYK010000236.1 GCA_937858365.1 uncultured Isosphaeraceae bacterium | reverse complement strand
TAATGCTCGTCCGGGTTGCGGCGGGCGCGGCTTGCCGGCATCAGGGCTCGATTATGTGGCGGGGATCGGGCTGGAGCTCCGGCGGCGCCTGCGGGAAGTCGCCGAAGCCACCGTCGCGATCCTCGATCACCCGCCCCACCCCTTCGGATTCCGCCTTGTCGATGAACTCCAGCGCTTCCGGCGTGTTCCGCATCAGCCCGTCGAGAATCGGCCCGAGGGTCTGGGTCGAGGCGAGACCCATGTTCTCGTAGGCCTGGTTCACGACCAGCTTCATCGCCGCCAGCTGCGAGGCCGGAATCGAAGCGAGATCGGCGGCCAGCCCGGCCACCGTCGCTTCAAGCTCCTCGAAGGGACGCTCGACCAGTGCGCCGGGATCCTCTTCAACCTGAAGCCGAACGGCAACTACCTGACGGTGCGCGTCAACTCGAAGGAGGACAACCTCGTCCTCTGGACGTTCAACGAGGGGAAGCGGAAGTTCGTGAAGAAGGGGGCGAGGAACGTCCCGATCCCGATGAAGACGTTCCGCGGCCAGGGCGTCTCGGCCCAGGTGCCGGCCCTGCCGGGCTGGGTGTACCGCGACGAGGGCAAGGGCTGGATCGATGGCGGGCACCCGCGACAGGGCGGGTTCTTCCTCGGCAGCCTGCACATCATCGGCTGGCAGGGCGGCCCCGACGACACGGGGCAGTTCCCGATCGTGCCCTACCCGGACACGCGCGCAGCGACCGCGCTCGTCGCCCTCTTCGCGTTCCGCAACCCGACGTTCCGGCTCGACCGCATCGTCGAGGTGCCCGGCACCGACGGCATCTTCGGCGCCGGCCACTACTCGTCCGGCTACTTCGCGATGGCGTTCCGCATCAAGGGCGTGCAGTACCAGGTGCTCGCGAGCGCCGGCACCGCGAGCTACGGCGCGGACTCGTTCGGCGAGTACCTCTACTCCTCCGCCATCCTCGTGCCGACGCTCGGCGACGGCGGCATCGGCGCGGCGCTCCTGCGCACCTGGCAGACGTGGAACCCGAGCGGCGCCCAGCGCCAGATCCTGGCCGAGACGCTCCACACGCTCTTGACGACGCCGTCCATCACGGGCGGCCCGATCGACCCGGACGTCTTCCAGGCCGCCGCCGACCTTCAAGCCCAAACCGGCCGCGAGACCTTGGGCCTCTCGCTCGAAGTGACCGACCCCGAGCAGGTCCAGGCGATGGTCGACGCCGCGATGGCCCGCTTCGGCCGCCTCGATGTCCTCGTCAACAACGCCGGAATCAACATACGTAAACCAATCGAGCAATTTCCGATCGACGAATATGACCGGATCATCGCCACGAACGTGAAGGGGCCCTGGCTCTGCTGTCGGGCCGTGGGCGAGATCATGAAGCGTCAGCGCTGGGGGCGGGTGATCAACCTTTCCAGCATGTTGGGGGAGGTCGGCCTGGCCGAGCGGACCCCCTACTGCTCGAGCAAAGGGGCGATCAACCTCATGACCAAGACGCTCGCCCTGGAATGGGCCCCCTTCGGCATCAACGTGAACGCGATTGCCCCCGGGCCGTTCGCCACCGAGATCAACCGCCCTCTCCTCGACGACCCCGCGAAACGGGCCGCCTTCGAGGCCAAATTGCCCATCGGCCGCTGGGGCGAACCCGACGAGCTGGGGCCCGTCGTCGTCTTCCTGGCATCGGAGGCTTCCAGTTATGTCACAGGGTCGATCCTGACCGCCGACGGCGGCTACACCGCGCAATGAGGGGACCACTCGTTCGCGATTGTGGTCCCGAGAAGTCGGCCGTACCATGAATGAGGCCCCGAGAAAGTCCGAGCGCGAAAGCGAGGCCCGCCATGTCGTCGATGACCGAGACCGCCGCCACCTTGGACGACCTCCTCAAGGTGAAGGAGAAAGCCGAGCTGATCGGAGGAAGGATCGTTCATCTCATGCCCACCGGACGACGCCCCAGCCGCATCGCCTTTCGCATCGCGCGAAGCCTTGACGACCACGCCGAGGCGACCGGCACGGGCGAGGCCTACACCGACAACACGGGCTTCGCGGTGCCCGTCCTGACGAGCGGACGGCAGTCGTTTTCTCCCGACGCCTCCTATTTCGCGGGGCCCCTCGTCGGCGACCCGATGCGCTTCGTGGTGGGCCCGCCAACCCTGGCCGTCGAGGTGCGCAGTCGCGACGACTACGGCGACGCCGCCGAGGCCCAAATGGCCGCCAAGCGCGAAGACTACTTCGAGGCCGGCACGTTGGTCGTCTGGGACGTGGACCCGGTCGCCCGCGTGGTGCGGAAATATCTCGCGAACCAGCCCGACCCGCCGAGCGTCTTCTCTTCCGGAGATGTCGCGGACGCCGAGCCGGCCGTGCCGGGCTGGAGCATGGCTGTGGATGACCTGTTTCGATGACGAACCAAGGGTGGGCCCGATGACGATGAGGGTCTTGGGTCGCGCGTCGACCGCGATATTGCTCGGGGGCGCTTTCGCCGCGACCGCGTTCGCCGCCGACCCGGCCGAGAACGAACAAACGGGCAACTTGCTTGGCTGGCTCTGTGTCCTCACCTCAACGATCCCCGCCTTGGCCGTTTTGGGACTCTTCATGCGGCGCAACAGTCGGACGCTCAGGATGAGCGAGACGGCCATGCAGGAGCAAAAAGTACACATCGTCAACGCCGAGGAACACATGAAACGCCTCGAGTCCCAGATGGCCCAGATCGACCAGAAACTGGGCCGGGTCGTCGCCTTGCTTGAGGCCCGCGACCGGAGCGACAACTCTCCAGCTTGAATTTCATGAAAAACAAACACATCATTATCAGTTGAGGTCACGCATCGATGTCTGCAGAGGCTCTGATCGTCCCTGATGGTTATCGCGCCTGGGCGGTGAAGGCTGGGATCAAGCCTTCGGGCAACCTGGACCTGGCCGTGATCGTGGCCGACCACGCCTGCTCGGCCGCCGGCACGTTCACGACGAACCGGGTCGCCGCGGCCCCCGTCCAGTGGGACCGGCACCTCGTGCCAAGCGAGACCATGCGCGCGATCGTGATCAACGCCGGCAACGCCAACGCGGCCACCGGCCAGGAAGGACTCGACAACGCCCGACGCACGGCCGAGGTCGCCGCCGAGCGCCTCGCCTGTCCGCCGGAAGCGGTCCTCGTCGCCTCAACAGGTGTGATCGGCCGCCAATTGCCGATGGACAGGCTCGCAGCGGGCGTCCGCGCGGCCCTTCCCCTGGCGACCGCCGATCCGGAGGGGTTTCACCTGGCCTCGCGGGCCATCATGACCACCGACACACGGCCCAAGGTCGTTTCTCGTTCGTTCCTCGGGGAAGACGGCGAGACCACGTATCGTCTGCTGGGCATGGCCAAGGGGGCCGCGATGATCGGCCCACGCATGGCCACGATGCTCGCCTTCCTGATGACCGACGCCCCCGTCTCGCCGGGCGTCTTGCAAGGCGCCCTGGCCGCGTCCGTGGAAGAGACCTTCAATTGCGTGTCGGTCGAAGGCCATACAAGTACGAATGACACGGTCCTCTTGCTGGCCAAGCGCGGCCACGAGGGCCTCACGCTGCGTGGGGGCGCCCTTCGAGCGTTCACGACCTCCCTCACGGACGCATGTGGTGAACTCGCGCGCATGATGGCTGACGATGGTGAAGGGGCCACGCACTGCGTCCGGATCGACGTCGCCGGCTGCCGCGACCGCGAGGAGGCCCGAACGATCGCCCGCTGCGTGGCGGACAGCCCCCTGGTCAAGACGGCCATCCACGGCGCCGACCCCAATTGGGGACGCATCGTCTCGGCCGCCGGCTACGCGGGCATTCCGTTCGACGAGGACGAACTCTCGTTATGGATGAATGATGTGCTTCTCTATCATGAAGGAACACCTCAACCGTTCGACGCCGATTCCCTCTCGGTCGGTCTGCGAAGCGAACGCGAAGTGCGCGTGCGACTGACCCTGAAACGGGGCGAAGGGGCCGTCCGCTTCTGGACCTCCGACCTGACCGCCGAATACGTCCGCCTCAACGCCGATTACACAACATGATCTTCATGACGATTCGGGATGCGAACATGGGGCATCGGTCCAACCCTCATGATCATCACCCCCCGCAAGTCCCTCCGCCTCTTGGCGCGGATTGGCGGAACTCGCCTTCTGGAAAGGGACCGCCACCGCGATGTTCTAAGTAGGAGGACCTTGTTCGCTCGGCCCTCCCGCGAGGGGCCATCACTCGGGCGCATGAGGTCCCTCCTCGCTTGCTCGGGCCCTTTGGGATGGGACGGCCGCGCGGACATGACGTCGACTCTTTGGCAATCCGGACGTCGGCTTTGATTGGTTTCTTGTAAGCCATTGTGAAATCAGGATTTCCATTAAGAAATCCCGGAAAAGGGCCTGATGGGGGCCAAAAACGAACAACGGACCCGTTTTCTTGTCAGTACCTGTTTCCCTCAAGGTGGTTGTGGCAAGGACAATTTTGGCGCGCGAGGCGTTTTGGCCGGTTGCGGGCCCGGCCGGGCGAGACGGCCGGAAGGCGCTTCGTGTCGGCCCTTCCACTTCGGTCGCGACCTTCTCTTGAGGAGGATTGTGATGGGCGGTCCAGAGCGTACATCGGGTTGGTGGCTGGGCCTGCCGCTCGTCCTGGCGGCCTTGCTTTGGGTCGGGTTCAACACCTGGTTGGGCCTCGACCCCGACGACGCCGAGAACCTGGAAACGACCCGCGTGCTGGCGGCGGCCAGGTCCTGGACCGAAGGGCCCCAGACCCTCTATGGGCCCTATTCGGCTTCGAACCCGGCCGTGCTCATCCAGGCGCCGCTCTTTTACCGTCTCACCAGCGTCGTCGCGTTTCCTTGGATTTTGATGAATTTTGATGCGTTTTCTTCGTGTCTAGTAGCGGGACGATTGATTTCGTTTGTCTCATTTGGTGTCGTCCTTATGTTGACGTATCATCTCGCCAGGATTGCGGGGGCCCCTTGGGCGGCGGGGGCCTGGGCGGCCTGCTTGGTGGCTGGGTCGCCCTTGCTGGGGTCCTTCTCCGTCGCCATGCGGCCCGACATGCTCGCGATCGCCTGGCAAACGGGGGGCTTGCTCCTGGTCGCGCGGGTGCTCTTCGGACCGTCGCGGTGGGACCGACACCGCCTGGTCGAGGCCTTTCTCTTGTTCGGCCTCGCGTTCGTGACGAAGCAGCACTTGATCATCGGCCCGATTGTTGCGGCCTTGGGCCTGCTCGGCCGGCGACGCGACCTGCTTCGACCCGCCCCGATCGTGGTCGCGTTGGGGCTGACGACCTTCCTGGTCCTTGTGTATTTGGGATGCGAACAGGCGATCACCCACGGCGCGATGGGTCGATCGGTCTTCGTGCTGCCGGGAGAACTGAAGCACGTCACGACCGGTTCGTGGTCGTACGTGGGGGTCGTCTTCCTGGAGACGGCCAAGCGGGGTCTGGGCTTGTTGGTCTTGGCGTTGGCCCTGTTCGTCGCGAGCCGTGAAGCGGCCATGCTTACCGCCTACGAACGGTGGTTGCTCCTGGCGATCGGCCTGGAACTCGCGTTGATGGTCCAGCTTTGCCGGAACAGTTCGGGTGGTTGGTTCAATTACGCCTTGCCGGCCTTGGTCGCGGGCTCCGTCGTGCTGGGTCGCCGCCTGGCGGGATCGTTCGCGGCGACTCCTTCCCGACGCCTCGGTCTGGTCTTCGGCGCGGCCCTCTTGTTGGTGGCCGTCGATGTTCGATTGGTCGTGAAGGGGGCCCAGCAACGAAGGGCCGTCCATCTCGAACAGGCGGAGCTCACGGCCGATACTCGCGTGAGCGCAGTCCCTTGTGATGAACGTTATTTCGCGGGAACTTATCAGCACTATAACCGTCTTTTTGGTTGTGTTGGACTGACTCATGATGAATGGCTTTACAAAGCATTTGAAGCGATCAACGCGGCCGAGCCTCGGGAGCGATGGCTACGGCGGGCCTTGACGGACGGCCCGATCCGGCTCGTCTTGGTGGAGCGCGAACGCGGCCCTCGGGTCGCGGGGGTGAGCGAGTCGTTGCCGGACCTTGGGTATGAAGACGCGGGCGACCTTGGGCCGTTCACGCTCTGGCGTCGTCGCGAGGCGGCGCGGGATTGAGGGATCGTCGCAGGGCGATCCGGGCAATCATGGGTGAAGCGACCCATTGGCCTTGGGGAGGTGCCCGGCATGTCCGGATCGCGCGGCGGGCCCGTCACGACACGAATGCGGCAGTTGTTCGCGCATGGCACGGCCGTGGGCCTTCCCGACGGCGAACTCATGCGCCGGTTCGCGAGGCACGAGGACGAGGCCGCGTTTGAAGCGGTCGTGACAGTGAAGTCCGAAGCACCGTCCTCTCGCCGCTGGTGCTCGCGCGCTTGATGAAGCTCGCGAGGCCGGGGACGGCGCAGGCGGCGCACGCGCTGGCAAGGGAAGTCATGATGTTTTCCTTCTGGAACAGCTCACGAGTGGCGGCGGCCGTAATGACGGTCGTCGGCCTTGCGGAAGGTCAGCGCAAGTCTCAGTCGCGAGGTGACTCCCGGCCCTCCTGAGATTGTGTCTTCAGGCCCGTTGACGGGCCTTTCCCGCGCAACGGTGAAGCCGAGTGGACCCGGCCAAGAAACAAACCGGTAATCACTTCCCGATATCGTGACCATCCTTGGCCATGGATAGGGTCGGTCCAAATCCGACTCGGCAGGCCCTTTCGGGCCCGCACCTTCGCTTAGCGGCTCACCCTCATGGGATCACGGGCGACGGGCAGCCAGCGCATGTCGTCGTCCGCGTCTTTGCGGCGGCCTTCGGGACCGATGGACTCGCTCGACCGCCGCCGGATGGGCGCCGGGTCGTCGGTTGGTCGGGCCTTCACTTCAAGCGAAGGCGTTTGTTCGACCCCTCCCGGAATGCGTGCGAAGGGGGGTTTGCGGCCCTTCGTCGTGCCGTTGGCGGGCGTCGTTCGGGGCGAGGGTCGGTCCACGAGTTCGGTCCCGCCTGGGTCCCTCAGACGATCGAGTTGTGCGGTCAGGTCCGTGTTCGCGGCTTGTTCTTGGTCGAGTCGCTCGGCGACCCGCGCTCGTTCAGTTTGCGCGTCGGCCACTTCGCGACGCAGTTTCTCATTCTCAAATTCGAGTCGGTTGATGACGGTCTTGAGCGAGCCGACGCTCGCCGGCCCACCGCGCAGCAGGCTGTCGCCGCCGCCGCAGCCGACGATTGAGACGGCAATCAGACCGAGAAAGCGGGCGCGCGGGGTGCCCAAGGGCATGGCCGGGTGTCCTGCGAGAAGGAGGCTCAGAGGTCTCGCGACCAGGCGTCCGCCGAGCGACCTTCGCCGATCTTCGACGCGTAGTCCGCCGGTGGGCGATCGTCCGCGAGAGGGGACGGTCCCTCTTCTTCATCGGCCGATGATGGGCCCGAACGTAACTTCCGAAAGGCCAAAATCACGCCGAAGACCAGGGCCGTCGCCAGCGAGCCGAAGAGGCCGCTGAGGAGGATCACGATGCCGAGCGTGCTCTCGATCTTGCCCAGACCGAACGGGAGCATCACGGTCGCGCTCGCCCGATTGGCCCAGCAAAACCAGCCGAGGACGCCCAAGACGAGCGCGGCCACCAGGACATGTCGATACGCCCAGACCCGGCTCGCCAAGGCCGGCCGTCTGCGTTTGTAAGGGGTCGTCATCGTCGGGACCTCCTCGAGCGCTGGGCTACTTCTCAAGACCCAACACGAAGAAGAATACCATGCGAAGCTGCTGGAAGAGCGGCCCCGCCCAGCCCGGCCAGAGCCACGGCCAACTCAAGACGAGCGTCGCCGCGGCCATGCTCAGGTAGGGACCGAACGGCATCTCGTGGTCCGAGCCCGTCGTCTCGCGCCTCATCAGCTTCTTCGCCAAAAGCGGCACGAGCTTCCAAAAAGCATGGCCGATCCCGAAAAAAGGGGCCAAAAAGAAGGTCAAGACGGCCGCTTGCCAACCGAGGAAGGCGCCGATCATGGCGAGCAAGGTCACGTCGCCGAACCCCATCGCCTCCTTCCGAAAGACGATCGAGCCGAAGAACCGGACGACCCAGACGAGCAGTCCACCCACCACCAGGCCAATGACACCCACGAGGAGGGCACCGCCCAACGAGGCCGAGTCGGCCGGCGTGGCCCGGACCCACGGGCAAAGCGCGGCGACCGAAAGCCCCACGAACATGCCCGGCACAGTCACTTCATCGGGGATCAGGTACAAGTCGTAGTCGATGAATGTGGCGACCGTGAGGAAGGCCAAGAGGGCCTGATGGTATCCGGCGCGGGCCACCGCGCGGGCGATCGCGTCGCCCATCATGAGCTGGTCGCCCACCGCCGCGACGTCCACGAGGTAGGCCCCCACGAAGAGCAAGCCGACAAGGGCCTCGACCAAAGGATAGCGCGGCGCGATGGGCAAGCCGCAATCCCGGCATTTGCCCTTGAGAAGGAACCAGCCGAGGATGGGCACGTTGTCGCGCGGCCGAATTGCCGAGAGGCAGCGCGGGCAGCGGGAATCGGGCCAAAGGATGCTCTTTTCCCAGGGGATTCGATAGACGCAGACATTCACGAAGCTGCCCACGGCCGCCCCGGCGAGGAACGTGAGCGGCACCAACAACAGATGAAGGGCCGTCAGCATCGCGGGGCGCCTCGGGCCGAGGCGAAGTAAGCGGCGACTTCCTCGGCGACGGCCGCCGAGGTCTTGCCGTCGGTGGCGATGGCGACGTCGCTTACCTCGCGATACAAGGCGAGTCGCTCGGCCATGACCGTCGCGATCTCATCGACCGTGCCGGCGGCCGTGAGCGCCGGCCGCTTGTGGACGCTCCAGCGCAGGCGATCGGCAAGGGTCGCCGGCTCGGCCGTCAACCAGACGACCCGGCCGAACGAGCGGAGCCGGCGGCGGCTCTCCTCACGCAAGACGGCCCCTCCGCCCGTGGCCACGACCACGCGCTTCAAACCGGTCAGCTCGGCGACCACTTCGGCCTCAAGGTCACGGAAGGCCGGCTCTCCCACGTATTTGAAGATGTCCTGGATGCTCATGCCGGCGCGGGCCTCCACGACGAGGTCGGCATCGGCGAAGTCCCAGCCCAGGACGCGCGCCACGCGCCTGCCGATCGTGCTCTTGCCCGTGCCTCGATAGCCGACCAGGGCCAGGCCCGTGGGCGCTGGGCCCGAGCCCTCGGCCACGCTCATTCGTCCCCTTCCCCTTCCCCTTCCTCTTCCTCCGCCATGGGCACCGCCAGTTCGGGGGCCATGCGCGACGGGTTGAGCTTGCGCCGGACCACCTGGCGCATCACCTCCATCGGCGGTTCCAAACCCGTGAAGAGATAGAATTGCAAGGCGGCCTGACGCACGAACATGTCCACGCCCGTGATGGTCCCGCAAGCGCGGTCGTCGGCCAGCTTGAGGAACATGGTGCTTTCGGGGTGATAGACGGTGTCGAACGCGATCATGCCCGGTTTGAAGGCGGCGGCCGGCACGACCGACTCATCGACGTTTGGGTGCATCCCGACCGGCGTGCAGTTGACGATGATGTCGCAGAGCGAGCCGGCCCGCATCGCCCAGGGGGTGCTACGACAACCGACCTCCTCAGCGAGTTTGACGGCCTTGTCGTCGTGGCGGTTGCAGATGGTCACACCGGCCCCTCGCCGGTGCAAGCCGTGCGCGATCGACCTCGCCACGCCCCCCGCGCCCAGGACGAGGGCCTGCTTGTCCATCATCGGGCTGATTTGGGCGGGGCCCGACGTGCCCCCCAGGGCCGCCTCAATCGAGCCGATCGCCGCCCGATAGTCGGTATTGTGGCCGATGAGTTCCCCCTCCTTGACGAGGATCGTGTTGCAAGCGCCGGTCAGTTCCACCGCGTTCTCGGCCCGGCTTAGCAGTTTGACGGCCGCCTCCTTGTGGGGGATGGTCACGCTGTAGCCCTGGATGTCGAGCCAGGCCAATGTGGAGAGGGCCTCCTTCAATTGACCACCGGGCACGCGCAAGGGGACGTAAATGCAATTCAGGCCCTTCTGCCGAAAGGCCGCGTTGTGGACGGCCGGACTGAGGCTTTGCTCGATCGGGTCGCCGATCACGGCATAGACCTTGGAGTCGGCGTTGATCAGTTCGTAAAAGTAATCGCGGCGGAGCTCGAAGAAGTTGGGCTGTCCGGGTGCGAAGATGCGATCGGGGTTGAAGCCGGCATAGGTGAACGGCGCGCCGAACTTGGCCCCGAGGACGCGCGTGAAGAAGCCGTGTGGTCCCATCGCCAGGCCGATCATCGGCCGCTTCGACTTGGCCACGGTTTCGAGCACGACCGAGGCCTCGCCGAGCGAGTGGGCCAGGCACGCCACTTTCACGATGTCGGCGTTCTTCTCGGCCATCATTTCGGCGAAGTCGCCGAGGTTCGCGGGTGTCTTCTGGAAGTTGTGATAGCTGACGATCCGCTTGGTGGGACCAAAGCGCGGGACCTTGTCGGCGATGTCCTCTTCGAGGTCCACATAGTCGATCCCCATGACGATCGCCTCGCGGAGCAAGCGCAGGCGCTTCTCCTCGGGGCCCCGCCAGAGACCGCCGTCTTTCCCGCGGCGAATCGTGATGATCAGGGGTGTGTATCGATTGGCGAGGAGGCGTTTCAGGTCCGGCTCGGAGCGCATGCAGTCGATGCGGAGTTCGACGAGTTGGGCCCCGGCGTCGGCGGCCGCTTTCCACTCCGCCAGCATCGACTTATGCCGTCCCCGACCGATCGTGACGCAGATCATCGCGAGTTACCCCTCTGCCCCGGCTTCTCCGTCCTTTGTCCTCTGTCGGCCGATCCTTGTCAACGGTTGGGAGCGTCCGGTCCCGGCGAGGACCCGGATCATCCTCATGGAAGACGACGTGAAGCGGAAGCGACGGCGACCATTTGCTTGAGCGAAGGGCGCGTCGTAGAATGGGAAGATCGGCGGTCCACTCCGCCTTCGTCGTTGGAGGTCCGTGCCATGTGCCGCTCGACCCTGCTGACGACCGCCCTTCTGCTCGGCCTCTGCTCTGAGGCCCCCGCTCAAGACCCGGCGCTTCCCGCGCCTCTGCTCCCGCTCGCCCCAGCGGCGGGGCCCGTCGGACTCGGCGCCTCGTCGCGACGCGCTTCCTCGGTCCCCGGCCGTGTCTTCCCCAAGGAAACGGTGGGTGGTCCCGCGACCAAGAAGCAAGATCTCCGCCTGATCCAGGTCGACCCGCTGACCCTCAACGAGAGCGACCCCGTTTGGGGCCTGCCGCGCGGTGGTCGCCGCCACTACCAGAACGAGAACCCGGCCCGTCAAACGGCGCGAATCGACGGTAACTCCTCGCGCGAGCAGCAGCTTCGGGCCCAGTATGTTGGGGGAGTGAGGAACCTGCAGGACCCAAGTGTCGGCGGCTACTCGGGTCGTCACAACTCGCTTTTCTTCGCGTTTCCATTCGGAAACGGGACCACTGGGGCGGGCGGGGCACCCCTGGTCATCATGGGGGTTCGTTGATCAATCCCGCGGATGATTCCTCCTATCAGGAGTTGACGCGGATGCGACGTCGAATCGGCCATTGCGTTCTCTCCCCGTTACCCTATTTGTGGACCATCTTCGCGCTCTCTCCGATCGCGGGCGGTCAGGACCCGCCGCGGCGGATACCGGACCCAACGCCCGCGACGGTGGGTTACAAGCAGATGCACTGGGTCGGCCGAGGTCCGTGGGTGGGGGAAGTCCATCTCATCCAGTCACACCTGGGCTTGGTCGGTAATGAGGCCCTTCAGGAAGACCTCGAGCTCACGGCGGACCAAAAGGCGAGATTGGCCGCCGTGAAAGTCGACCCACGCCCGTTCGGGGCCCTTCATCGGGACGTCCTCAAAATCTCCTCACTCAGGAAACGGGGCGAGGCGGACGGCGAGGAATACGCTGAGGTCGAAGCCAGGGTCAATTTCCTCTATAGGAAGCAGGAGGAGGCCGTTCGGAGTATCCTCGACCCGAAGCAATACAAACGACTCAAGGAAATCGCGGTCCAGCAAGGCGGGCCCTTGATCGTGACGTTCCCCCGGTTCGCCGACCGTCTCCGATTGGCGGATATCCAGCGCGAGCGGATCGCGGAAATCCTCGGAGAATCCGCCGAGCGGGAGAAGGCCGCGATCGACGAGCGCTTGGGGTACTTCCCGGGGCTCGAGTTCAAGCCCGGCCAGGACATCAGCGACCCCGCATTCGTGGCGCTCAATGAAATCCACAACAAGAGGGGCAAGGTCAAGGACGAGATCAGGCACAAGAACGAGACCCAGACGATTCGCGACGTCATGCGTGTCTTGACGCCCCAGCAACGCAAGGCCCTGGAGACCGCCGGTGATGACGACGAGGTCTTCTGCGGCGGTGGCGTCGGGGGTGACGACGCCGGCGTCCCACACGATGGTGTACTGGCCGACGTCGGCGGGGGCGGTGAAGGTGGCGGCGTACACGCCGGATGCGGCGGGGGTCTCGACGATGCCGACGGTGGTGCGGGCGATGGTGGTTCCGCCCTGGTTGTCCATGATCCGGACGCCGAGGGTGCCGACGAGGCCGGTGGGGAAGCCGGTGACGGTCGCTTCGACGGTCGCGGATGGCGCGACGATCAGGGTCATGTGATCGACGCGTAGAGGGGAAGGAATCCGAGGCTGGCGCCCGCCGCGTCGAACAGCTCGACCTTCTTCGCGACAGCCTTGCCGATCGTCTCGGATGCTGCGACGGCGTTGCCGACGCCGAGCCCGAGGGCGGCAATCATCATGTCGTCCGTCTTGAGCTTGTCGGCGGCGCTGCGATACAGGGTCACGTCCGCGGCGCCCGCGCCGCCGCCCAGCTTCACCTTGCCGTCGGCGGTGAGCTCGTAGCGCGGATTGCCCTCGGATCCGACGTAGACGCGGTGCGCCGGGTCGGTCGCGATGCCGCGCGCCTGCGCGATGTAGGCGTTGAGCTCCTGGTAGCAGCCCGCGTGGTTGTGCGACGGGTTGTTGAGCGTTACGCCTCCGCCGACCGCGAAGTTGCCCTGAATCTGCATGTACCTGGTGTTCCGGTTGTAGATCGCGTAGGTGACGGCATTCACCCAGTTGACGCCCTCGAGAAGCAGACCCTTCGGGTATGTGGAACCGCCAACAACGGCGGTCTGGCCGGTGCTCGTATTCGGGCCCGTGAACAGGCACGAGTCGATGATCAGCTGCCCGGAGGCGCCGTCGATCTGGTTGAGGATCCCGCCTGCGTAGAGGGCTGACGAGTGGTTCAGGACGCACATGGTGAGCTTGATCCAGTCGCCCTGCTTGTGCTCGAAGCTGGCGTAGGCGGCGCCCTGCGCCCGCTCGATCAGGCAGTGGTCGAAGTTGATGTGCGTCGGCATCGGGTAGCCGCCGTCGCCGGCCGTCTCCTGCACGAGCACGTTGTTCTTCTGGCAGTTGGCGAACTGGCATGCGCTGAACTTGAGGCCGCCGCACCCCTTGTCGAGGACGAGGCCGTGGCCGCCGTGATTCTGCGACCGCACCTCGGTGTAGTGGTCGTTCTGCGCGTAGTTGAGGGTGACGCCGTCACCCGCGGCGTAGCGAATGTCGATGTTCGTGAACGACGAGCCCGAATAGGACCCGGTGCGGCGGAAAGGCTGTGTCGCGACGTTGTTGCCGTCGAGGTAGAAGTCGCGGTGGTCGCCGCCG
>CALLYK010000235.1 GCA_937858365.1 uncultured Isosphaeraceae bacterium | reverse complement strand
TACGCCAGGAAGACCCTGGCCCTGGCCGACGGCTTCGTGCAGCTGGCCCGGGCCGAGAGCGGGCCGGTCCGCGCCGAGACCTTCGACTTCGCCGACATCGTCGCCCAGGCCGCCGACGACCTGTGGCCGCAATGGCAGGCCAAGGGCCTGAAGCTGGACTTGGGCCCGATCCAGGCCGAGCCCAAGACCCTCATCAAGATCATCTCGCAGGGTCAGAAGAAGTTCGTCCCCCAACGCTTCTACGAGGAAATGCGTGGCGTCGCCGACGGATCGGGGATCGACTACGACGAGATCGTCGTCTGCAATTTCATCCCGGAACTCTTCCATTGCAGCGGCTTCGCCCTTTCCGGCTCGGCCACCACGGACGGCACCCTCTACCACGGCCGGGTCCTCGACTACGGCATCGACTGGCGCCTTCAAGACCACGCCGTGGTCACCGTGGCCGAGCCCGACGGCAAGAATGCGTTCGTGAACATTTCCTACGCTGGGTTCATAGGGAGTGTCACAGGCATGAACGCGAAACATGTGTCGCTGGGCGAGATGGGCGGGCGCGGCATGGGCCACTGGGCGGGCGTCCCCATGACCTTCTTGATGCGCATGGCCCTGGAAGAGGCCAAAGACCTGGATGAGGCCGTCGCCATCTTCCGCGACAATAAGAGAACATGTGAATATTATTATGTGATCGCCGACGGCAAGAGCGGGAAAGCGGTCGGGATAGAGGCGTCGTGGGACACGTTCGGCACGGTGGCGATGGGGGAGTCTCACGATCGCCTGCCGCGTGGCGTGAAGGACGCCGTTTTGCTCTCTGCCGGCGATCGCTACGACGAGTTGGTCAATCGCGTCGAGGCGTCTCTGGGCCGGATCGGAGTGGAGAAGGCCCTTCGATTGATGGACCGGCCCGTGGCCATGTCGTCGAACTTACACAACGTACTCTTCGAGCCCGCGTCGACCCGGTTTTGGGTGGCCAACGCCTCCAAGGACGGCGCGCCCGCCGCGACGCAGCCCTACGTCGCTTATCGCTTGTCGGACTTGCTCGCTCGGACAGCTGACTCGAGCGCCCCGCTCCTCGATCTTCCTGGACCCAAAGCGATCGACCCTCGCTGAACAGGATGGACCAATGCGTTCGACAATCCTCAACCCCATCGGACCCGAATTGGGGCGCCGCCGTTGAGAAGGTTGGCCTCAAGCCTTCTGCCGTGCCGTGACGCCCGCCAGGTTGCGGCCGAGTTCTTCCACGGCCGCTTGCATCTTCGGATCGCGCAAGGCGCCGTCCTCTTGAAACGCTTCGAATGCACGTGGCACCGCGAGTTGATCGGGGAGCACGATCACACCGATGTTCCCGAGGATCGCCCGCAAGTGGACGAGGCCCCTTAGTCCCCCATAGCCGCCTGGAGAGGCACTCATGATGGCCGCGACCTTCCCCTTGAAACCGGCCAAGGACGGCTGGCCAGGACCCGGACGCGAGACCCAATCGATCGTGTTCTTCAAGACGGCTGTGATCGAACTGTTGTACTCGGGAGACGCGATCAGGAAGGCGTCGCTATCGACCATCTTGGCCCTTAAGGCCAAGACCGCCTCGGTTGGGCCCGAGGCCGCTTCGAGGTCCTCGTCGAAGATCGGCATCGGGTAGTGCTTTAGGTCGATCAACGTGACCTCCGCACCGGCCGCCTCGGCCGCCGAGGCCGCGATGCGGACCAGGCGCTTGTTGTAAGACTCGCGACGCAGGCTCCCAGCGAACGCCAGCACTTTTGGAACGCTAGCCATGCTCTCAAGCCTCCCAAGATGGTCCTGGTCCCCGATGAGACAGGCCCTGGGTCCATCCCAGCCGCTTGTCTGTCCGATGGAATTGAGTTAGACGCGATAGGCGGATCGTCAAGGCAGGTCAAACAGTAAGACCTCGGCCGCGTCAGTTTCGCCGGCGCGCAGCTTGACGGACGGTTCCTCGCTGAACGCGATGCCGTCGCCCGGTAGGAATGTTCGATCAAACAGGGCGACCGGCCCGCGTAGCACCTGGAGCCAGGCGTACCGGCCCGCGGGAATGTCGTAGGTGAGCGACTCGCCCGCTTCGAGCCGACCGTGATGCAGCTGCGCGTCTTGATAGATCGTCAACGAGCCTTCGGCACCATCGCCCGAGGCGACCAGTCGCCAGCCTCGGACCGGCCTGAATCGCTTCTGTTCGTAGCCCGGCCGCAGCCCCGAGCGATCGGGCGTGATCCAGATTTGGTAGAGGTGGACGGGAACGGTCTCCGAGGCGTTGAATTCGCTGTGAAGAATGCCGGTCCCGGCCGTCATGCGCTGCCATTCACCGGCGGCGACGACACCTTCGTGCCCGAGGCTGTCACGGTGCGTGAGGGCCCCTTCCAGGACGTGCGTGACGATCTCCATGTCGCGGTGGGGGTGAGTGCCGAATCCCGAACCCGCCGCGAACCAGTCTTCATTCATCACGCGCAACGAACGAAACCCCATGTGAGCTGGGTCCATGTAGTCGCCGAATGAGAAGGTGTGGAACGTCTTGAGCCAACCATGCTCCATGTGACCGCGCTCCGCGGCCGGTCGGACCCGGACCATGCACCGCCTCCGGTCTCGAACCTACGACGAAGATGCGTCAGTTTATGCGAGGTGGTCAAGGGCCAGCTTGGAACGGCCATGTCCAAGAGGTCTCGGACACCGGGCGTGAAGTGTGATCTGGGGACGTTTTTGCCACAGCCAACCGACGACGACGACGACGACGACGGCCGAAAGGCGAGCTCTGCCCGGCCCCTTTGGCGACCTCGCCTCCCAGTGCGCTTCGAAGCGACTCGCCGAAGCCTCGTTGGCGAGTGGCGAGGACGCGCGGCTTGCTGCGCGAGATCGCTTCGAAGATCGCCTTGTCCCACTGCCGATCGCTTCCTTGGACGTGGAAGTGCTCGGCAAAGTACAAAGTAAGGCCCGGGCGAAATGGAGCGCGAGGTGGTCATCGCGTCCTAGCTGTCGGCCACGGCTATGATCCTGGCGGTTAACGGTATGGAGTCCCACCTCAGACCCTCGGGATGGCCTTGACCATCGTATCGTTCGTGATGGTAGAGCACGCCCGACAAGAAGTAGGCGATCGCGTGGGGCCCTGAGAGGACCCGGTGGCCAATTCGCACGTTATATATCATATATTTTGATTCGCTGAAAAGTGTCGATTTCTTCAGGATTTCATCGCGGATGTCGATCTCACCGATGTCGTGGAGCAAGCCGGTGAGATGGAGGTCGCTGTGGTCGTCGACTTGAAGGCCCGTCTCACGGGCGATTTCGACCGCGACGGCTATGCCGACCTCGCCATCGGCGTTCCGGACGGGCCGGAGACCGCGCGGGCGATCGGCGACGACACCATCC
>CALLYK010000234.1 GCA_937858365.1 uncultured Isosphaeraceae bacterium | reverse complement strand
GCGGTGCTGGTGGACAACGAAGACCGCCGCCGCCGCATGGCCGAGTTGGTCAAGCAGAACACCCAATTGACCACCGCGATGGCCCTGGACAACCTGGCCATGAGGCGCTCCCTTGAGTTGGTCAATCAAGTGAACCAAGACAAGCTCAAGGTGGCCGAGGACGCTCGCGACAAGGCCAACGAGGACCTGCGCAACAACATCACCAAGAGCGAAGACGCCCGCAAGGCCGAACTGGCCCGACACGAGGAAGACCGCAGCCAACTCCGGAACGTCAACACCAAGAACTCGGAGCTCGAAGGCACGGTCGCCCAGATGAAGGACCAGCACGGTCGTGACACCAAGACGCTGCTCAACCAACTGGCCGACGCGAAGACCCGCGAAGCCAAAAAGGACACCGTGCTGGACGTCGCCGATGGGCACGTCACTTACGTCGATTACAAGCGGAACGAGGTACGTCTCGACCTGACGAGGTCGCAGGGGATCCGGCCTTCGATGCGCTTCGCGATCTTTGACCGTACCGCCCAGGGCCTGCCGACCGACCGGCCCAAGGCCATGGTCAAGATCATCCAAGTTGGGGATAAGGACAGTGTCGCGACGATCGAAAACGCGGGGAACGAGTTCGACCGGGCCTTCATGATCGCCCACCCGATCTACGCGGGCGACCAGGTCTATTCGTCCGTTTGGAACCCCAACGATCCTAAGCGGGTCGCCCTTGTGGGACCGATCGACATCAACCGGGCGGGCATCGACGACCGCGCCGACCTCAAGCGACTCATCGAACAGGCCGGCGGAGTGGTCGTATACGACCTGCCCCCGCCTCGGAAGGGGAAGGAATTCGGCAACCCCAACGACCTCTCCATCTCCTTCTACGTCGTGGACGAACGCACGCCGATCTTCAAGGAACGCGTCAAGGAAGACACGTCGGACGAGTATCGCGAGTTCGAGGACCGCAAGAAGGAAGTGATTAACACGTTCCGTCAAGGCGGCATCACTCCGATTCCGGTGGAGCGGCTCTTGCCGATGCTGGGTTACTCTTACGGCATGAGGAAGCCCGGCAAGCCCGAGGCGTTCAACCGCAACACGTCGGAACGCTTGACGAACCCGTTCGGCAAGAAGGCGGCCACCGGCACCGAAGCAGGGGCCGAAGACGCTCCGGGCGATCAGCCCTGACCTAAGGCCGGTCAGTCACACACGCCCCTTCCCATGGACGCCCGCGCGTTCACGGGAAGGGGCGACTTCATTGGGGTCGTGTTCTTTTCGGGCAGAGGTCCGTGCTCCCTTTCAGGGCGTGTACTTGAAAGACGGGCCGTAATTCCCCTGGCCGTTGGGGATCGGCGTCTTCAACAGATTGGTCGCCGGACCGGCCAGGTTGAACATGATACCCACGGCGTCGCTCAGAGCATCGGCACTGCCTTGGAGCCAGGCCTCGTGGAGTTTGGCCAGGAGCGACGTGTAGGTCTTGTCGAATGCCTGGGATTGCGGGTATCCCTCGGCCGGTACCTTCGCCATGGGCCAGCAATCTGGGAATGGGAGGGCGTCCCCCTGGTACACCCAAAGACCCTCGTCATTCTTGATGAGCCTCTGGCCGTGGGCGATCTCGGCGAACCGATAGTAGTGCGCGTACTCCCCGCTGAAGCCGGATTCATAAGGGGACTGCGATGTCCCTTCCCCTTGCTGACGGATCGTGGTGACGGCCTTCTGGGCGTCGGCGAACGAGTTGATGGCGAAAAGCCCCAAACCCTCGTCGGTGAGTTGCCGTTTACCCGTGATCGCACTCGGGTCGAGCGTCTGGAAGGCGGCGAGGATCGCCTCGTAGAAGGCGCCAATGGTCTGATACGTCTCCAGGGCGAAGGCCGCGATGGGCCCTCCCTCGGGGTATTCAATCTGCATGAACGTGTTCTTCACAACGTCGGGCGAGAGCCCCACCAGGGCTACCTCCTGGAGGGACGGCCGGACCCCATGCGGAAGCGGTCCTGGATACGTGGGCACGAACCCTGGCGAATTGATCTCAGGAGTACCGCCGATGGTCGTGAGCATGTTGCAGGCGAGCCCCATGTGGAGCATCTCCTCCATCACGACGCTGGAAATGAGCTGCGCGACCGGGTCTTGCTGGTCCTTCACGGACCACATGCCGCAAAGATAAGGCGGGATCGTCGCATGTTCCAGCTCAATGGCGTACTGAAGACTGGTCATCAGCCAGTCCGTATCGCGCTTGGTCATGGGGACGGACAGTTGCGTCTGGATCGACATGGTTGATCTCCCGATGATGTGGAGGGGCCAGGACTGATTGGAGCCATGCCGTGCGGCGTGCACAAGGAAAAAACCCCTGCCTTCACGGGTTTCTCGTCGATCAACGAAGCACACGAGACACCCCACAAACACGGGCCGGCACCAAGGTCTCACGATGGCATGGGCCGAAGGGCCGGCCTTCAGTGGACCTCGCAACTTCTCCCACTGGTTGGCGAGGTCACGGGGCCTTGACTATCATGATGAAGATGAGTCTTGACCGAGGGGCGCGTTCCACCTCGGCGTCTTCTTGGTCCGAGGTCCACTCATGTCCAGTGGCGCGTTGGCGGTCGAGCGCCGGCTCGATCGTTCGGGGCCGAATACCCCTTTTCCTCCCTCGGTGAATGACCTAGCCATCCGAGTGGGCACGGTGAACGGCTCGGGGAGCCAGTCGGCGAACATCGTCCTCCTGCGCGCCTTGCATGGCATGGGCATACCCTGCAGCGGCAAGAACATCTTCCCGTCGAACATCGAGGGGCTGCCCACGTTCTTTCACCTCCGGGCCTGTGGCCGAGGACACACGGCCCATCGGTCCGACCCCCAGGTCCTCGTCTCCATGCATGAGGTCACGGCCGCTGAGGACGTTCGCTCGCTCCGTCCTGGCGCCATCTGCGTGTATCGCGACGACTTCAAGCAAGACCTCTCCAGCTTGCGCGATGATATCACTTGCTTCGCAGTCCCCTTCGTCAAGCTGGCGGAAAAGGCGTACCCACCCGTCCCGGGCGACGCCGGATACCGCGACAAGCTGCGCAAGGTCGTGAACATGGTTTACGTGGGTGTGATCGCCCACCTTGTCGGTTTGGAGATGAGCGAGGTCGAAACGGGGGTCCGCCGCGAGTTCCCCGGCCGCAAGGCGAAAGCGGCGGAAGTGAACGTCAGGGCCGCGCATTGCGGCCATGAATGGGCCGCCTCGAACCTGCCTGGTGAGCACCCCTTCCAGGTCCGGCGCCTGGACGCAACCAAAGGGCTGGTGCTCATTGAGGGGAACAAGGCGGCCGCGATCGGGGCCGTCTTCGGCGGCGCCACCGTGCTCTCGTGGTATCCGATCACGCCTTCCAGCAGCCTCGCCGAGTACATGGAGGAGTATCTCAAGAAGTACCGAGTGGACGCCGAGGGCCAACGCTCCTTCGCCGTGATCCAGGCCGAGGACGAGCTGGCGGCCGTGGGGATGGGCGTCGGCGCCGGTTGGGCCGGAGCGCGCTCCATCACCGCGACGAGTGGACCAGGCATCTCCCTGATGACCGAGTTCGTGGGGATGGCCTATTTCGCTGAAATCCCAGTCACGATCGTGGACGTCCAGCGCATGGGTCCCAGCACGGGCCTACCCACAAGGACCAGTCAGGGGGACCTGGCCAAGCTCCACACGTTGGGACACGGCGATTGCCGCCATCCCGTGTTCATCCCCAGCACGCCCACCGAGTGCTTCACCATGACCATCGAGGCCCTCGACCTGGCGCAGGAACTCCAAGCCCCAGTCTTCGTGGCCCTCGACCTTGACCTCGGCATGAACCTCTGGCTCAGCGAGCCCTTCCCCTACCCCGAAGGCCCAATTCGCCGCGGCAAGGTCCTCGACGCCGACGACCTGAAACGCCTGGGCAAGTTCGAGCGCTACCGCGACGTGGACGGCGACGGTGTTTGCTATCGGACCTTGCCGGGCACCGAGAGCCCCCTGGCCGCTTACTTCACGCGAGGCACGGGCCACAACGAGTCGGCTTCATACAGTGAGAAGCCCCAGGACTGGTCGGCCAACCTGGACCGCCTGGCCCGCAAGTACGAAACGGGCCGTCAGCGGCTGCCCTCGGCGATCGTGGACGAACGGCCGGACGCCGAAGTCGGCCTGATCGCCTTCGGCACGACCCACGCCGCGCTCGTCGAGGCGCGCGAACGACTCCACGAGGCGGGGCTCGTCACCAGCTACTGCCGGCTCAGGGCCCTTCCCGCCACGGACAACGTCGTCGCGTTCATCGAACGTCATGAACGCGTTTATGTGGTCGAACAGAACCGGGACGCCCAGGTTTACGGTATCTTGCGGGCCGGCCTTCCCATCGAGCTCGTCTCCCGCCTACGCTCCATCACCCACTACGACGGCATCCCCATCGCCGCGAGCGACATCGCCACGCCCCTCCTCCGCCAAGAGCTTTGATTCCCCGATTGGACCTTCCATGTCGATGAATTCCTCGATCCCAGTCGCGTCGGGCCCGCGCGCGTTCGACTTGCCCGTGGTCGCCTATCAGGGCCTGCCCTCCACGCTCTGCAAGGGCTGCGGCCACAACAGCATCACCAGCGCCCTGATCGACGCTTGCAAACAACTGGGCGTCAACCCGTACGAGACCGTCAAGATCAGCGGTATTGGGTGTTCAAGCAAAACACCTGCCTATTTCTTGCAATATAGTCACGGTTTCAATTCCTTGCACGGCCGAATGCCGTCGGTCGCCACGGGGGCCTTGCTGGCCAACCATCGCCTCCGCGTGATCGGCGTGAGCGGCGACGGCGACACCGCCAACATCGGCCTCGGCCAATTCAAACATGTCTGCCGACGCAATGCGCGAATGGTCTATCTCGTTGAGAACAACGGCTGCTACGGCCTGACGAAAGGGCAATTCTCGGCGACGGCCGACCTGAACGCCCACCTGCGTCGCGAAACGGGCGAGATGAACGGGGTGCCCCCCTTCGACGTATGCCTGGAGGCGGTCGCGGCGGGCGCGACGTATGTCGCTCGCTCGTTCGCAGGGGACAAGAAGCAACTTCTCCCCTTGCTGAAGGGGGCCCTCAATCACGCGGGCACGGCCGTCCTGGACATCATCAGCCCGTGCGTCACCTTCAACGATTTCGACGGCTCGACCAAAAGCTGGGACTGGGCCCGGGAGCACGAAGAACCGATCCACGAAGTCGGTTTCGTCCGGCGCCTACCCGAGATCGAGGTCGAGCAGCCGGAAGGGAAAAGCACGAACGTCCAACTGCACGACGGCTCGTGGATCACCCTCCGATCGCTGGCCCACGCGGAGCATGACGTGACCGACCGGACCTCGGCGATGCGTCTGCTGCTGGAAAGCACCCAGGCGGGTGAGTTCCTTACGGGTCTGATGTACGTCGACACGAAACGCGCTGAATACACCGCCCAGCTCAATCTGGGAGACACGCCCCTCGCGCACTTGCCCGATTCGGCCTTGCGGCCGCCCCGCGAGGCCTTGGACGCGATCCTGGCGACCGTCTGAAGATGGGGTCGCCGGGACCGAGTGAAACGACTCGACCGTCACATGAGTCGGCGTGCGCGTGCGCGAAGATGGGCCCGTCTCGCGGACCCATCTCGCGGAGGTTCGATCGTGAGAAGGGCGTGACCGACTCACTTCACTCCGCCGCCCTGGTCGGCCCGAGAGGCGACCGGCTTGTCGATGAGGCGGTCGAGTTCGGTCGCCGTCCGGATCGTCCTGCTGATCACCTTTCCTTGCGGGTCCACGACGAAGATCGTGGGTAGCGAGAGGATGCCGAAGTCGTTGGCGATCTTGCCTTCCATGCCTTGCGGCTCGACGATTTGGGGCCACGAGAGCCCGGCGCTCTTAAGGAAGGACTCCAAGGCGGCCTTGTCTCCACCGTCGAGGTTCACGCCCAAGAGCACCAGGCCCTTGTCTCTGTGCTTCTGGCCGACCTTGGCGAGTTCGGGAAGCTCGTTGCGCACGGCTTGATAACCACTGTGCCAGAAGACGACCGCCACGGTCTTGCCTTTGAGTTGGGCAACGTCCACGGTCTCGCCTCTCGGGCCGGCCCCGCGAAGGACGAGCGTCTTGCCAACCAGGTCGAGACGCCGCAAAGCGCCTGCCGCCTTCACGCCCGCCTCGGTCTCGCGGAAATCGCGGACGAGTTGGGTGTAATGCTGTTTGGCCTCATCTTCCTCGGCGTTGAACTCGTGATTGCTGGCCAGTTGCAAAAGCGCGTCGGGCGCCTCTTCGCTCTTGCCGTGGTCTTTCAAGAATTGCTGAAGTTTGGTCATGTAGTTCTTTTGATGGGCCAACGGGTTGGCGCCGCCGTCGTCCATCGCGTATTCGGCCAGCACCTTGCGGAAGGCCGCGTAAGAGGCGACCTTGCCGCCAACTTTCACCATCTCCTCAAGCAGCTTGGCACCGTCAGGGTAGAGGCCGGTTTGGTAGCAGGTTGCCAGGTCATCGACGACCTGCTTGTTGTACAGGACCTGATCTTCGGGCTTGGTGGCCGCCTTGATCACGTCGCGGAGCAAGGCCAGGCGGCCGTAGTGATACTTGAGTACGGTCTTGGGATCAGCCGGGTTGACGCCGGGTAGTTCCTTGGAGTCGTAGTCGGCCAGCTTCTTTTCGACGGCGGCGAGGGCGGGGTCGCGGCCGGCGAGGGCGTCGGGTCGAGACTCGCGGAAGAGGGCGGTGCGGAGCCCCTCGTGAGTGGCCAGCCTGTCGGTTTGGGTGGCGGAGTAAGGCAGGCCAACGAACTTCCAGGTCTCACCCAGACGGACGATCTCGGGCACTTGAAGATAGGCCACTTTCTGAGGGTCCACGGGCACACCCGCCGCCCCGGCGAAGACCACCGCGTTCTCATACATGAGCACGTCGTCCTTCAGGCCGTTCGTCGGGTCGGCCGGCACGGAGTGGGGCATCGTGCCGTCGAAGCGGCTCCACACGGTGTTGCGGTCCCAGCCTTTGAGCTCCTTGCGGAGCGCGATCACCTGGGCCTCGCGCCCCTTCGACGAGGCGGCGGCTTGTTCCGTGAACGCCTTGGGCAAGCCGAGCGCGGCGAGCTCCTCGGGCCCGGCGATCACCGATTCGAGCAAGGCGAGGTCGCCCGTGACGAGCCCCTGGACCATCACCTTGCTTGCCTCTTCGGCTGAGAGGCGCTTCCAGACATAGCGTATCCGATCGCCTTGATTGACGATCGACAAGACGCGCGTACCGCCGCCGTTCATCCAGCGGCACTCATCCACTTTGCCATCGCCGTTGAGGTCCACTTCGCGATAGACCTCGAAGCCGTCTTGGTGATAGCTGAACTGCTCCAGCGCGGGGACCTTGCGAGCATCAACCTTCCCGCTCAGGTTGGCGAACCGCCGGAGCATTTTCCCCTGGCCGTCGCGGACCGTGTAGGCCACGACCTGACCACTCGCATTGGTCTCCGTTTGCACCTTGCAAGCGGCGAGGGCGGCCTTCTCGGCGGGCGTCTCGTACTCGACACCTTGTTGCGTCGGCTTGAACGACATCAAGCGTTCGAGCAACTCTTGCGGACCTTGTTGCGCTCGCGCCATCGCGGGGACAAGAAGGCCCGCGAAGCAAGCGAAGACCCACCACTTCAACACGACCCGCATTGCCGCCTCCTTCTGGCAAGACGTCGCCTCGCGTCCCCGCCGGATTGACTTCCCCAATGGGGCCGAACACTCTGAGGGGACCGCGACCTCGGCGCACTCAAAGGGAGTGATCGGCCGTCGCGCCCCGCGCACTGCAATCGTCGTCCACTTCGGGCCCGACCTTATGATCGCCACGATCGCGCTGCTTCCCTGGTTCCTGGGACAAGCCCCCATCTATCCCGACCACGATCGGCTCCTCGTGGTCCGCGACCTCGCGGGAAGGGAACGACCCGTTTCCAACGCGGCCGATTGGGAGGAGCGTCGCAAGCATGTCCTGGACCATGTCCAGGCCGTGATGGGCCTGTTGCCGGGCAAGGAAAAGCGCGTTCCCCTTGATGTCCAAGTCGTGGAAACGGCCGACGAGGCGACATACCGCCGCATAAAACTCACATACGCGAGCGAACCGGGCGACCGCGTGCCCGCCTGGCTGCTCCTGCCGAAAGACCTGAAACCAGGCGAGAAACGGCCGGCGATGCTCTGTCTGCATCAAACGGTGGCGATCGGCAAGGACGAACCGATCGGTCGGGGTCAGAAGCCGGACCTCCACTACGCGCACGAACTCGCTCAACGGGGCTACGTTTGCCTCGCCCCCGATTATCCCCGCTTCGGCGAGCACTCCACGGACCCATACACGCTCGGTTACGCGAGCGCGTCGATGAAGGCGATCTGGGACAACATCCGCGGCGTGGACCTCCTGCTGGCTCGCGACGAGGTTTTCCCAGACCGGATCGGCGTGATCGGTCACTCGCTCGGCGGTCACAATTCCATCTTCACGGGGGTCTTCGAACAGCGGATCAAGGTCGTGGTCAGTTCGTGCGGGTTCACCAGCTTTCCCAAGTACATGAAAGGCAACCTCACCGGCTGGTCTCACGACGGCTACATGCCGCGGATTCGCACGAGGTACGGCCGCGACCCGAAACAAATGCCTTTCGACTTCCCGGAATTGATCGCGGCCCTGGCGCCTCGGGCCTTCTTCACTTGTTCGCCCATCCGTGACGACAACTTCGATGTGGGAGGCGTGGTGGATTGTCTGGCCGCGGCCCAACCCGTCTACGCGTTACTGGGTGCGGCTGACCGCCTCAGCGGGGCCTATCCCGACGCCCCCCACACGTTCCCAGCCGAGACGCGCGAAGAAGCCTATCGGTTCATCGACCGTGTGATCGGCCGGTCCCGAGGAGGGGCCGCGTCGCCGGGCGCGGCCCCTTCCCTTCCCGCGAGACCCGGTTGACTTCCCTTTCGCGGGGCCGAATGGGTATTGTCTACTTGATGGCACTCTTGACGGCCCGAAGTCCCGCCGATCACGTGATGACAACTCCTTCGGGAAACGGCCCTCTCTCGGTGGCTTTCGCGGTGGGCGCCTGGCCGCCCGACGCGGCCCCCAACGGGGTCTTGACATACGTCGCCGAGATATCCAAAGGCTTGAAGCATGATGGTCATCAAGTCTCGGTGATGTCCCTCGTCGTGAAGGACGGCGCCGACCCCCAAGAGGTCTACGATGTCGCCCCACGACCCATCCGCCCACGCTGGCGCGCGCTGGGTCGGAAGATCGCGCGTCGCTTCGGGCCCAGGCGCGATCGGTGGCAAGACGTCGGCGACTCCCTCGTCGCGGCCACGCACCGCGCGATCGCCGAGAAGGGCCTTCAACTGCTCGAAATGGAGGAAGCCTTCGGTTGGCCGCGATTGGTCGGGCCCCTTGTCCCCATACCGGTCGTCGTGCATCTGCATGGCCCTTGGTTCATCAACGGGCCCCTTCGAGGCGCGGTGGAAGACGACTCCTTTCGCGAACGTGTGGCGGCCGAAAAAGAGGCGATCGTGGGCGCTCGCGCCGTGACCGCCCCTTCACGAGACATCCTTGATCGAACGCGGGCCTATTACGGCGTCCCGCTGAGCGAAGCCGTCGTCATTCCATACGCATGCCCGGTCGTCCCGCGCGAGCGGCGCTGGCGGGCCGCCGAGTGCGACCCCTCACTCGTCCTCTTCGTGGGTCGCTTCGACCTCCACAAGGGAGGCGACGTGATGATCGACGCCTTCGTGAAGGTCATGAAAGCGAGACCCGAGGCCCGCCTCGTCTTCGTGGGCCCGGACGAGGGACTGACCGACGAGGCCGGAAGGCGCTGGGACATGAGGTCTTACCTGGCGGCGCGAGCCAACCGGGCCTGGGCGGAAGGACGAATCGAGTGGCTGGGCAGGCAGCCAGGCTCGACCCTGGCCCAACTCCGCGCCCGAGCGGCGGTCACGGTCGTGGCCTCGCGTTACGACAATTATCCTTTGACGGTCCTTGAGGCGATGTCGTTCGGATCACCGCTGGTCGCGAGCCGGATCGGCGGGATCGCCGAGGTCGTGGAAGATGGCGTCCACGGCTTGCTCTGTCCACCCGGAGACGCAAACGCGCTGGCCGCGGCCATCGTGCGTTTGCTCGAAGCACCAGCTTTCGCGGCCGGATTGGGCGAACGAGCCGGAGACCTCTGCGAACGCGCCTACCACCCTACGTCCGTGGCTCGACGGAGGGTCGAATACTATCGGTCCCTTCTCGATCATGATGGCGGTCGGTCCCCCGCGAGGTGACTGACGATGCCCTACATGATCCAGATCGCGATCTTCGGCTGGGTCCCCTTCTCCCTCTTGTTGTTCCTGTCCTTACCGGTCCGGCAGGCGGTCCTTACCTGCTACGTGCTCGGCTGGCTGACCTTGCCGACCGTCACGTTCGACCTTCCCGGCTTGCCTGACTACACCAAGGCCTCCGCGGTCTCCTATTCGGTCCTGATCGGCACGTTCGCCTTCACCAACAGGTACTTGCCGCGGTTCCGGCCTCGCTGGTTCGACCTCCCGATCGCCATCTATGTTCTGTGCAGCGTGCCGTCGTCTTTGGCCAACGACCTGGGCATCTACGACGGCCTTTCCGCTTCACTCACGAGGTTCTTGTCTGTCGGTGTCCCCTACTTCATGGGGCGAATCTACGTCTGCGACGACGCGGACTTGAAGGCCTTCGCCAAGGCCTTCTTTGTCGGTGGACTGTGTTATGTCCCACCGTGTTTGTTCGAGATCCGGATGAGTCCGCAAATCGCGCGCTACATCTATGGGCTGGGCGGGTTCCTGGGCAGTCAGATGCGCTTCGGGGGCTATCGGCCGGCCGTTTTGCTCTCGAGCGGCCTGGAACTCGGCATGTGGATGACGGCCGCGACACTCATGGGCTGGGCCCTCTGGCGGCACCGTTGTATCCAGCGCGTTTTCGGCATGACCTGCGACGTGGCGTTGGGGGTCCTGTTTGTCGTGACCCTTCTCTGTCGGTCGAGCGGGGCGTTGTTTCTCCTCCTCCTCGGGGCGTTCACGATCTGGGTGTGCGAACGAACTCGAACGTCCCTCGTTTTTCTATTGCTCCTTGTGACGCCCGCGGCCTTCATCGGCACGCGATCCACCGGGGCCTGGAAGGGGACCGAGTTGTGCGACTGGCTCGCGCGGAACTTCGACGCCGAACGCGCCGAGTCACTCCTTTTTCGCTTCGTAAATGAAGACATGTACATTAAACGGGCTTGGGAACGACCCGCGTTCGGGTGGGGTGGGTTCAACCGCCATCAGGTCGTGGATGAGGCGGGACGGTACGTCACCATCAACGACAGCCAGTGGATCATCATCTTCGGCACGCTTGGCTATTTGGGGACGATCTCCTGGCTTGTGACGATGTCTTTGCCGGCGATCCTGTTCCTGGTTCATCATCGCGTGGCGACATGGAAGGACCCAGCCGTATCGACGTGTGCGGCGTTTGCGGTGCTGGTGGCCCTGCATACGGTCGATTGCTTGGTGAATGCCCAGTACAATCCACTCTTTTTGTTGGGTTTGGGAGCTGTGGCATCGTTCGCGATGTCCACCTCCAGGTCTTCGGGGGCGAGCGGCGCCGGCCCCGCGTTGGTTGACGTCCGATGGTCCACCGATGATGGGCAGGATGCCGATGGTCAACCACTGACGGAAGAGGAACATCGCCGGGCCGTGGGCGTCCTCGAAGCAGCCTGGGCCCACGAGCCGACTTCACCCGCCCTGACTCACGACTTGGCCGCGGCTTACGAGGAGTTCGCCAGATACCTCGT
This sequence comes from uncultured Isosphaeraceae bacterium, assembly GCA_937858365.1. Classification (GTDB taxonomy): domain Bacteria; phylum Planctomycetota; class Planctomycetia; order Isosphaerales; family Isosphaeraceae; genus CALLYK01. The sequence goes on along the minus strand of CALLYK010000234.1, from coordinate 12,165 downwards.
CGACCAAGGACGACTCGAAGACGCCGAACGCCTATGGGGCCTCGCGATTGAACGTCTTGACGAACTCGTCGCAACGTCACAAGAGGACCCAGGGCACGTCCTTCGGGCCGCCATGTGTCGCAACGACCTGGCCTGGGCCCTCGCCAATGGCCCCGCGAGCACCGAGGCGACCCGGCAGAGGGCCTTGCTTTGGGCCCAAGCGGCCACTCAACTCGCGCCTCACGAGCCCATCGTCTGGAACACGCTGGCCGCGATCCAATATCGTCTGGGGTCCTGGCGTGAATGCGTCCGCCTCCTGGAGCAAGCCGGCCGGGCCGGGCTGAATTGCGATGGTCATAACGACTTCTTGCTGGCGATGGCCTACCTTCGGTCGGGCGACCCACAATCCGCCCGCCTCTGGTTCGACCGAGGGGACCGGTTCATCTCCAACTTGCCGGCCGTCTCAAGGGGACTTCAGAGCGTCCGAGACGAGGCCCACCAGCTCCTCTTGCAGGGTCGCTGAAAGATATCTCCGGATTTCGGGAGAAAGAGGACTTGGATAACTTGATACCTCTTCAAAGCCCCCGCCACTTGGCGATCGCGAAGCGATTCACTTCGTTTCCACGTTGCGTCGCCAGACCAGACTGACCACGGGTATCAGGACCATCCCCAACCAGAACACCAAGGGAGGGACCTGGAGCGGGACGGCATGGACCCAGGCCGGTAGGGCCTCGACCCAAACGGCCGGAGCGCGATCGCCGGGCGGGTGAAGCCCCTTATGGCACCCTTCGCCGACCAGGTTTAGGCCAATCCAGCCAACGAGCAAATAGGCGCCATCGGCCAGGCCTGGGAAGCGCTCCAGCACGCGCAGGAACAAGCCCGCCACGTAGCGCATCGCCACGATGCCCAGGATACCGCCCACATAAACGATCCAGAGTTGATGGGAAACGAACAAGAGCCGGCCGTCGCGAATCTCAGGGTCGAGCTTGTTCGCCAGACCCACGGCCGCGAGGATCGAGTCGATGGAAAAGGCGATGTCCGCCAGTTCCACCGCGACCACCGTTCGCCAGAAACCGCGCGCCTGACGAGACTCCCTGGGGACCGTCCCACCTTCGCCCATCGCGCCTTCCCAGAGGAAGTGCTTCAGCGCCAGAATGACAAGGTAGAGGCCGCCGAGCACTTGAAAAAACCAGAAATCGACCAGGACCGACGCGAACGCCACCGCCAGAAAACGGAAGATGAAAGCGCCCCAGATCCCGTAGCGCAAGGCCCGTTTTTGGAGCTTGCGAGGCAGGTGGCGGACCATCATCGCCAAGACGAGCGCGTTGTCGGCGCTGAGCAGTCCTTCGAGGAGGATGAGGGTCAGGATGGTCCAGCCGATCGTGAACCAATGCGCCCGGGTGAGGGCCCAGATTTCCATGAAGGTCTCCACGACCGTCGGCCCCTGGCGTCGTCGTAGGCGGCTGAGCCAAGCCGGGGGCCCCCATGATCGACGGGGCGGGTCCCCGGGTCAATGCGGGATGGGGAACGGGACGACCTCTGGCCGGAACGAGCGGGCGCGGGTAAGCTCCCTTTGGCCTCTCGTTCGCCCATCTCCCTTCATTCCGCACGCGAGAAGGCAGGATGAACCCGAACCAGTCCGGCTGGCCCCGCGCGACCTTCGGCGCCCTCATGGGATTGGTCCTCAGCGCGACGATCCTCACGGCGGACGGCCCAAAGGTCCGTTCCAAGGCGGCGGCCGACCTCGAGGCCACCAAAACGGTGGACCTATACGGGTCGGAGGATTGGACCAGACTGCCGGCTTGGGAACAGACCTCCTTCTTCGGCGTGCGGGCCAAGGGGAAGGTCTTCGTCTTCGTGATCGACTGCTCCGGCAGCATGGGGGGAGGACGCCTGGCCCGCGCCAAGTCCGAATTGCGACGCACTATCGCACAGATGCGTTTTCCTCAGAAGTACTTGGTCATTTTCTATAACGACTCCACGCAAATCATGCCGGGCGGTGTCCCTCGAAGCGCCGACTATGCCGCGCAGACGACCCTGGAGAACTGGCTTGGTCGGATCGACGCTGAAGGGGCCACTCAACCGCGCGACGCCATGCGATTGGGGATCGGCCTTCAGCCCGACGCCATCTTCCTCCTCTCTGACGGTGAGTTTCCCCGCGGCGCCGTGGAGGAGATCAACGCACGCAATCAGAAGCCGGTCCCCGTCCACTGCATCGACCTCGGCAATGGCGCTGGCACCGAGGGCCTCCGCCGGATCGCCGAGCATTCGGGTGGACGGTACGCCGGTCGTTGAGGGAAAAGGGCCCTCAACCACGCCGGGTCACTGACTGGCCGAAGTCGTGCCGCCGGGACTGCCGCGAATGGGCACGTTCGTCGGCAAGGGGCGTCCCGCGACGAGATACCCCCGCGCGTGGAGTTGATCACGCAAGTCGCGATACAGTTCGAAGCCGTCGGGATAGACCCAGAAGGTCATCGTCGACTTCCCCGGTTTGGCCCGACGGATGGCTCGGGCGTATTCGGACGTGGGCATCGCGGCCACTTCCCGCGTCTCGCCCCGGGCGACCGCCTCGGGCACGACTTCCCAGCCGCCCAGTTGATACGACGAGCCCCGCAGGTCGAGCACCTCGTCAATCAGGTCCACTTGACGGACAAGCTCGTAACGAAGGGAGAAGGCCCCGACAGGACCCACCGTCCCACCAACCCGGCGCATGCCCGCGCCGGCGATCCTCATGCGGATGCGCGCGTCGCTCCCCAGTTTCTCCAGGAGCTTTTCCAGGTCGATGAACGCGACGCGATCACGTCGGACCTCGAAGTGAAACTCATCTCCTTCGGGAGCGCGCGCGACGGGGGCCTGATCGACCAGCGGCTTGCCGCGCGGTTTGGGCAACGCCGCCAAACTCACGGAACGCTCGCGGAGCTTTGACAGCTCCGCGTCGATGGAGGCGGCGTGGCGCGACGCCCGCTCCAAGCGTGCGGTCGGATCCCGAAGGGTGATCGGTAGGGCCTTGAATTCGCTTGTCGTGCCTGCCGCGCGGATCGTCTCAGCCCTGAGGCCAGCTTCCGCCTGGGCCAGGTCTTCCTCGGCTCGGTCATGGTCGCGACGCGCCGCGGCGACACGCGCTTCGGCCTCCGCCACGGCCGATCGATCGATCGGCAGCGTGAGCTCGGGTGGTTGGAGCGCGGGGGGCTCGACGTTGGCGACCTCCGCGGGCGCTGGGAGCGGTACGGCCGCCACCGTTCGCACACGTTGGTCCCACGTGCGCATGATCGCGATGCCGGCCAGGACCGAGAGGACGGCCCCCACTTGACCAAGGTGACGAAAGTACGAGGGAGAACGACAAATATACGTGGACATGTTGATATGGTTCATAGTTCGACTCCAGCTCGCGTCAGCCGGATCGGGTCGGGGCTGGCCACTTGGATCGTGCCGGGCCATTCGATCCCGTCGATCAGGGTCTGGCCCCTGGCCTTCTCGAAAACGGCCTGGCCTCCAGGCTGGACCAAGAACCGCAAACGTGGCCTCAGGGTGACGCCCGGACGCCGAACACGCTCGGCCTCGACGATCGCTCGGAGGTCTTCCACCACGCGCTGAGGGCGTGTTTCGAGCGCTTTGACGCTGAGGCGATAGGCCCCCGGATGGATGAGCAGGCCATCGGGCGAGCACACGACCACAAGTTCCAATTCGTGGACGATCACGTCCGGGACCATCGGGAAGGGGCGAGGTGCCCCTGGCTCACCGGGCGTCCCGAGTTCGTCGGTCGCCGAGGATGGCGTTTCGCCTCGACCACCTTCCCTGGCGGGTCTGCCAAGGTCGGGGCGTCCCTTTGGGGCCTGCGATGGCGCGAGTTCGTCCAGCACGCCTGGGCCACCTTCTCGCGTGGGTTTGCCAAGGTCGGGGCGACCCTTTGGGCTCGGCGATCGGGCGAGTTCGTCCAGCACGGCCCCTCGGGGAACGTATCCGACTCCAGGTCGTTCGAGGACCACGGGACCACGCTGCCCCGAAATGTCGGGCGCCGAACCAGCGTGTATCGGCTTGCGACCGGCCGCGGAACCTTCCGGATCATCGCCGAACGAGCCGCCTCTTGCCGTGGGGACGCCTGGTCCCATCAGGTCTTGGTCGCCCGCGCCGAGGATTGCCGGTTTGGAGGCGAGCGTGCGTGTCCCCGGTTCACCGCCCAAGGGGGAGGCCTCAGGCCATGTGGCTGGGTCTCCTAAGTCAGGATAGTCAAGCTCCGTCTCTTGACTGACAAGTTCATATCCGAAAGCGACGCCGAGTGGTTCGATCAGCCCTTTTGCCGCGTAATAGGGGCGAATGCCGTCGGGCCGGACCACGAAGAGGAGGTAGGGGGCGATGCGCGCACCGTCGGGCGTGTCCAACTTCGCCAGGGCGGCCGTCGCTCGGTTGAGCGTGACGAGGAAATGGCGAATGCCGGACGCATCGCGTTCCAGGTCCACCACTGAGAAGCTTGGCCCAAGCGGAGGCAAGGTCAGTTGGCCGGCCGAGCATTCGACCACCAAGGGGACGCGCCAGGTACCGTTGGGGCCCTTGTACGGGACGATCGAGTACCCCGATCGGGCACGGGCCTGGGCAATGTCGAGGTCGGCGCGTTTGCGGTCGTTCTCGCGAGCCAGGACGTCGCGTTCGAGTGCCTTCAGTTCCCCTTCGACTTCGAGACGTTCGGCCTCGCGTTCCAACTCGCGTGCCTTTCGGCGCATCGTGGCGATGGAACGCTCTTGCGTGGTCCGGGCGCGCTCTGCCGCGCGTAAGGCCAGTCTGACCGTCGCGGCCCTTCGCTCGGCGGCCCGAGCGCCGTCGGCCTCATGACGGGCACGGGCCTCCAAGGTCGCGACGACCGCCGGCGTTGGGTCGGACGCCGATGGCACCGACACGGGCCCGGCCACGAGCATGGGTCTTGGGGCGTCAGGACGCTCGGGCAAAGATGCGATGGCCCCTTCTTCCGGGCCGGGTCGCCGCGCGTACATGGCGGCGACGAGGCCCAGGGTCATGGCCAAACCGACCAAGGCCGAGCCGACGACGAGCAGCTCCGCCGCGATCAATCGGCCCTTTTCAAGCGGGACGCGCGGGGTTGGCCCCTGGCCACCCATGTCCGGACGCCTCCTACGACCCACCTTGGGGCGGCCCCATCCTGGGACGACACGCCTCCTGGGAAGATCGGTCGCGAAGGGCCCCCTTCTTCAAGTCCGGTTCGCGGTCATGTGACCGACGATCGGGGCCTTGCTCCCGTGGAGACACCGGCGGACCGTGAAGAGCAAGGCCTCGGCATGTGCTGGATCGACGCGCATGGTGTCGGCAATCGCGGATTCTAGGCGGGATGCCCCGACGGGGCCCGGGGTGGGTCGCTCTCAATCTCGGTCATGGTCGGGCCCGATGCCGCCGGACCACCCTTCTTCACGGACGCGGTAAGGACCTGGGCCCCGAAACGTCTGGCATAGATCCGCATCAGGACCCGGTCCATGAGGAGGGTCGTCGGCAGGGCCACACCAACGGCCGTACAGACAAAGCATAGAATGAGGGACGGCTCCTCGGCCATGTCGGTGATCCAGTTTTGGTGCGTCCTCACCCTCTTGACGAAGGCGCCCAAGATCGGGACCCGTCGGAGGTTGATGTTGGAATAGTCGCGGAAGAGGGCCTCCGGACCGGCGATCACGTCGTCCACGGTGCGGTCCCGTTCATCGAAGTAGGCGTTGACCTCGGGCGAGTTCTGGGCGTCCACCAAGACCAGCCGGCCCGGCTCGACCTCCAGTTCCGCGACGACGTGATTGAGGTGATCACCATAGAGGTTCACACGTTGGCCATCGACACCAACCTCTTTCGCCAGGGCGAGCAACGCCCTCGTCGATTCACCGCAATACCCCAGGCCGGACTCGATGGTCGCCCGCGCCGTGTTCCGCAGGAAAGGGCGATTGTCGTGCTCGGCCCCTTCGATCCGGACCGCCTCGCGAAGATGGTCTCGTAGGGCGATCGCGCGCTCACGCGGGGTCGTCGCCCCGGAAAGAGCGACCACCCGTTTCGCCCGATCGGCGAGCCAGGCTCGGTCCTGGACATGGCGGGCCCAGTGATAAAGACCAACCGCCAGAGAGGCAGCGGACATCCCCAAAACTATCAAGTGAAAACGTAAGCGCATTTTTTGGGCCAAGGGCGCGGGGTGGATCAAGGGGGGGAGGTTCCCGGTCATGATCCGGGCACCTAAGAAATACGGCCTGACTCAAGCAAAGTGACTCGCACCAAGCGCTGACGAGCGAAATTGCTCGTCGGTCCCGTCGGAAAGCGACTGGGGCGAATCGGCCCCTGTCGAACGGAATCGAGGTGTGGGGCACGACTTCAGGTCGGGGCTGGGCCCGCTCGCGGCATCCGATCGCGCCATCGCCTCCGGCCCGGCGGCCTTGAGGCGACGGTGGTAAAGGACGATCAGAAGGAGGTCGGTCAAAAGCAGTAAGATCACCAAGCTACCCGCCGTGACAAGCAAGACCGCCTTCATGCGTAAGGGCGACTCGAGAAGGTCGGTCAACCCGCTTTGGGGGGTCCGGACCCGCCGCACGTAGTCCCCCAGGAGGGGGACCCGGCGGAGGTTGATGTTCGAGTAGTCCGAAGCGAAGGGGGCCGGAGGCATGAGCACCTCGTCAAGCGTTCGGTCCCGGCCGTCGAAGTAAGCGTTCGTTTCCGGGTCCTCGTGGGGGGCCACCAAGACCGGCCTGCCCGGCCCCATCTCCACCTCCACCACCACCGTGTCGTGAGGACCGAAGAGGTTCACCCGTTGGCACGTGATCCCAACCGCCCTCGCCAGACGGATGAACGCTCGGCAACTGTCACCATTCTGCCCCCGACCCGCCTGCAATGTCTCACGGCCCGACGCCCGCAGGAAGGGTCGGTCCTGCAACGCTTGGCTGTCCGGCCGGACGCGTCGTCGGACTTCCGCACGCAACGCGTCAACCTGCTCGCGGATCGTCGCTGCGCCGGCCGACTTCAGGATCGCTTCCGCTGTCGCTCGATACCAGACATCATCACGTGAGGCTTGCAACGCATGGAAGCAGCCCGCCAGGATCAAGGAAATACCGAACAATAAGACAATGACCTTGCGTTTCGTCATCATGGGAGACATGCGCCTTGGAAACCACGAAAACGCGTGCGTTTCTTGTGGGAGCAGATACAAGGTGGATGAACCACCTTACAGAGGCAAAACGGTGGTAGGTCGGCGTGGAAGCTTGATAACGTCACTGCGGGCCATGTCCCGACCCGCTCTGAGTCGATAGTGTCGTGACACCCTATCAAACGCCGCTTTGGCCCGGATGGGACCGCGCTGTTTACGAATCTCATCGAGTTTTTGGAAAGCGCCGCCTCTGTTGGGGCTTGTTCACGATGCGAGACAAGGTCCTCATGACCTTTCGATTGGGCCCTCCCGGACCAGTCCTCGACTTGGCACGGCCTGTCCACGGCACACTCGATTCCTCGCAGGGCGATTGACGAACCGAGTGGGACTGGACGATCATCGGTCCCGATGATTTCACTTCCAGGGTAATGCCATGCGTCGTCCCTTCTCGGTCGCCTTCCTCGGCTTCTTTCTCATCCTCAAGATATCCGGACCCGGCGCGTCGGCCCAGGCCCCCGAGCTCCCTTCAGGGGTCGCCTCCGCCTTGGAGACGATCCGGGCGGCGTCCCTCAAGGGACACCTTTCGTTTCTCGCGTCCGACCTTCTCGAAGGTCGCGACACGCCCTCGCGCGGCCAGGACCTCGCCGCCGAGTACATCGCGGCCCAGTTCCGGCGCGCCGGGCTGGAGCCGATCGGTGATGACGGATACTTCCAGACGGCATCGTGGAAGCTGTCGGAATCGGACCCCGGATCGTTCGAGGTCCTCTTTCAGGATGATGACACAATGGTCCGCGTTTCGCCAGACCGCGTGAGCCTGGCCGGCGCTGGACCCATCGACCTGAGCGGCCTCCTGGTGAAGCTGGATGCCGCCGATGCCGAGGCCCTGGACGCCCTTCCGGAAGACGCGGTCAAGGGCAAGGCGGTCCTGGTGCGCCCCCCTCAAGACACTCGGGCCCGATCCTCATTCTTCAACCGGCTGCGACGCCTGGGACCGTCCCTGGCCATCACGCTCGAGCCCGGCGCGACCCCATCGGGGCTCGGTCGCGGCCGGCTCATCGACCCCGAAGCGGGTGGCGGTCGCTTGGGCATGGGCTTATCGTCATCGGGCCCCAAGCGAGTCGCCATCCACGACGCTCAAGCGGTCCAGCAAATCCAGGCCCTCGCCAATCAAGACGGCACGACGGTCCGCCTTCGACTCGGGCCCGCCGAGGAACGACCCGTCAAGCTCCGCAACGTGGTCGGTCGCCTCAAGGGCTCCGACCCCGAACTTGCCCAGACGGCCGTCCTCGTCACGGCCCATTATGACCACATCGGCATCGGCGAACCCCAAGACGGCGACCGCATCTACAACGGCGCCAACGACGACGGCAGCGGTACCGTCTCCGTCATCGAACTCGCCGCCGCCCTCGCCACCCTGAAAGGGCCGCCCAAGCGAAGCATCATCTTCATGTGCTTCTTCGGCGAGGAAAAGGGCCTGCTCGGCTCCCGCTTCTACGGCCGACACCCCATCGTCCCTCTCGACAAGACCATCGCCCAGGTCAACCTCGAACACGTCGGCCGGACCGACGACACCGAGGGCCCCCGCGTCGATGCCGTGTCTGTAACCGGATATGATTACTCGACGATGGTTGACGTCTTGCGGAAGGCGGGCGAGGCGACCGGCGTGAAGGTCGAGAAGCACCCCCGGAACAGCGACGCCTTCTTCGGGGCGAGCGACAATCAGGCCCTCGCCGACCTGGGCGTCCCCGCCCATTCGGTCTGCACCTCGTTCATCTTTCCCGACTACCACCGACCGGGCGACCACTGGGAGAAAGTGGACTACGCCAACATGGCGAAAGTGAATCGGATGGTGGCCGTGGGCCTTTGGCTCCTGGCCAACGACGCCAAGGCGCCGGTCTGGAACGCCGACAACCCGCGCGCCGCCCGCTACGCCAAGGCCCGCGAACGCTCCCAGGCGGCCGGCGAGGCCCCCTGAGATGAACGCCTGCCTGGCGCTGCATGGTCTCGGCGGCGGACCCTATGAGCTCCGCCCGCTCGTCGACGCCCTGAAGACACGAGGCATTCCCACTTCCTGCCCGGTCCTTCCTGGACACGAGGGCCCTGGTCCGCACATGGGCGAGGCCCGCTGGGAAGACTGGCTCGCCTTCGCCGAATCGGCCTTCGACGACCTCGCCGCGAAGGAAGGGTCGGTCGCCGTCGTCGGCTTCTCGACTGGCGCGACCCTCGCCCTCATGCTCGCCACACGCAGGCCCGTGCGACGACTCGTCTTGATCGCCCCCTTCCTGGCGATCCGCTATCTGGGCCGCCTGCCCATTCCTTCGGACCAGTACCTCCGCTGGTTCGCGAAGGTCGTGCCTCGCGTGCCCCGTCGCGGCCCCGCGGCCATCGACCCCGAAGTGCGTCAAAGCGTCCGAAGCACCGACCGCTTCGAGACCTTTTGCATGAGGGCCACGGTGAGCGCCTTGGACCTGATTGAGAAGGTCAAGCCCCTCGTCGCCGCCGTGAAAGCGCCCACGCTCATCATGCAAGGCCGTCACGACACGGTCGTCGAGCCGGCGGGGGCCAAGTGGCTTTACGACCAGATCGGGGCGACAACCAAAGAGCTGCTCTGGTTCGACCACTCGGACCATCTCGTCGTCCTCGACCGAGACCGCGAGGCGGTCCTCGCCGCCGCTTTGGACTGGGTCTTGACCGACCCCTAACAGGGGCCGCTCGACCTCCTTGTGCCGGCCTTTCTCCGGGTTTACGATCATCTACCATCCTCAAGGCCCCTCCCAGGACCACGCCATGCCCACCCTCCATCGACGGTCCTTCCTCAAACGCGCCGCGGCCGCGTCACTGGCCTTCGGCGCTCCGGCCATTCACGTTCGAGGCGCCTTCGGGCCCAGGTCGGCCAATGAGAAGCTGAACATCGCCGTCGTCGGCACGGCCAACCGGGCCGCCGCCAACATCGAGGGGACGCTCGGTGAGAACATCGTCGCCCTCTGCGACATCGACGAGCGCTACCTCGGCCAGGCCGCCCAGCGCTTCGAGGGGGCCAAGACCTATCACGACTTCCGCAAGATGCTCGAGCAACCGGGCATCGACGCGGTCGTCGTCTCCACCGCCGACCACGTCCACGCGCCCGCCTCCGTGATGGCCATGAAGCTTGGGAAACACTGCTACTGCGAAAAGCCCCTGGCCCACAGCGTCCACGAGGCCCGCGTCGTGGCCCGAACGGCACGCGAGATGAAGGTCGCCACCCAGATGGGCACGCAAATCCACGCCGAGGAGAACTATCGACGAGTCGTGGAACTCATCAAAGCCGGGGCGATCGGACCTGTTCGCGATGTTCATGTCTGGTGCAACAAGACATGGTCGCAAGGTGAACGACCCAAGGAGACGCCGCCGGTCCCCAGTCATTTGCACTGGGACCTCTGGCTGGGACCAGCCCCGGAACGTCCCTACCATCCCACCTACTTGCCCGCCAACTGGCGGCGCTGGTGGGACTTCGGCAGCGGCACGCTGGGCGACATGGCCTGCCACTACATGGACCTCCCCTTCTGGGCCCTCGACCTGCGGCATCCCACCTCGGTCGCCTCGGAAGGACCGCCCGTCCATCCGGAGACGACCCCGCTTTGGCTGATCGTCCGTTACGAGTTCCCAGCGCGCGGCGAGATGCCGGCCTGCAAACTCACCTGGTACGATCACGACAAGAAACCGGACGTCCTGGCCGAACACGGCATCCCCAACTGGGGCAGCGCCGTGCTCTTCATCGGCGAGAAAGGCATGCTCCTGGCCGACTACGGTCGTCGTAAACTCTTCCCCGAGGAGAAGTTCCAAGACTTCCAGCCGCCCGAGCGCACCATCGCCAAGTCGATCGGCCATCACGCCGAATGGATCAAGGCATGCAAAGAGGGGACGCCCACCACCTGCAACTTCGACTACTCCGGTGCCCTCACGGAAGCGGTCCTGCTAGGCAACGTCGCCTACCGAGTGGGAGAGAAGCTCCAGTGGGACCCGGCGCGGCTCAAGGCCACCAACTGCTCGGAGGCCGATCGCTACGTTCGTCGCGAATACCGCAAGGGGTGGACGCTCTGAGTCCGGCCGCGCCTCGACGCATTCCGATGGGCGCAGGTTCGCCGATCGCGGACCTCCCCCGCGCATGCAGGCCCATTGGGTCCCCCTTGCCACATCGACCGGGATGTCAAAGAGCGGGTCGCGCTCGTAGTCGCGACCACTTGGAGCGGGGTCAGGCCGCCGATTTGGGCTTGGCCTGGTCACGGACTTCCCGCCCGTCGGTAAGGTCGGCGTCACCCTCCGAAAGCGAAATGGTCTCGGCCTTCCTCGCGACCCGGTTCGAGGGCGTGTCGTTGCGATCGTCATCTTCCGCACAGGGCGAAATGGCTTCGGACTTCCCGGCGTCCCGGCTCGAGGGGGTGTCGGGTCGGAAACGACGTTGCGATACTGCCGCACGGTCCAGCGCGACAACTCGATCCGAGCGGGCTTGTTGCGGGCCCGGGCGATTGGTGAATCGAATGAACCACAAACATAAGCGGTGACTTCCTCGGCGTCGCCACCCACGCACTTGCCCGGGTCGTCCTCGGGCATCGTCTTGGCGATCAGCTTCGCGAGTTGCGAGACCGATCGATCGCCGACCAGGGGCCGAGGGTAGTCCTCGGTTCCCTCGCCGCGGTGAGGTCTTCATGGGAGGGCCAACCAGGGCGGTGGGCATGAAAGTAGGCGGGCGGGCCACGTTGGAGGGTTCGCCGGGACCTCGTGAAGGCGTCGCAATGGTGAATTCCAGCGCTGGGCCGTCCGGTGGATTGAGCGGTCCGAAGACTCGATGTCCCCATTCGCGCGCACCCTGGGCGTAGGTTTCCTTCATTCATCCTCATATTCTACCGAATTGCCAAAGAGCATGTATTCGGACGAATCATCCGAAACACTCAGTTCCACGCAGCCGGTCCATCGCGGGGCGGGTCAACCGACCCGGGGGACGACGACCCAGGGGCCGACGGTCTGGTCGAGGCGCCCGCTTGGGCGTTTCCGGCGAGACCCGACGAAGTTCGATCTCCCGAAACCGCATGGACTTG
>CALLYK010000233.1 GCA_937858365.1 uncultured Isosphaeraceae bacterium | reverse complement strand
ACTCGATCCCGTATCTAACGATGGCGTTCGTCGAAGGAGAGACCCTGGCGGACCGACTGAAACGAAACGGTCCTCTGCCTGTCTCGGAAGCGATCACACTCGTGCGCACCCTGGCGAGGGCGATGGGCGAGGCCCACGAACTGGGAATCGTCCACCGCGACCTGAAGCCGGCGAACGTCATGATCGACCGCCGAGGTCACCCTATTGTCATGGACTTCGGACTGGCGCTCCGGGCGACCGCGACGGACGACTTACGGTTGACCCTTTCCGGCGTGGCCATGGGTAGCCCCTCTTACATGCCACCCGAGCAAGCGGGCGGTGACCTTGAAGCCATCGGTCCGCCGGCCGATGTCTATGCGCTCGGGGTCATCCTTTATGAGTTGGTCACTGGGCGAGTACCGTTCCAGGCGCGGACCTTCGGCAAGCTGCTCGCACAGATTGAGCGTGACCCGCCCACGCCCGCCTCGGCGCTCAATCCCGCCGTGGACCCAACGCTCGAGAGCTTGATCCGCAAGGCCCTGGAGAAATCGCCCGAGGACAGGTTCCCGACGGCCGTGGACTTCGCCAACGCCCTCGACGAATACCTGCGAGAACATCGGCTGCCGATCGAGCGGCGTAAGGACTCGCCCGAGTCATGGGGCCTTGGGGAGACCGTGTCCTACGCCGATGTGGGGTCGAGCATTGATTCACCGCGCAAGTTCGGAAAACCGGGTACCCGCGGGCGATGGCGGCCCGCGGTCGCCGCGGTGCTTTTCGGGTTCGGCCTGCTCACCGTTCTCGGCGTGATCATTTACGTGAAAACCGACTACGGTGACCTGGTTGTTGAGCTGAGCGACCCGACGGCGAAGGTCGATGTGCGGGTCAATGGCCAGGAAGTGGTCCTCGACCCAGAGGGAAGGCCCATCCGCATCCGGCCTGGGTCAAACCAAAAACTGGAGGTCACCGGACCCGACTTCGTCACAAGGAGTGAGCGGTTCGACCTGAGGCGAGGGGGTACGACCGTCGTACGCGTTAGTCTGGGTCCTCCCCCGAACCTGGCGCGGAAGGAGTCGCGTCCGGCGGTCTCGGTACCGCCGCCGAAACCGGTGGAGCGGCCCAGAGAGGCCACGTTGATCGAGTTACCTGGATGGCAAGTCCTGGCGGACGCGACACGTGATCAGATGCAACTCTGGCTTGATGAACGGAAGGCCGCGAAACACTCCGTGACTTGGCTCGACGTCGTCCAAGTGGGGGATGGACCTGTCTTCGCGGCCGTCGCGGCCCTGGACGAACGCGCAACGGATTGGCACGCGTTTCTCGACCTCACGATGTCGGAAGTCAACAACTGGGAACTCCTTAACAAACGGCTTCCTGTGCAAGACTACACATTCGTGACCATGAGCGGCCATCCCCATCAAGACGGCTTTCAGGGAGTGGTCCTCCTGCGACGCACACCGGCGGACCAGGTCGTGTTCCGTTCAGGCGGTGTCCTCCCGATTGATCCGTCAATACAGCTCCTTGACCGTTTGCGCGAGAAAGGCTACGTGGCCCGATTGGTGCGCCCGTTCCCGACCCTTGCGGATCGGCCCAGTTGCGCGATTTACGCGGAGGCGGTCGTTCGCCAGGGGGAGTCGCTGCATGGCATCGACCTCTCCGAGTCCGATTTGACCAACCGACTCGAGAAGTGTCGTCGCGATGGTTTACGCCCCGTGAGTGTCGTCCCTTATGAGGACAAATCGGAACGAAGGTTCGCGACGACATTTCTCGAAGACCCGACGAAGGCCGGCTGGGAGGTCCAACCTGATCTCACCGCGAACGCGTTGAAGGTACAGGCCGTGCAACAAGCGATGCGGGGGCTCGTTCCCGCGTCGGTCGTCGTTTACTCGTGGGACGGCGCCGTGCGGTATTCGGTCGTTTGGGTGATGAAGGGAGAGACGTAGTCGGAGACAATATGACATCAGAGAGAACGGGACGTCACATATTTGCTCGCACTTCGCGTCCATTCATTCGTTGAAGTGAATATGAGGTAATCACGAGTCTCCGGGGTCCCCCCGCGGCCGTCACCTGAATCGATCCCTCGGTGGCCGTTCGATAGGTCCGATCTTCCGATCTGGAATCGCGAGTTCCGGCGGTGGTCCTCAATGGAATTGACCTCGCGAGGCAGTCGAATCGGCGCTGGGGCTTCGCCCCAACCTGGCGGAGCAAGCTAGCCCGGGGAGGCCTGCCACGAATACCGCCGTCAAGGCTTGTCGATCATGACCAGCGCGGTGGAATCGGCAATCAAGAAGATCAACATGCGTGTCCAGAGGAGTGAGAAGGTCCGGTCGGAGAACGAACGTGACCGAGTACTTCCAGGACCAACGCCAACCCAGCCCCTTCCGGCCCTCGAGACGATGCGCATAAGCGGGCGTCAACTCCGATGACGTCGTGCGCCCCTCACCGACCCATCAACTTGGGGAAGTCCGGATGGTTGGCTTCCAGTTGGCGTGTCGCCTCGTCGAAGTGGCCGGCGCGGGAGGCCGGGTCAGCCTGAAGGGCCCCGAGCAGGGCCACGGCGAACTCGCCCCACGTGGCATCATCACGGCTGGACTCGATCCTGGTCCTTCCGGCTGGGTCGTCGAAGCACGCGGCGGCGAGGAATGAGGCGAGCAGACGAACGGCTGGGTCGGCATCGGTCCCCAACGTCTCGATCGGCCCGCGCGGCCAAGCGGCCCCCTTCTCGGCGACCCGTGCCGCCTTCAGAATCAAGACTGACCGAAGCCAGGACGGCCAAGACCCCCGGCCCGCCAAGGCCCCCAGATAGACTCGCGGTTCAAGCAAGGCCACCTCCGCCGGCAAGCCATCGGCCAACGCGAATCGGACTCGCGGAGGGAGTTCGTCTTCAATCAAGATGTCCCAGACCTGACGCGGTTCGAAGCGCGGGTCCGTGACAAGCCGTCTCGCCGCCGCGACTCGGGCGCCTTCCGACTCGGTACTGTCATGGACGACCGCCACATCGCGCCAGAGGTCGCGGAGCGACCAGGCCTGGTAACCGAACCAAGCAAGCCAGGCGACCAGGACGAGCAGGCCCGCGACGGCCAGGTAATAGAAGGAACCAAAGATGTCGGAGGGCCGCCTCGCGGGTCGATCGGGTCCCGTGGGAAGAATGGTGAGCGGTGGGGGTGACACGTTGGGCCCCTCGGGTTTGGATCGTTCCAGTTTGACAGTAACGTGACGTTGGCCTAGGGTCAAAATAGGAGCGGTCCTACCCCAGTGGGTCGAGGACCGGGACCGGCAGGGACCCTCATGGGAAGAGCGGGCCAACCCAACGCGGAAGGACAGACCATGCAACGGGCCGTAAGCGCGTGGCTCCAAGACGAATCGGGGCCGACCGCCGTGGAATACGCAATCCTCCTGGCCCTCATCGTGGTCACGCTCATGGGTGCCGTGAACACAGTGGGAAACACGACTTCGGGGATCTGGGCCCGGAACGTGAGTCAGATCATCAGTGCGATGTCCGGCGCCTAAGCATCGCGTTGGGGGGCCCACGCGCGATAGGCTGGGACCATCCGGGAGGGTGCGCCCGCGGATTCAGGCGCGTTCGACTCGAATTTGTCCCAGAGCTTGCCGGGCATGAAGGTCAAATGTCGGCCGGAGGACTTCCTCGTCGAGGAATTGCCCACCATCGCGCCCGGCCCGTCGGGTCGATTCACGTTCTATCGCCTGAAGAAACGCGGCCTGGGCACGATCGAGGCGATCGACCTGGTCCGCCGACGCTGGGACCTGGGGCCTTCGCAGGTGCGTCACGGCGGACTGAAGGACCGTCACGCCGAGACGATCCAGTACCTGAGCATCCTCAACGGGCCCGATCGCTCGCTCCACGAGCCCCGGTTCTCTCTGGAGCCACTGGGAAGGCTGACCGTTCCTTACGGACCTTCTCACTTCCGGGGCAACCGGTTCGTCATTGTTTTGCGCGACCTCACGCCGGCCGAGGTCGAACGCGCGACCCGCGAGGCCGCGCTCATCCCTCGGGACGGCTTGCCCAATTACTTCGACGACCAGCGCTTCGGCTCACTCACCCTTTCGGGCGAGTTCTCCGGACACGCCTGGCTCGTTGGCGACGCGGAGAAAGCGCTTCGACTCGCCATCGCCGAGCCATGCGCCCACGACCGCTCCCCGGTGAAGACCATCAAATCGACACTTCGAGCCTGTTGGGGTCACTGGCCCGAGGCCAAGGCTCGCTTGCCGCGATCGCACGAGCGCAGTCTCGTCACTTATCTGGTCGACCATCCGACCGACTTCGCCGGAGCCTTCGCGCGGCTCAATCGCGACCTCCGTTCGTTGTACTTCTCCGCGTTTCAAAGCCACCTGTGGAACCTCTTGCTCGGGCGATGGATCGAGGCGAACACTCGGCCCGACCAACGCCTCCTTCACGAGTTCAAAGCGGCGACCTTGCCCATTCAACGTGACCTGAGCGAAGACCAGGCCCGAACCTTTGGCGCTACCTCCCTACCATTGCCCTGTGCTCGGACGAAGCTGGCGGAAGGCCCCTTGCGCGATCTCGCCAGCGATGTCCTCGCGCCGTTCGGATTGACCTGGGAACAGATGCGGGTCCGCAGGCTCGATGACGTCTTCTTCTCGAAGGGGCTTCGCGCGGTCGTCTTTCGTCCAGAACGCTGGAGCGCCTCATTCGCGCCGGACGAACTCCATCCGGGCCGATCGTGCTGTGAAGTCGCGTTTGAATTGCCCAAGGGGGCCTACGCCACGCTCGTCATCAAGCGGTTGACCGATGTTTGACGCCCCGGCTCCCGAGCTTGCCATCCTTTTCGAGGACAATCACTGCCTGGCCGTGAACAAGTCGGCGGGGCTCCTGGTCCAAGGAGACTCGACGGGCGACCCAACCTTGCTCGACGCGGCCGCCGATTACCTCAAGCGGAAGTACGACAAGCCCGGGCGCGTGTTCGTCGGCCTTGTGCATCGCTTGGACCGACCCGTCTCGGGGGTCGTGCTTTTGGCCCGGACCAGCAAGGCGGCGGAGCGCCTTTCCCGCCAGTTTCGCGATGGGACCGTGCGGAAGGTCTACTGGGCCCTCGTCGAAGGGGAATGGTCTGAAGACGAGGGCGTGTGGACCGACCGACTCGTGAAGGACCATGCGAGGAATCGCTCTCGCGGCGACGCCGTGGAGGGGAAGGAGGCGAGCCTTTCGTATCGGGTCCTGTCACGCGCTCGGGGACGGACCTTCTTCGAACTCCGACCGGGCACAGGTCGAAGTCATCAGTTGCGCGTTCAACTGGCGTCGCGCGGTCTGCCGATCGTGGGAGACCGAAAATACGGGGCGAAACGGTTGGTACCCGCCCTCGACGGCGGCCACCGGATCGCGCTTCATGCGCGAAGTCTCGGCTTCGACCACCCTACGCTCGGGGCAGCGATCGAGTTGATCGCGCCGGTGCCGGCAGACTGGCCAGGACCTTCGATCCCAGATTGACGATCGTGGTGCGTCCCCAGTACGCCAGAGGAACGCACAGGAGGGCCGCCACCGGGGCCGTGTAAGGCTGCCAGTTCAACATGCCCTCCAAGGAACGGGCCCGCGCCTCTGGGCCCAGGACAGGCTCGGGGAAGGGGTCTCCTTGCTCAACGTCGGCGCCCCGATCATGGCTTGTCTTGGTGAAAGGGTCGGTGTCCGACGTTTTGCCGCGGACGCGGCGGAGGTACTCGGCGGCATGGAGGAACAGCCGCATGTCGGTGAGTCCCAATCTCTCGGCCTCGCGAGAGGCCAGGTCGGCGGCGACCTTGTCCACCTGGGTCCGATGAAGATACCAGGCAAGTCCCGCGCGATTGCCATCGGTGTCGAAGAAATAGACGGGGCGTGCGTCGGCGTCGGCCAGGGCACTCTCGAACTTGGCGATCGCGTCGGTGTCGATCTGTTTCGGGTCGATCGGGACCTTGATGTGTTTCAGTCCCAGATGACTTAACGTATCGACTTCGCTTTGATGAACTTCAACCGGGTCTCGCAGGTCGACGAGGGTCCGATAGCCCTTTTCACGCAGCCAGGCGAGACCATCGCCATTCGGCAAACTGCCGCCGGCGAGGCCCCGCTCCAGATTGCGGAAACGCCGAATGCCGACGATCGCCGTTTCGGGCGAGTCCTCGGCCGGGCTGGGAAGCTCGATGGCGGTCGGTACGGGGCCAAGGTCGAGTTGAGACGGTGGCCCGTCGTCGATCGGTAGAGGAGGTCGAGATTGAGCGCTGGGCTGGTCGGCGGTGTCGGGGGCCGGTGCAGCGCTCAGTGGCGGTAGGTTGTCGAGCAGTTGTGAGACCGGCCCCGACGTGCCGGCCGATGAGTTGGGTCGAGCCGGCCGCACGGCCGGCTCTGTTGTCGTGTTGAGGCGGGCCCGCGCCAGCCCTTCGACGCGCGCGGCGCGCGTCGGATCGGGCGTGCGCTGGGTCTGGTAATTGCCGCGATCGAGAGTGCCGGCGCGGCCCTGCGGCCCGCCGCCTCCCGCCGGAGGCGCGACGCCACGACCATTGGAAGCTCCCCGCGAGGGGATCTGTTCCAATTGCTGATCTTCCGGGTCAACCGAACCGGCGGGACCACCTGGGACAACGCCCCGACCTTGAGGGACCGCGACCGGCGCCGAAATGGCACCCGGACCACCCGGGACGGCGACCACGCCCGGGGCCGGGACCACTGCGGCACCTGGTACCACGGGGACGACGGGCTCGCCCAAGGCCGTCGGGCAGCAGCCCACGGCGCCCGGGACGACCGTCACGGCGTCACGGGGACCGAACAGGCGACGGCCCATTCGGCGGAAGAAGTTGTCGCGCTCGACCACCGGCTCGCAAGCCGAGCGTTCCCGGAAGGGCGAGCAACTGCTGCAGCCGGTGAAGTCCAGGGCCAGAAGGGCCAGGAAACACGAGGCGACCAGCCGCCGCGATCGGGCCCAAGCGCGCGAGGGCGCGCTGGGCGACGGCGGGCCGGTGTCGAGTCGAAAAACGGGGACCACGGGGACCTCCTCCGAGCGAGAACACGACGTCGAGCGTCCCTTCTCGGAACGGAGGGAGGTCGTTCGTCCGGCCGCGAGGGCTGGACTCCGCGACCACCTTACTTGTGTCCCCTCGCCGTCCGGGGCGTTGGGGCGTCCCTTTCCAGCGCCGTCGGACGTCGCTGGAAGGACCGCCAGGGAACAAGGACTCCGCCATCGGTCGTGCATTGGCCAATCTCAAGGGTGCGAATTCGTTGCCGCCATGCGAACGACGGCGCGCCGGTCCAACGGGACCGACATGCCGACGAAACCGAACGCCGCGCATCCGGCAAGGAAGGTGAGGGCCTTCCCCGAATCGGGCCCGGTGCCCCAGTTTCGTCATGGAAACCTATCCGACGGCCGATTGGTTGCCAAATTCCCCGAGCGGTTTCTAAGATGAAGTCTTAACGGGACTAATAACGAGGGAGACCTTGCCGTCCAGGCAAGCCGCGCCGGGGGAGTGAAGTCCCCACGCAAACGTCCTGATCCCTTCCCCCGGCACGCGCGGCATCGTGGTCTTCCGACGTGCAACCCGCAAGGCCCTCATAATGCCCCTCGCGATCGCACGCCGCATGGACCGTCGTCCCGTCGCGACCGGCGCTCTCCTCGCGATCGTCGCGTTCGTCTTTTTCGGCGTGCAGCTTCATCGAACGCGACCGTTCGTGGACGAGTGGGCCTACTTCGCGCAGTCCTATTACCTCGACCTTTTCCTCGACGGCCCCAGCGACGCGCGACAGTGGCTCGAATATCCGGCGATCGACCTGCCGCCTCTGCCGAAGTATTTGATCGGCTTCGCCCTCCGCGCGATCCAGCAAGAACGCCCCGGCCCGGCCGCCTCTTGGGCCTGGTATCAAGACACGTCCCGGTCCTTTGCGAGTGAACAGGTCTTGAATGCGGCGCGTTGGCCTTCGGTCGTTCTCGGCGCGATCGGGGTCTTCGCCATTTTCCTGCTGGGAAGACAAGTGGGAGGCGTGGCCGTCGGCTTGCTCGCGGGCCTTTTCTTGATGCTCGGCCCTCTCTACAGTCTCCACGCGCGTCGAGCGATGGCCGACGTGCCCACGGAGGCCCTCGTCCTTTGCGCGGCGGTCGCGGCGCTGGCCGCGTGGTCGCGAACAATCGCGGGGAAGGGCGGTGCTCTTGTCTGGGCCCTCTTCGTTTCCGCCGGCGTGTTCGCCGGCCTGGCGGTCGAAGCCAAGCTAAGCGGGGCCCTCGCCTTGATCGTGATTGGAGTTTGGACAACGCTCGGCTGCTTCTTACCGGGCGTTACAATGCTACGCAGGCTGATGCTCTTCGGCGGCCTCCTGATCACCTCCATGATCGCGTTCGCCGTCTTCGTGGCCTTGAACCCGACCTTGACCGTCCATCCGAAGGGACCACTCCCCGCCGAGATGCGAGAGTTGGAGGCGAAGTCGATCGTCGGTCGAGCCTTGGAAGTGGCCGCCTTCCGCTCAGGTGTTTCAGACCAAGCGCGGCAGCAGTTTCCCCACAACGCCTTGAACGACCCGCTGGAGCGAGTGAAAGTGGTCATCGTCCAGGGACTTGGTCGGCATGGTCCTTTTGGCCCGTCGGAGAACGACTCGCGAGTGCGCTACGATTGGCGGCAAGACGGCGGGGCCCTCGTTTGGGGCCCTCTTGTTTTTCTTGGATATGCTTTTGCGTTCATTTGCGGATTGAAGGAACAGAGCAAGGGAGTGCCACCGCTCGGCTGGGCCCTCTGCTTGATGGGCCTGACGACCTTCGGGGTGGTCGCCTGGTTCATCCCACTGGCCTGGGACCGTTACCTGCTGCCAATCCAGGCGAGCAACGCGGTCCTCGCGAGCTTGGGACTGGTCTGGGGCCTTCGGTCCCTTCGATCTCGCTTCGCGGGTGCCCCTTCATGACCGGTTGGTTGCGCCGCCCCTCCGTTTGGGTCTTCGCGGTCCTCCTGGCGAGCTACGCCTCGTTTTGGCACGCGCGCGATTGGAACACCGCCAGCCGCTTGATGCTCACGTACTCGCTCGTCGATCGCGGCACGGTCCGTCTGGACGGCCTCGACAAGCAGACCGGCGACATCGCCTTCTTCGAAGGTCATTACTACACGGACAAGGCCCCGGGCTACTCGTTCCTCGGCGTCGCGCCTTACGCGGTTTGTCGTCTCGCCGGACTGAAGCCCCATCCTCTTGATCGCGAGGGCTTCGCGCATTGGCCCGCGGACTATGTCGTGACCTTGTGCGTCTCCGGTCTGGCGACCGCGGCGCTCGGGGCCTTGCTGACGTCGGCCGCATCAGGCCTTTTCCAACTCGGTCCGCGGCGTTCGGCCCTGATCGGTTTGGCCTTTGGGCTGGCCACGCCCGCCTATGCGTATGCGACTTTGGCTTATGGTCACAACATCACGGGTCTGGCCCTCTTCGCCTCGTTCCTGTGGATCGTCGCGGGGCCTTCCGGATGGCGGCGGTCGCTCGCGGCGGGCGCTTCGGCGGCCTTCGCAGTGGTCGTCGAGGTCCAATCGGCCCCCGTCGCGGTCGTGCTCGGGACCGCCCTGCTCGTTCGCTGTCTCTCGCGAGGACGACGCTGGACGGACCTGA
Organism: uncultured Isosphaeraceae bacterium; assembly: GCA_937858365.1. GTDB lineage: Bacteria > Planctomycetota > Planctomycetia > Isosphaerales > Isosphaeraceae > CALLYK01. Next base: position 14,286 of record CALLYK010000233.1, on the reverse strand, counting down.
TCGCCTTTGGCCTGGGCGCCCTCGCGCCGGCGCTACTGCTCGCGGCCTACAACCTGACCGCGTTCGGCAAGGTCTGGGACATGGGCTACTTCCACCATGCGACACCTCGCTTCGCCGACGTCCATTCCGCGGCCAATCCCCTCGGCCTGTCCCGACCGGATTGGTCAAAATGTTATGAACTGTTGATTGGCCGCTATCGAGGGTTGCTCTTTCACGCGCCGGTCCTTTGGCTCACGGTCCCGGGTTGGGTCGTCCTGGGCATGCGCCGCCAATGGGGCCTGCTCCTGGTCTCTCTTGCCTCTTGCCTGGCGGTGTTTCTCGTCAATTTGAGTTATCCCGAATGGACCGGTGGTTGGTCCACGGGCCCGCGCCTGCTCGTTCCGCTCTTGCCGTTCGCGATCTTGCCCGTCGGCGCCTTCTTGGCCCTGGACCGGCGGGGCATCACCTTCGCGGCGCTCGCGCTCACCCTTGTGGGTGCGGTGCTCATGCTCATGGACGTGGGCGTTGGTGGTCGCTTGCCGGACTCGCTCGGTCCCGTGCGTTTGAACGACCCATTCGTGAACGTGGTCTGGCCGCTCTGGCGAGGCGACCCAGTGCCTCGCTGGTGGATCGGCGAACGTTTCACCCGAACGGTCGTCTCGGTCCTGGCGCCGGAATGGGCCCGCTCCTTGCCGCCTGAACTCACCTGGTGTGGGTTCGCCCCGTTGGTGGCGGCCCAACTGGTGCTCGTGGCGGCGATGGTGGTGTTCTTGCGGCCGGCGCGCCGTCAGTCGGCGTCTTCCTCTTCGACAAAGGCCCCGGGCATCTCGCCCGGTCGGGCCGGGTAGGGCCTGGCCCCTTTGAAGATGCTGTACCAATTGATCCGGTTCAGCCAGTAGGGGTCGGGCGCGTCGATGTGCGACCAATCGAGGGCCAGGGTCTTGTCGCGCCAATAGCGGTCCGCGGCCGAGATCGCCTTGCCTGTCGGGTTGCGTTCATCCAGGGGTACGTTGTTGTTGGTCTTCTCATACGGCGTGAGGTCGGGCGTGTCGGTGAAGCAGGCCGCGAGCGGGGCGGCCATGGCGTCAAACCGGTTCATCGGTTCGAGCCCCAGCATGAGCTCGATCGAACGGACCATGCCGGTCGTCGTGTGGAAGGTCGAATCCACGAAGCCTCGCTTGGTGAACGGGCTGATGGCCATGAAAACGGTCCGGTGTCCGTCGACATGGTCGGGTCCCGACTGGGCGTCGTCTTCGATGACGAAAATGCAAGTCTCCTTCCAGTGGGGCCCCTTCGAGACGGCTTCCACGATCCGCCCGAGGGCCAGGTCGTTGTCCGCCATCATGGCCCGAGGAGTGGGGTACTTTGGGTTCGTCCCCTCACCATGGTCGCACGGCAGACTCAAGATCATCAAGTGGGGCAACCGACCTTCTTTGGTCAATTGTTCATATTCGCGAATAAATATATCAGCGCGATGCTGGTCGCTTTGCCAAAGGGGCCAGTAGAGGTATTCGGGGTTGATGTGGGGCTTGAGGCTGGGGACGCGGGTGAACGCCCGGAAGGTGAACTTCCCGGTGCCATTCACGCGGTCATCCCAGACTTCGAACCAATCTTTGGGTTTGGGGTGCACTTGGTTCAGCTCGTCGTCGCAGAACTCGCCATAAACGCGAACGGTCTTGTCTTTGGCGAGGGCCGCGTCCCAGAGCGCCCCTCCCGACGACAGGGCCATCGCGTCGTTGCCGTCGTCGGGGTAGGTGCGCGAGTAGCCCACGTAGAAGTGTTCGAGATACTCGTTCGCGAGGGCCTGGGTGGACCAGTTGTGGCCGTCCGCACTGTTCGTGCCCGAGACATAGCCGTTGTCGAAGAGGGTGAACTCGCGGGCCAGCTTGCGATGGTTGGGCATCACCGTCTCGCCCAGGCTGCATAGCTTCGGGTCGCCGTTTCCTTGGGGCAGGTCGCCGAAGACTTCGTCATACGTTCGGTTTTCCTTGATGATGTAGATCACGTGCTTGATCGCGCCGTCATACACTTTCAAGTTGGGTTTGGTGGGTCGTGTCCGCCAACGATTGTTGCGCGCGACCGTCTCGGTCGCGGCGTTGATGTCAGCGGTCAGGTCCACGACGCTCACTGTCCCCTGGAAGTCGTGCGCGTTGCCGGCCTTGCCTTGCACGGTGCGGTTGACTGAGCCGTTCCCCTTCGTGTTCAAGACGAATGCGGTCCGGCCGTCGGCGGAGAGCTGGAGCGCGGTCGGAAAGTAACCGACGGGCCGATAGCCGCGCACCTGACCGGACGAAAGGTCGATTTCGGCGAGGGCGTTGTCGCCGCCGTCGGCCGCGTAAAGGGACTTGTCGCGCACGTGAAGGGCATTGGGCATGGCGCCGATCAGGCGCAGGCCCTCGAAACGAAGCGGAAACAACCGCGTGACCTTGGCCTCGTCCAGGTCCACTTCGCTGATCGTGTCGCTCATCGCGTTGGCGACGTAGGCCATGCGTCCGGCGATCGCCAAACCCGTCGGGTGCAGGCCCACCTCCACATGACGCGTCTTGCCGGTGTCGAGGTCGATGATGCTGATTGAGCCCGACGCGAGGACGCCCCGCTCATCGACCACGACATCCAGGTTGAGGCTATTGTTGGTGCGGTCCCCCTCTCGGGGCCGTCGTCCCGCCCAGTTACTGACGACCAGTCGCTTGCCGTCGTGGGTGATTCGCGCCTCGAACGGAAGTTGCTGGACGGGCAGGGTCCGCAGGACTTCCCCCTTCGTCGCGTCGATCTCGGCCACCGCATTGAAATTGGCCGTCGTGACGTAAAGGCGTCGACCATCAGGCGCGAAGACGATGCCGCCGGGGACCGGGTTCAACTTCTCTCCTGGGGCCCGAAGCTCGATACGCGCCGAGGCGCTGAGCTTCTCGTCTTCCCAGGTGAAGACTTGAAGATGTCCTTTCTCGGTGCTGGCGAAGAGGCGTTTGCCGTCGGGCGACCAGGCCAGGCCGCGAAAGCCGGCGTTGGCCCCGATCGGCACGGCGGCACCTTGACGAAGGCCCTTGGCGTCGCCGAGGAGGACCGCGGTCTTGTTCATGATCGCGTAGAAGGTACCCGATGGATGCAGGGCCAACTCGCTCGGCCGGCCGCCAAAAGCGATGGCGCCCCCTTCGATGCGCTGGCCCGTCGAGACGAGGAACGAGCCATCGGGTTGCTTACCCATCTTGAACGTCGCCAGGCCGCCGGCGCCCATCGCGAAGAGGACCGAAACGAAGAAGAGGAGAGGTCGGCGCTTCATGGAGATGGTCCCGGCGATGCTATGGTTCGACTTGATCGCGGATCGTGTGTGGCGTCACTTGCCAGGCGGCTTGATAAGTCGATTCGAGGGGAACGTTGATATGCCGGCCCGAGCCGAGAAAGAGCGGCGCCTCGGGCCAGACCTCGCCGACCGCGGGGGGGTCGACATACGCAGTCAGACCATCTGCCATGTCGAACGAGGCGACCGTGAGGGGCTTGTCGGGGGGCCGAGGCTCGAACGGCCCGCTCGCGAAATGGTCCCAGATGAGTGAGTGGATCCCGTTAGGGTCGCGTGTCGTCGGTGGGAAGGGGTCGATGATGAGGAGGTTGACACCGTTCGTGAGAAACTCCTCGGCCTTGGCCACGAACTGACCAATCGCGTGCTTGCTTTCCTTGTTGCCGGGCGAAATCACTTCGATGATCGCGACAACTTGACCGTAGTCATGTCGGATCGAAATGCGGTTCGCCTTCCGGGCATAGGCGGCGGCTTCCGACTCGACGTGGGCGATCTGCCGCGCACTTGGTGGGGCCGCGGCGACGGCCAAGCCCCCAGGGGAGGCCCTGTGTTCCGTGTCGATCGCGATCACGCCAGGTGCCCAACCACTCACTCGAAGGTCGGTGTAGGCCGTGAACCCAGGCGGGAGGAGTCCGCGATTCAAGGCTCGGTAGATCTCAATCGTCCAGTCCTGATGGAAGTTGTGATAACCGCCAGGGGAGACATGGGTCCAGTCGTGGATCGGCATGGGGGCCCCTTTCTCACGGCTGGTCGATTCCCGTGGACCGAGGATCGGATGGGCCGCTCACCGGGTGATCCACATCGGCGAGGCCCATGCCAGGTTGCCGTCGGCTTGCTCGACGCGTACGTAATAATAGTGCGTCTCGCCCGGTTTGGCGTCGTCGTCGGCATAAGTCAGCTCGACACGGTCGGTCTTCGGCTCGGTCGAGAAGACGTACTTGTTGTCGCGGACGACATACAGCTTGGCGATCGGCGCGGTCCCAAGCGCTTTGATCTTCAGGCTGGGCCGGTCAGTCGTCTTGAAGATGTCGCCCATGAGGTGATCGCCGGAGCGCACGTCGAGGACGATGTTGTCGGTGGCCGCGTAGCAGTGCCGTTTTTTGAAGGCGTCAATGATCCCTTGCCGCGACTGGTCGTCGGTCAAGACGATCGCGTAACTCCAGTGCGTGCTGACGTGGTCGCTCGACGATTGGAAGCCGAGCTTGTAGCCCTTGTCGAAAGCGTTCCAGATGAAGCCCTTGGGCTGGTAGCCGCCGATTTGGGTCGCCTCGGTGGGCGAGCGCGGGGCGCCGAAGTGCTCGTAGTTGTGGCGGTGCCCCTGATAGATCTCCACGACCGGCTCGACCTCCGGGTCGTTGTCGCGCCAGTCGGTCCCCATGTTGGTGGCGCTCGTGTGCGAGGCGCACATCCCCCCGAAGTGCCTCAAATAGGCGTAGAGGTTCTTGGTGTCGGGTGAGCCGCCTTCCTCGGTGCCGAACTGTTGCCCCGCGATCGGCAGGGGGCGAATGCCCCTCTTGGGCATGATCACGTTGCGGTGTCCTGACGGATAGACGACGCTCCGCTCATACGAATGGACCGGCACGAAGCGGTCGCGATTGTGGTGCAGGTCCGTCTGCTTCTGAATGATCCACCACATATATTCGTGGTTGGAACCATTGAGATGGTCGCCGTCGCCCATCCAATCCATGTCGGCCGCGTTGAGGGCGTATCGCCAGGCGTCTTCGAGCATGCCGTCGCCGTCGCGGTGCGACGTGAATTCGGTGTGGCGGTGGAACTCGCCGCGGAGGAGGCGAAGGGCCTTGCCGCCGACTTCCACGCGATAAGAGCGGATGCGTTCCTTGTCGGCCGTTTCGTTGGGGTGCGAGGCGGGGTCGGTGGCGGTCGCCGTTTTCATGGCGACAAGGCTGGGCGGGTCGATCGCGGGGCCGGACGCGGAGACCACGGCCGCGTGCAAGTCGTCCTGACCGCGATTGGCGGTGTTGTCGCGCGCGTCGCCGCTGTGGACGACCGTCAGGCCCGACTCGCTCGCGACCAGCGCCGGGCGGTTGTCCATCAGGTTCGACGAGAAGGGCAACTCCTGGCGATCGTGCCAGGAACGGCCGTCGAACTGAAGGACCGACGAGACCCAGGTCTCGCCGGCGCCGCCGGGCAGCGGGTGATGGCGAACGGACAGCCAGAGGCCGTGCGCCCCGTCGGCCGCGAGGCGAGGAAGGCTGACATTGCGGTTGCCGAGCCCTTTGCGCAGTGCGTCCTCCAGAGGGGCCTGAGGCTCCATCAGCTTGTCGTCGGCGAGGCAGACGACGCGCACCGTGCGATTGATGTAGAGGGCGTAACCGGACTGTGTGACGGGGACGCGCTCAGGGTTGCCGTTGGCGTAATCCTTGCCCCAGTTGGGGTCTCCTTGCTCGTAAGCGACCCAAACACGACCGGTTGGGTCGCAGGCGATGCTGGCTCGGGCCTCGAAGCGGGGCGACTCGGCCACGTTCACGACCGCGTGTTCCCCGTTGAGGTTGCGGAGGCGAACATCGTAATTCCCCTGATCATAGGTGTCCCAAACGACATACACGTTTCCCTTGCCGTCGGCGGCGATCGCCGGCGACCAGTCGTCGGCACGGCTGTTCGAGACGACCCTTGGCTCGGTTTGGCCAGGCGCCAGCGCGAGGACCTCGTAGTTGCCGGAACGCCAGCCCTGCCAGGCGAGCCAGACCTCGCCGTTGGAGTCGGTCGCGGCGACCACGTGGAAGTCGCTGCCCGGACTGCGCGTGATGCGTTCGATGTCGGTCCAGGCCCCGGCTGGAGTGCGTTTCCTGCGATAGATGTCCCAGTTGCCGTCCACTTGTTGGGCCCAGGCGATGTGGACATCTCCCTTGCCGTCGACGGCGACCGCCGGCCGCCAGACGTCCAGGCGCGGGCCCGTCACCGCTTCGGCGGCCGACCAGGTTGCGCCGTCGTGTCGTCGCAACCAGATTTGGTCACCGTTCTTGGTGGGCACGAGGGCCTTATCGAAGTCGGCCGGGGCGACGGCGCTATTCAGCCGGCTCTGCTCGGGCGTGTAAGCGACGTAGGCGAGCCAGCGCGATCCGTCCTTGCCGGCGGCGAGCGCGGGGTGATCATCTTCGGTGGTCGAGTTCGTCAGAAGGGTGCCGGCGACGTCCCGTTGGAGGGCGATTTGACCGTCGAGGAACGTCTTGCGTTGGCCGAGCGCGAGGTCGGCGAGTTTCGCCTCGACGCGGCCTTGTTTGGTGACAATCGCGAGCGTCGCGTTCTCCGGGGCGTCCAGGTTGGCGAGGAGGACCTTCGGTTCGACGGGCCCTTCGGATTGGTCCTTGGCTTCCTGGTTCTTCTTCTTCTTGGCTTGCTGCTGGGCCTTCTTCTTCTTGGCGGCGGCCAGGGCCTGCGTCTTGGACGAGAAGCGGGCCCCTTGCACCTTCGTCACGGCGTCGCGCTCCAAGACGCGCAGTCCAACCACGGTCCCCTCAGTGAGACTGAGTTCTCCCTCCCAGTCGGAAGGTGTGGTGTCTTTCAAACCGAGCGTGACGCGAACGCCGACGAGACGACCAGGCATCGCCACGGGGTCCCGCGGATTGGGGCCGCTCGCTTGGGTCCGGCGAGGCGCGTTGGCCTCCTCTTCACCGTCGTGCGACGGTCGGGCCAGCCAGGCGAAAGCGGTCAGTCCCGTCGTCGCCAGCAGGACGAGCGCGAACTTCCATGAGAGGGGGGGACGCATCGGTATGTCCTCGGATGGAGGTGGCTTCGCATTCATCTTGGCCCGCGGCAAGCCGCCCCGCAAGCCGGAAGAAGGGACAGCGGGAGGGCCCGAGACCTTGGAGGAACAGCCAAGGCCAACGATCGGTGGCCCTGGCTGATACTCACGAATTGGTTTTCGTCAGCGTTGTTGCTCGTGGTCATGTGAGCACTGGCGGCAAGCCACCAGTGCCACTGTCCGACCCTCCGAGTTTCAGTTGGGGTCGTCCCCCTTGTTGCGATCGGCGGCCTTCTTGGCCGCTTTGGCGGCCTTCTTCGCGACCTTCGCGGCGGCGTTTCGCACGGGTCCGCCCCACTTGGGGTCGATGTTCCCCTTGTTCCAAGTCGCGTAGGCCGTCTCCAACTCCTTGACTTTTTCGGGCATGGCGGTGGCCAGGTCCTCCTTCTCGCCGATGTCTTTCGCGAGGTTGAAGAGCCGGGCGCCGTCGCCCATGTCGGTTAGTTTCCAATCGCCGGCCCTCACCGCGCGTTGCCGACCGAATCGCCAAAAGAGCGAGTCATGCGGCGGGGAGCTTGTCTCGCCCTTCAAATAGGGGAGCAAGTTAACGCCCTCGAACTTCGCGCCTTCGGCGGCTATCCCCGCGGCGGCCAGCGTGGTCGGGGCGATGTCGAGTTGGATGACGGGTTGATCGTAGGTCTTGCCTTCCGGCAGGTGGCCCTTCCATCGGACCATGAACGGGACGCGGATGCCGCCTTCCCAGACCTGGGCCTTGAAGCCGTGCAAAGGGCCGTTGCCCGAAGTCGTCGAGGGCGTCGGTCCGCCGTTGTCGCTCAAGAAGAAGATGAGGGTGTCTTCCTCAAGGTCGAGCGCGCGTAGCTTGTCGAGCACGGTGCCGACGGCGTCGTCCATCGAGGCCAGCATTCCGGCGAACTTCTTGCGGTTGGCCTCGTTGATCGAGGGGAACCGGCCGGGTTCCTGGGGATTGGGCTGCATCGGCGCGTGGACCGCGTTGAACGGGAGATAGACGAACCAGGGTTTCTCGCGATGCTCTTCGATGAACTTCACGGCCTCGCGGGCGAAAGCGGTCGTCGTGTAATCGATCGAGGCGACCGGCTCGGTCCCTCTGAGGATCGGGTTGACTCGATCGGCGGCGGCGTCGACGTAGGAATGGGCCCCGCCGAGGAAGCCGAAGAAGGTGTCGAAGCCGCGCCTCGTGGGCGTGAACTCGGGTCGATAGCCCAGGTGCCACTTGCCGAACATGCCCGTGGCGTAACCGGCCGCCTTGAAGCGCTCCGCCAGAGTGGGCAGGTCGCGGGTCAGGCCGAAGACCTCGGGCGACTGGTTCGCCGGCCCTGGGTTGAACTCGTGGCCGGACCGTTGCTGATAGCGGCCCAACATCAGGCCCGCCCGCGTGGGGCTGCAATAGGGGCCGCTCACGTAGCCGCTCGTGAACCGGATGCCACCCTTGGCGATCGAGTCAATGCGCGGCGTGGGGATTTGGGGGTTCCCCTGGCACGAGAGCTCGCCGTAACCGAGGTCGTCGGCCAAGATGACCAGCACGTTGGGTCGGCGCTCCTCGCCGCCGACGGCCAAGGTCGAGAAGGCCGGAAGCAGGCAGCAAACGCAAGTAAGGGCGGTCGCGCGTGCGTTCATGTTCATGGATGGCCATCCAGGGGGGGAGTTCGTTCGTCGTCTCGCTGATGAAACACCCGGGGTCGCGGGAAGTATCGCGATCGAATCCAGCGTTTGCAACACTTGTCTTGGCGATCGAGGTCACGTATAAGCGTCTTCTCACGACCCAGCGTCACCGAAGGGGCCACTCATGATCGCGAGTCTGACGCTCGCCCTCACGCTCTTGGGGGCGACGGTTGAGGAACGTCCCAACGTCTTGTTCATCGCCGTGGACGACCTGAACCACTGGGTCGGCTACCTCGGCCGGAACAGGCAAACGATCACACCCAACATCGACAAACTGGCCGGGCGCGGCGTGCGCTTCACGCGTAGCTACTGCGCCGCGCCGGTTTGCAACCCGTCGCGCGCCGCGCTCATGTCGGGCCTTCGACCCTCGACCACGGGTGTTTACGAGAACAACAACGATTGGCGCACCGCCATCCCCCCGGAGAAGACCCTCACCACCGCCTTCCGCGAGGCCGGTTATGTCGTCCGCGGCGCCGGCAAGATCTACCACGAGGCGTACCGCCGACCGAGCGAATGGGACGATTACCTCCAAAACGAAGGCGCCGACCCCAAACCTCGCGGCGACAACACAGGGGTCGGCGGCATCCAGTTCGCCCCGCTCGACTGCCGCGATGAAGAGACGCGCGACTACCGAATCGTCCAGTACGGCATCGACCAACTCGCCAAGGAACAACCCAAGCCGTTCTTTCTGGCGATTGGTCTCCACAAGCCCCACATGCCCTGGAACGTCCCACGCAAGTATTACGACATGCACCCGTTGGACGCGATTAAGTTGCCCCCTTACAAGGAAGACGACCTGGCCGACGTGCCCCCCGCGGGCGTGCGCATGGCCGGTCCCCAAGGCGACCACCGCGACATCCTCCAATCGGGCCGTTGGAAGGACGCGATCCAGGGATATCTTGCCGCCATCTCGTATTGCGACGCCAACATCGGCCGACTCATTGAGGCGCTGGACAAGTCGGCCCATCGCGACAACACGATCATCGTCTTCTGGGGAGACCACGGGTGGCACCTGGGCGAGAAGCACCACTGGCGCAAGTTCGCCCTTTGGGAAGAGGCCACGCGCGCGCCCTTGATCTGGGTGGCGCCGGGCGTCACCAGGGCGGGTGGGTCCTGCGAGCGCACGGTCGATTTCATGACGATCTTCCCAACGCTCATGGACCTCTGCGGGATCGCCAAGCCGGCGCATCTGGAAGGGGAGAGCATCCGTGACCTCCTGGAACGTCCCGACGCGGACTGGAAGACCCCCGCGCTGACGACCTACAGGTTCCAAAACCACGCCGTGCGAACCGAAGACTGGCGTTACATCCGCTATGCCAACGGCGACGAAGAACTCTACGACGAAAAGGCCGACCCGTTCGAGTGGACCAACCTGGCCGGCGACCCCAAGCACCAGGCCACCAAAAAAGAACTGAGGAAGGCCCTGCCGGCCCAAGACCACGAGGACATCGGTCCGGCCGAAGGTCGAGCCGCCGCCAAAAAGCAGGCCAAGAAGCAAGCCGCCGCCAACAAGAAGAAGGGGGACCGCGAACCCTGAAGACCATCCCGAACCGTCCCGGGCGCTTGAAGGGGAAGCGACCGGATGGTGCAATCGGGACAGGGCCGTTCGAGCAAGCCCAACCACGCGAGCGCCACCATGTCCACGACCGCCGACCTGGCCGCCATCCACGAACCCCTGAGCGACCTCTTCACGACCCCGCGATCGCGCGACGAATGGGAGCGTCATCGCGTCAGTGACGAGCAAGTCGCCTTCTATCGTCGCGAAGGGTATCTCCCCGGCGTCCGGGTCCTTGACAAGCGGCAGGTCGAGGCCCTCCGCGCCGAGCTCGCCGAGTGGTTCAACCCCGATCATCCCGGACGGGAACTCTGGTACGAATATCACACCAACGAGTCGGCCGACCCTGGACGCGTCCTCTTTCACGCCCTGGGCGCCTGGCGGATAAAACCAGGCTTTCATGACCTCCTCTGGGCCCCTTCCTTCCTCGTCCCAGCGGCCCAGTTGTTGGGCGGTCCCGTAAGGTTCTGGCACGACCAACTCTTTTGCAAGCCCGCGCGACACGGTGGCGTCGTGGCCTGGCACCAGGACTATTCGTATTGGACGCGCACCGTCCCGATGGCCCATATCACTTGCTGGGTCGGCCTGGACGACAGCCGACAGGACAACGGCTGCGTGCATTACGTGCCGGGAAGTCACGAGTGGCCGCTGCTGCCCATCACCGGCCTGGCCGGCGACATGGATGCGATTCGCGAGGTCCTCAACGACGAACAATGGGAGCGCTTCCAAAGGCCGGTGGCGGTGGAACTGAAGGCCGGTGAGGCCACGTTTCACCACCCGCTCATGGTCCACGGCTCCTTCGCCAACAGCACCGAACGGCCCCGCCGCGCGGCGGTCATCAACGCCTTCCGCGACGGGACCCGGTCCGACACGAACGAGGTCCTCCTGAAGGGCGTGCCCCCCATCCCCAAAGGGGAACGCATGGATGGGACCTTCTTCCCGTTGCTCTTCGACCCGGCGACCGTCGGCATGGTCGTTTGAACGGGCCCACGGCCCGACGGAGCATCGATCCTCAACGCATTAACGTGTCGCACGCGAGCGGCCGGCCCGCGAGGTGCCTCGGGTCCTCGATCGTGGCGCACGCTTGAGCGAACCGACCGCCTCCTCGGGTTCGTCGATGCGCAGGACCCGCGAGCCCAGGCGCCTCAGGGCCGTTCGTTCCATGTCGCTCGCCGCGTGACGATTCAGGCCCATGCGCCGGCCGATCTCCTTGAGCGTGAGCGCGACCCCCGTCTTCAGGCCGAATCGGTGCGTCACCAAGGTGCGCTCCCGACGCGGCAACTCGGCGATCGCCTCGCGCAGGGCCTCCCGTTCCTCGGCCTCCTCAAGGACCTCATGGGGCCGTTGTCCGCGGTGGTCAATCGGGTCGATGTTCGTCGCGGGAGTCGGGCCCTCCACCCGAAGCGGCGTGCGCGACGCCAGCGCCCGTTCCAGCCGCTCGGATTGCTCTCGGGAAATGCCCATCGCCTGCGCGATCCGCTCGTTCGTCGGCGCCGCGCCTTCCGCGCGGCGAAGCATCTGTTCATGCTTGCGCCAACGTCCCATCATTCCAAATAAATGTTCCGGCAGCCGGACCATCGGGACCTTGCTGCGCAAAGCCAGGCGGATCTCTTTGCGTACCCAGAAGGTCGCGTAGGTGCCGAAGCGCGTGCCCTGGTTGGGATCGTATCGTCCCACCGCTTCGATCAAGCCGACGCAGCCTTCGCCGACCAGGTCTTCGAAGGGCAAGCCGTGCCCCTCGTAGCGTCGCGCGATCGAGAGCACCAAGGGCAGGTTCGCCTCGATCAAGCGGGCGCGGGCCGCGTTGTCCCCCTGCCGCGCCGCCACCGCGAGACGCTGTTCCTCGTCTCGAGCCAGCCGCGAGCCGGAGCGACCCCGAGAGGGCCCTTCAGGGCTTGCCGTCGCCGTCGCGCGCCCCGCGCGGGGGTGCCTTGCATTCCACGACATCGTCACACTCCGTCTTCGGAGTTGGTCCCGGCGCCGCCTCGCGCCGGTCCTTGAGTCCCTGCATCAATAGCGGCAGTTCCCCCCACCAAACTTCAGACCTTTTTGGGGACATGGGGAGAAAAAGCAGCCCGACACCCAAGGGCCGGTCCGCTTTCGTCGCGTTTGGTTCACCCGTGTTCGACTGTCCAAACTGTCCTCCCTCGTGTGCGCGGTCGCGGCGAGCCTCGGACGCTCTTGCGGTTCGGGGCCAACCGCGATACCTTAGGAGTCATGGGAAAGAACCTCCTGCCGAACTGTGGACAAGGAGCGAGGCGAGGCCGGGCGTGAGTCGTCCGGCCCGTTGCATTTCCCGACGCCGCCAGGCGAACTCAAATCATGCCCACGCAGCAGGACCAAGTGACAAGCCGTGTCCTCGAGTCCACACACGACTTGGAGGAAACGCGGCTTGAGGCGATCGGTTTCATCTTTCACGGTCGGTTGCCTTCAACGAACGGTAAGGCCAGCGCGGTGAAGGCCGGCATGAACCTGCTTCATTTCGCTCGCTGCCCCAAGCTGGAAAAGGCCGGCTCGACCGAGACCAAGATCTGGTTCCGCTCGATCCGGGTGGCCAAGGCTGAACTCGACGAAACGGTCGGCGCCGAACGCTGGAAATGGTGCAAGGCTTGCGAGCGCGAAGTGACCCAGCGCATCCTCAACGAGCACTAGGACCTAGGCCGCCGCGTGCCGCCCCTTCTCAGCGAGCGCCTTCAGGATTCGCTCCGCCGCTTCCTCTCCCGAGCGGACGCAATCCGGAACACCGACGCCTCGGAATGCGTTGCCCGCCAGGGTGAAACGCGCGTGCCGGGCCGCTTGGCGCTCGATCTGCTCGACGCGCTCCAGGTGCCCTAGCGTGTACTGAGGCATCGCGCGCGCGTGGCGGGCCACTTTTGTGAAGAGCGGCGCCCCGCGAACGCCGAGCAATTCGCCCAACTCCTCGCGAGCCAGGTCCGCGAGTTCGTCGTCCGCTCGGTCGAAGAGGGCCGGTTGGGTCGCCCCTCCCACGAAGACGCGCATCAAGACGGTCCCGGCGGGGGCCCGCATCGGGAACTTCACGCTGGTGAACGAGACCGCCAGAATGCGCCGCCCTTCCACCATCGGCACGACCGCGCCGAAACCGTCGAGAGGGTGGGCCACCTGATCGCGGCGATAAGCGATGTTGATGATTGCCGTGGAGGCGTAATGGACAAAACGCAAATGATGGGCGAGTTCGGGGTCGAACGCGTCCACGAGGCGCGCCGCGGCGTGCACGAGGATCGCCTCGCGGAAGGTCGGGCCGCGACGGGCCTGGCCGCGCAGGGCGATCGGCGCCTCCATGTGGACGAAGGGCAGCGGCACGAACTCGGTGAAGCCGCCCGTCCGCTCCTGCTGCTCGCGCAGGGCGAGCAGGTGGCGCGCCCAGGCCCGCGGCGTCTCGACGTGGCCGTACATCAGCGTCGTCGTCGAGCGCAGGCCGACGCGGTGCGCCGCGTCGTGCACCTCGAACCACTGCGCCGTCGTCACCTTGTCCGGGCAGAGCACGGCGCGCACCTCGTCGTCGAGGATCTCGGCCGCGGTGCCCGGCAACGTGCCGAGGCCCGCGTCCTTCAGGCGTTGCAGGTAGGTCGTCAGGTCGAGGCCGAGCGTGGCCGCGCCCTGCCACACCTCGAGCGGCGAGAACGCGTGCACGTGGAGGTCGGGGAGCTCCGCCTTGATCGCGCGGACGAGCTCGAGGTACCAGCGGCCGGTGAAGCCGGGGTGGATGCCGCCCTGCAGGCACACCTCGACGGCGCCCCGGTCCCAGGCCTCCGCGACGCGGCGGCCGACCTCCTCGGGGTCGACGAGGTAGGGCCGTCCGCGCAGGTTCTCGGCCAGCTTGCCCTTCGAGAAGGCGCAGAAGCCGCAGCGGAAGTAGCAGACGTTGGTGTAGTTGATGTTCCGGGTGACGACGTACGTCACCTCGTCGCCGTTCACCTCGCGGCGCAGCCGGTCGGCCGCGGCGAACACGCGGTGGCGCTCCTCGCCGCGCGCCCGGAAGAGACGCACGAGCTCCTCCTCGCCGAGCTCGTCGCGCGTGTCGATCGGCAGCACGTC
>CALLYK010000232.1 GCA_937858365.1 uncultured Isosphaeraceae bacterium | reverse complement strand
CCACGCCGCGCGACCGCACGTCTTTCGACGAGTCCGTTGACGAGATGACTCGCTCGGGTCGAGCACCCCGGTTTTCGGTCGGTGGGACCGGAGAGGGCGTGGGCGTGGGTGTGGAGACAGCCGCGGCCGCGAACGCGGCGGTTCCCGGTAAGGCCCGGATCACTCTCGACCACTCGGACGAGGAAGGCTCCATGGGCGTCCCCTCGACCCACCGAGAGGACGCTCGCGTCCTCTCTCGCACCATTCTACCCTGAGAACTCAGTCGACAGAGAGGCACCTCGCGAAACGGGATCGCCTTCCCTTGCTTTAGTCACGCGGCAGGAGGTGGCAACCACGCGCCTTGAAGATCATCGTACATGGGGACCCCGGATGCAAGCACAAGGCGGCCAAGGCGGGCGAGACCACGCTCACCACCCAGCGGACCGAGCCCGTCGCCACCACGACCTCGGCTTCCTCCTCGTGCGCCACGATACGCTCGACCACGCCCGGAATCACGTTCCGAGCACTCAAGCCGAGCGGGGCCGTCCCACTCTTGGCCAGGAGGACATCGTCGGCGCGAATCGTCACCACGACCCTCGCGCCAACGGCCGCGCCACACCGCGGCACGATCAACTCCGGACCACCGGGCACTTGCAATCGCGTGGCACCCACCTCGTGCGCGGCGACTTGGGCCTCATGGACATTGCGCAAGTCGGCCAGGCCACCCCGCGGGCCTATGCGGGCCAGGACATCCAGGGGTCGCCCCTCCTCGACGATCCGACCGTCGTCCAAAAGCAACAAGCGGTCTCCCACCGTCACGGCCTCGGCAGGCGCGTGGGTCACATAGATCATCGGCACTCGTTCCGTCTTTCGGACACTCGCGAGCATTTGAAGCAGGACATCGCGCCCCGATACGTCCAAGGCCGAGACCGGCTCATCGCAAAGCAGCAAGCGCGGACGCGGGGCCAGCGCCCGGGCCAAACCCACGCGCTGACGTTCCCCTCCCGAAAGCCCTTCGATGGATCGACTCAGCAGATGATCGACATGACAAAGCGCCGCCGTTTCCGCCAGACGATGCTCAGCCTCCGTTCGCCCCCAACACGCCAAACCAAACCGCACGTTCCCCGCGACATCAAGGTGAGGAAAGAGCAAGTCATCTTGATAAATGAACCCGATCCTCCGTTTGCGGGTCGTTTCATGAAAATGCTTCGATGTTTCGCAAAGCACTTTTTCTGAAAGACAAACAAGCCCCTCATCGGGCCGGACGAGGCCCGCGATCAAACGCAAGATCGTCGTCTTTCCCGCTCCCGAGGCACCGAAGAGGACCACGCATTCATCGTCCACGCGGAACGTGACGTCAAGGCGGGGGCCCGCGCGGATTTGGTGGCGTAGTTGGACCTGAAGGGCCATGCCCGGGCCCCCTCAATGTGTTCGACGTTCCAGCCCGCGCTGACCGAACCAGGCCACGACCAAGGCGATGCTCACCAGCCAAGCGCTGATCCGCCAGGCACGCGCCGGGTCGCCCGCGTTGACCGCGTCATAAAGGGCGAGCGGCGCCGTTTGGGTGCGACCGGGGATGTTCCCCGCCAACATCAAGGTCGCGCCGAAGTCCCCCAGGGCCCGCGTGAACGCCAGAAGAGTCCCGGCCATGAGTCCTTTCCATGCCAATGGCAACGTCACGTGTCGAAGGACCGACCACTCGCCGCGACCGAGCAACCGCGCCGCGTCCTCCAGTCGTTGATCGACCCCGGCCAGGGCCGAACGCGCGGGCAGAAAGAACAAAGGAAAGGCCGCGACGGCCGCCGCGAGCACGGCGCCGCTTTCGTGAAAGACGATCGCCACACCGAAGGCCCCTTCCAACAAGGACCCCACCGGCCCCCGTCTGCCGAAGACGGCGAGCAAGGCGAACCCCAAGACCGTGGGCGGCAAGACGAGCGGCAAGGCCAGAAGGGCACCCAGCAGGTCGCGACCCGGAAACCGAACGCGAGCGAGAAGCAAACAGATCGGCAGGCCGAAAACCACGATCAAGAGGGTCGCGAAGAAGGCGACACGCAAAGAAAGCAAGAGTGGGGAAGACAATTCCAAGGTCATATCGACTCGGTTGTCTCGGGGACCGTCGTTCGGCCATCGTATCCAGCACGATTTGCCCGAACGAGCCCCAGCATCCAAATCCTGGTTGTGGCGCCCTTGCCGGACGGGACGCTCTTGACGGTCGCGACGAACAACAGCCGCGCCCGCGGGTCAATTCCACCATCAGGTAGAGCAATCATGATGCATCATGGAGATTGGTTCTTTGGCAATCCGGTTGAATTGAGACCGACGCCGGTGGACCTTCGCCGGCCCTCCGCAGGGGTGCTCGAGGTCCGCCGGCAAACCCGAGCCCACTTCGCCCCTGGCGCGGCGGTGAAGGTTGTAACGCCCCACTCACCACCGCTCCGGCGGGGAAGTCCAAACCCAATTCGCCCTGGCGCGGTCGTGATGGTTGTAGCGCCCGACTCGACACATCAGGGCGGGGAAGTCCGAACCCATTTCGCCCTGGCGCGGTCGTGATGGTTGTGACGCCCCGCTTAGCCCTGGGCCCTGCGGGGAAGTCCGAACCCATTTCGCCCTGGTGCGGTCGTGATGGTTGCGACGCCCCACTCACCACCGAGCCGGCGGGGAAGTCCAAACCCAATTCGCCCTGGCGAGGTCGTGATGAGGATGACGCTCGAATGGGTCCGTCGTTCTTTGCCAACTGGACCGCCCCAGCGCTCAGCGCTTCGCTTTCAGCTTCGCGATCAGGAACTCGGTCGAGTTCGCGAAGTCCGGGTCCTTCTGACCGGGGTAGGCGAGATGGACCTCCACCCCGTGGGGCTTGAGCTTCTCCATCAAGCCCAGCCCATTCACGGCCGAGTGCGTGGGGTCCTTCTGCTGCTCACCGTATCGGGCGGGCTTGTCCTGACTCGGATAGTCGAGGAAGAGGGGCGGGTCCCCCGGGCCGGCGTGCTCATACGGCGAATACTCCTTGATCCAAGACAAGACATCTTCGCGATGGTCATAAAACGTCTGAAATTCTCCGTCGCGATTTTGGCCTTCCTTGCGGAAGCCGAAGGCGTGTCCGCCGTACATCATGTTGGGCATCCACTCGCGGAGCATTTTGGGGTCCAGGTTCGTCTGGGCCCCCACCACGGCCGCGCAGGTCAAGCGCGTGGACTCACGGGCGATCGGGTCGGCGCTGTCGGCCTTGGCGAGGTCGTCGTGCAAGGCCAGCCAGAGTGAAGAGCAAGCCCCCGCCGAGCCCCCGGTCGCGCCCACGCGTGTCTTATCGATGTTCCATTCCTGGGCCTTGGAACGCAGAAACTGAATGGCCCTGGCGGCGTCTTCCAGAGGGGCCTTCACGGGCGGCTTGATGCCGGCCTCTTGGGCCTGGGGCACGAACCGGTAATTGATCGACGCCACCGAGATGCCGTTGGCCAGGAGCTTGCGGAGGTCCACCGTCCCCACGCGGCCCTTGTCGCCGTTCATCCAGCCGCCGCCGTGAATGAAGACGACCAGCGGGGTTGGATCATGACTTTCCGCTTTGTAAAAATCAAGCACCTGTCTCGAATGTTCACCATAAGGGACATTCGCGAACGTTGGCGCTTGTTGCTCGGTTTGGGCCGCCTTCGACTGGGCCTTCTTGGCCTGCCCCTTCTCCTGGGCCGATGAGGGCAACGCCAACAAGAAGACCAGGGCGAACGCGGAGAAGGTCCGGTAGTGGTGCATCGTGGTGGGCCCCTGTCGAGTCGATACGGTTTTGGCTCCGGATTCACGATGGATGATGGTACACCTCGCCACGTCTTGGGTCGAGCGGGCCGCTCAGAAAGCATCGGCCGTGACGACCTCTCCGCCGGCGCGCGTGCCCAGGGCCCGCAAGACGCGCGTGGCGGTCGTGTCCTTGAGGAAGCGAACGGAACCGTCGCCGAAGGTGAAATTGGCCCCGCCCGGATGTTGGCTGCCGAAGGACCCGACACGAAGGGCGTCGTAATTCGCGAAGGCCGCCTGGGTCGAGGCGTCGGCCGGCTTGTTGGCGAACCCGAATCCGATCTTGTAGTTGATCGGCGCGAGCGTGCTCAGGGTCACGTCGCTCAGGCCGAACTGGCCGCCCGAAGGGGCCCACCAACCCCATTGGCCCATCGGTTCCTGCACCCAGGCCGGCGCCGCAAACGTGTCGTAGTTGGGGTCGACGTGGTTGCGTTCCCCGAACAGCAGCGTGTTCGAGAGTCCGTCAGTCACAGCGCTGACGGTCACTTCTTGAAAGCCCGGATTGGCCGGCCCAGTAGCGAAGAAGATGCCGTCGGACGATACCAACGCGGGCGGGTGCGACTGCGTGCCCCCGTTGCCCCCGTAACTGGTGATCGCGTAGGTCCGGGTCCCGGTTTGACTGATGCTCGACACAGGATTTTGAGGTATGATGTCCGATGGACATAAGTAGGTATTGATTATCGTGGCGGTGCCTGCGGTGGTCCCCTCGGCGTTTTGAAGGGGGTCGGTGAAGTTCCAGCGGTTGAACAGCGGCTGTTGGTCGGCGAACGGCAGCAGGTGGACGAACAAGGAGAAACCCCGAAAACGAGGGGCCTGGACGAAGTTCATCCGCATCTGTCCCGGCGGGAAGCAACCAAGGGCCGACTCGTAGTTCATCGCCGCCAGGCCGAGTTGCTTGAGGTTGTTCACGCATTGGATACGGCGGGCGGCCTCCCGGGCCTTCTGCACGGCCGGGAGCAACAGGGCGATCAATACGCCGATGATGGCGATCACCACGAGCAACTCGATCAACGTGAATGCGCGGCGCTTTGTCATGCGATGGGGCCTTGTCAGGATCATGGCGCAGCCTGATAGAATCGTGTCCAACCTATCGAAACCTTGTCGTCGACACAATCCGGTCGTAAGCTGTCGCGATCATGGCGGAACGGAACAGGCTGGAAAACCAGGTCCGCGAAATGCGCCTGCGTCGGGGCTGGTCGCAGGAGGACCTCGCCGACCGCGCCGGGCTCTCACGGTCAGGCGTGAGCGCGATTGAAGCGGGGCGGCTCGTGCCGTCAGCGGCGGCCGCGCTCGCGTTGGCGGAAGTCATGGAGTGCCGCGTCGAAGACCTTTTCCAACTGGGCGGACGCGGACCCGGGACCCCCGAATGGGCCTGGCCGCCCGCGCGCTTGCCCTGGCGATATTGGCTCGCCGAAGTGGGCGGACGGGTCTGGAGGTATCCTGTTGAGGCGGGCCCGATGGGTGTTCAAGCGCATGACGGCGTCTTTCCCGACGGTCCACCGGGCCAGACAGGGACCGACCCGCGACGGACCCTCGTGATGGCTTGTTGCGACCCGGCGGCCGGTCTCAGCGCGGACGGACTCGCGCGGTTGGACGTTCGCCTGATCGTCCTGCCTCGCTCCAGCGGCGCGGCCTTGGAACTCCTGCGCTCGGGCAAGGTCCATGTCGCGGGCTTGCACCTATCTTCGCTGGGGAATGACGCGGTCGTTCGCGAACGGCTCGGTCCAAACCACGCATTGCTCACTGTGGCGCGGTGGGAGGAAGGACTCGCCTTGGCCCCATCGTTGGGTGCTCGATCCGTGCGGGAGGTCCTACGGTCCCAACATCGATGGGTCGGGCGCGAGGAGGGCTCCGGTGCTCGGCAGTGCCTGGACGAATTGCTTCAAGGCCGGAAGCCACCGCGACGGATCGCCCGCGACCATCGCGGCGTGGCCGAGGCGGTCCGTTGCGGCTGGGCCGACGTGGGCGTCTGCCTCCGCTTGAGCGGTGAGGAAGCGGGCCTCGACTTCCTCTCGGTCCGCCAAGAGCGATACGACCTTTGCTTCGCGAAGAGCGCCGCCGATGACGTCAGAGTGAAGGCCCTGGTTTCCCTGGTCCGATCGACTTCTTATCGCGACCTCCTCGCCGCCTTGCCCGGGTATGACGCGAGCGCCGCGGGCGAGTTGCGACCCGTCGATTGAGGGCCGATTCGGCCCCCCTACTCCTCCGGCGCCAAACCTGGAATGCTCAGGTCGATCGCCTCGTCTTGGCCGAGGACCACCTTGCGTCGGACCTTGGGCAGCAGGTCTTTCAGGCTGTCACGATAGAGCCGCTCGACGGTCAGGGCCCGATCACGGCGCGACTCTTCCAAGAGGGCCTCGAAGCGCTCGGCCTTGGCGCGCGCCAGGACCACGGCCCGGTCGGCCCGCGCCGCGGCCTCGCGCGTTCGGGTCGACGCCTCAGCGCTGGTCTGGGTCTTCAGGACTTCGGCCCTTGTGTGGGCGTCGGTCGTCCGACGAGCGACCCCATCCTTGGCCGCCTGGGCCGCGTCGAAGTCGGGCCGGACCTCCGAGGGAGGACGCACTTCGGCCAGGCGTACGCTCAAGATTTCGAGCCCAAGCGCCCTTTGTTTGACCTCTTCTCTGAGGGCCTTTTCCGCCTCGAAGGCGATTGCCGAACCCGACGCCTTGAGGACCTCGTCGATGGTGAATCGCGAAAGGGCCCGCGCCAAGGTCGCCTCGCCGATCCGGTCGAGAAGGGCCTCTAGGTCTCCCGTCGAAGTAACGTGCGCGATCGGGTCCGCCACGCGATATTGAGCGACCCCGCGCGCGATCACGAGGTTCAGGTCGGCGGTCAAGTACTCGGTCGCCTCGGGACCGTCGCGCCCCAGTTCGATCGTCCGCAGAAGGTCAATGCGAACTCGGTCGCGGCGGTCGATGCCGATCGGCGCGACGACGTGCGGTCCCGCTTCCAAGGGTGGTCGAATGGCCTTGCCGAATCGGCGGACGACCACCACCTCGCCCGGCGCGACCACGACGAGACCCGTGGCGAGATAGGTCATGAAGAGAAGGACACCGATCAAGGGGACGGCCCAGCGCTTCATGGTCCGGCGTCCCCAGCGGCGCTGGTGGGTGGTTCGAGACCCTTGAGGTCTTCCGGCGGCCCTTGATTGAGGAGCTTGAGCAAGGGGCTGGAAGCGGAGAGGACGATCGTCGTCTTCTCGTCAAGGAGGGCCCGGTAGGTCTCCAGTTGTCGGACATACTCATAGAAGCGCGGGTCTCGGCCGTGGGCCTTGTTCAGGACCCGCGTGGCCTCGGCCTCGCCGCGTCCCCGGATACGTTCGGCCTCGGCGTCGGCCTCGGCGAGGACCTTGTCGCGCTCGCGCTCCGCCTGACTGGTGATCTCTTGGAAGGTCGCTTCTCCCTCGGCCCGCAGGGTCGCCGCGACCTGTCGACGCTCCGAGCGGACCAAG
This sequence comes from uncultured Isosphaeraceae bacterium, assembly GCA_937858365.1. GTDB lineage: Bacteria > Planctomycetota > Planctomycetia > Isosphaerales > Isosphaeraceae > CALLYK01. Next base: position 12,774 of record CALLYK010000232.1, on the reverse strand, counting down.
TCGAAGACGGCCGGTCGCACTTCGAGTGGAGGTTGGAAGCGACGCAAGCGCACGTCCACGACCGCGATCCCCAACTCGTCAAGGGCCCCCGCGGCGACTTCCTCGCGAACTTCGGTCATGAGTTCGTCAAGGCCCCATTTGGTCGGGTCGGTCGAGGCGAACGCGGTCAGATCGCGTCGTCCGATCGCGGCCCCGAGGGCCGCCGAAACACGTTCGCTGAGGCGGGGCCCGGCCGCTCCCAAGGTCCCGAGCGCACGGTAACAACGCTCGGGTTCGGCCACGCGCCAGGCGACATACGGGGCGACTTCCAGGTTCCGCTTGTCGGCCGTGAGCACCTCGCGCGCGGGTGGGTCGAGAACATGCAAGCGGCGGTCGAGGGTCACGGTTGACCACCAAGGCCATTTGAAATGAAGGCCCGCGCCACCGTCTCCATGCACGGCCGCGACTCGCCCGAAGTCGGTTACGATCACAAACTGCGTCTCATCCACCGAGTACCAGCATGTCGCGATGAAGGTCATGGCGATCGCGACCAGCGCGAGGGCCGTCATCGTCCATCGAAGCGGCTTTCTCATTTCGGGGCCTCACGTTTCGCGTCGGTCGTCGCCGGTGCGTTGGGTCCTCTTTCCCCGGGGTCGAGCGGAAAGGGCGGCGTTCCCATGAGAAAGAGGTGGCGTCGACCCGCCTGCGCGGGGTCGATGAGCACCTTGTTTCGACCCGTCAGGGAAGCGGCGAGCATCTCTTGGTAGAGACGCAGCTCGGTCAACTCGGGCTGGTTTCCTCGAGCGTCGCGTATGGAAAGGAAGGCGTCGGCCCGGCCGCGCGCTCGCTCGACATCGCCGAACCGGTCCGCCTCGGCCCGGCTGATCTTGGCAAAGGCGAGGCCACGCGCTTCGGCCAGTCGCTCCGCGCGTTTCGTGTTCGCCTGGTTGAGGCGTGTCCGCTTCTCTCCTTCCGCGAGCGAGACGTCGCGATACGCCTCGACAACGGCCAGGGGCGGATGAACGTCTTGGAAGGCGACCGTCTCCACGATCAAGCCCAGCCCCATCGCCTCGAAACGTCGTTGCAAGTCCACGCCGACGGCCCGCTCGATCGCGGTCCGGCCGTTGGTCAAAAGCTGGTCCAGCGTCCGTCGCGAGACTTCCTCTCGAATGGTCGACTCCGCGATCGATCGCGCGGCCCCTTCGGCGTCCGCCGTGTCCAGGATGTGGGAGCGGACCCGCTTCGAGTCGATCCGATACTGGACCGTCGCCGCGAGCTCGACGAGTTGACCGTCGCCGGTCATCAGAAGGGACTCGTCCTCGACACGGGCCACGGTCGCCCGATCGTGAGCGGCCCCCCAACGCACCGTGCCGGCGGCCAAAGGCACATCGCGAAAGCCCAGCGCGAGCCCTTGGACACGACCAGGCGCCACGCGAAGCGTGGTCTCGAAGGGCGGCGGCCATCGCAGATGCAAGCCCGGTCCGAGGTTCGCCGCCAACCTTCCTTGACGTATCACCAGCCCCACTTCGGCCGGTCCAATGGCCACGGCGCCGCTCAGCATGTAGACGGCGACGGCGAGCGTTCCCAAAGTGCCCAGCAAGGGCCGATGACGACGGACGAGCCAGGCCACGAGGAGGTCGTGATCGAACCGGTCGTCCCAACTCGCGATCGCCCGGCCCAACGCGCGCAGGCCGCGAATGGGCCCGAGATTGTGCCAGTCGCCGAAGGCGAGCAAGCGCATCGCGTTCAAGAGGACGAGCAAGGAACCGACTTGATGGAGGACGGCCGCCGGCACGGGCCCCAACCAACCGAGCGCCGCCGCGCCCATCGCCACGGCGTTCAGGCCGAAGGCGAAACCCAGGATGTTTTGATGGATCACGTGCACGGTCGCGCGCGAGAGCCGCACGAGGTCGGGCAAAACGGCGAGCGGCCCACCCATCAAGACGATGTCGCCGGCCTCCGCCGCCAGGTCTGCACCCACTCCGCCGATCGCCAAACCTACCGTGGCGCGCGCCAGGGCGGGGGCGTCGTTGATGCCGTCGCCGACCATCGCGACCCGTCGGCCCGCGGCGAGTCGTTCCTCGACCCAGCGGGCCTTGTCGGCGGGCGCGAGCTCCGCCTCGACGTTCTTGATGTGGACCCGCTTCGCCACGGCGCGGGCCGCCCCCACGCGATCGCCGGTCAAGATCGCGAGCTCGCCGAACTTGAGGTGTTTCAACTCGTGGATGACGTCGTGGGCCTCGGGTCGCACCCGATCGCGCGCGCCGATCAGTCCAGCCACGCTCCCGTCGACGGCGATCAAGAGAGCGGTTTGGCCCTGGCCATCGAGTTCGGCGAGGGCCTGGTCGGCCGGCTCGCCAATCGTCAGTCCGCGTTCGCGCATGAGGCGGCGATTGCCCACCAACACCGTCACCTCGCGATCGCCCAACGAACAAGTCGCGGCGACCCCCGCTCCGGGCAGGGCCTCCACGTCGCGAGCCGGGGCCGCCTCCAGTCCTCTCGCTTCGGCCGCCTGACGGACGACTTCGGCGAGTGGATGGCGGCTCGACGCTTCGGCACCGGCCGCGAGCCGAAGAAGGTCCTCCGGGCCCCATGTGCCGAGGGTCCGAAGATCTCCGGGCTCGGGCCGACCCAGGGTCAGGGTCCCCGTCTTGTCGAACGCGAACGTGTCGCACTTGGCGAGGCGTTCCAGGGCCGCGCCCCCTTTGACAATGACGCCGTGACGGGCCGTCCAGGCCAAACTCGCCAGGATCGCCGCGGGGGTCGCTAAGACCAGGGCGCACGGACAAGCCACCACCAAGATGGCCACGGCGCGTGACCAAACGTCGGGCCAACCCAGCCACAAACCCACCAGAAGGGTCCCCACCGCCACCGTCTGCACGATGGGCAGGAAGTAACCCGCGAGGCGATCGGCCGTGCGCTGAAGGGGCGCCTTACGCAATTGGGCCTCGGCCACAAGGCGCAGGACCCGCGCGAGGGTGGTGTCCTTGCCGACCTTCTCGGCCTGGACCTCGATCCGGCCGTACTGGTTGATCGTGCCCGCCGCCACGCGATCACCGGGGCCGGCGTCGACCGGCAGCGACTCGCCCGTCAGCGACGACATGTCGAGCGTCGATCGTCCTTCCAGCACGAGGCCGTCGATCGGCACGCGCTCGCCGGCGCCGATGATGACCAGGTCCCCCACTTCGACCGCTTCCGCGAGCACTTCCTGTTCGAGACCATCGCGCCGAACGCGCGCGACCCGAGGCGATTGGTCGAACAAGCGGCCAATCGCCCGAAACGCCCGATCGGCCGTGATCGCTTCCAGCGCTTCGCCGACCAGGGCGATGAAGACGACCTCGGCGGCGACGAACGGCTCTCCCAAAACGACGGCCGCGACACACGCCTGGGCCAGCGCGAAATCGGCCCCAAGCCGCCCCTGGACCAGGGCCGACAAGGCCCCATAAACGATCCGCGCACCACCAAGAACGGCCGCCAACCAGACGAGTGAAACGCCGAATAGGGGCTTGCGCCAGGCCTCCAAGCTCAGGGCGCCGAAAACAAGGTCCGCACCCAACAGGAGCGCAAGTAGGACCGTGAGAAGAAAGAGAGGTCCATGATCGTCGTGGGGGTGGTGTTCGCCATGCTCGTGATGATGACCGCCGAGGACATGCGCGTGCCCGCGGCGCAAGTCCTCGGGGTGATATTCACGATGCATGTTCGGCCACCCGCGCTCGATTCGCGATCCACCGTCTTCAAGCGAGCGCTCAAGCTAAGTGGCCCCAACCCGATCTGTCAAGAAAGCCACCTTCGGGAAGCGAGTGGACCTCATGGACCAGAGCGCCCGGTCCTACATTTTTCTTTCGCATCGTGCGTGTTTCCTTCGCTTCCCTCATGACGCATGCGTTATGATGGCCATTGGGACGTGCCGCCGAATGCACGGCCCGCCTTAACTCATTGGGGACCGCTTCGTCGAGGATGACCGGTCACGTGTGGTTGCGTGATTGATGTCCTTTCGGCTCCCGAGCACTTGAAAGCGCCTTTCCCTTCGGGTTGGCGTACTGCCGCCTCTCCTTGGTTCGTACCTCGTCGCCCCTTTGTCCCGGCGGGCGTTCGATTTCAAGATGGCGCGCATCCCCGCCCACTCGTTGGTCCAAAACGACCGGCTCGTCGGGGTTGGTCGGGCTTTGATCCACGTCATTGCCATCGTACGGCATTTTGCGACCGTGCTAGGATACGACCATGCGTGAAGTGAGTGTGGAAACGGCGGCCGACTATTTACGAAGCACGGCGCGCGTGCCCGCCGCGATGATGATGGAAATCGAAGAGCTGACCGGCGGGGTCTCCAACGTGGTCGTGCTCGTGGAAATGAGTGATGGCAATCGTTGGGTCTTGAAGCAATCGCGGGCGCAGCTCAGGACCGATCAGCTCTGGTTCAGCAGGCTTGATCGGATTTGGAACGAGGCCTCAGCGCTTGCCTTGCTGGATTCGATCTTGCCGCCGGGCACCGTCCCCTCTGTGCTTTTTGAGGACCACGCCAACTACCTCCTCGCGATGACCTGTGCACCTGAAGGGTCGGAGCCCTGGAAGGCAAGGCTCTTGCGGGGCGAGGCCGATCACGATCGGGCAAAGCTCGCGGGCCGGATCTTGGGCCAAGTCCACAGGATGACGGAAGGAGACACCATGCTCAATCGGCCCCCGCTGGCCGATCGGACCGTCTTCGACCAACTCCGGATCGACCCCTACTTCCGCCAGGTCGCGCGTGTGCACGTCGACCTCGGCACCAAGATCGCGGCCTTGGTGGAAGGACTGACCGCCCCGGTGGAGACGACGTTCGTCCACGCCGACTTCAGCCCCAAGAACATGCTCGTCCACGAAGGCGGCTTCACGGTCGTCGATTTCGAAACGGCCCACGCTGGGGACCCGGCCTTCGACCTCGGCTTCTTCCTGAGTCACCTCCTCCTGAAGTCCTTCCGTGTGGCCAAACTCGGCGGCGACCTGGAGGCCGCGCTGGGTCGAATCGACGCCTTCTGGCGAGGCTACCTGGACGAGGTAGACAAAACGTTGGAAGACCCTAGGGTGGGTCGCGGCGCCGCTTACGCGGCCGTCTGCTGCTTGGCCCGCGTGGACGGCAAGAGCCCTGTGGACTACCTTCACGAACTGGACGAGGACTCCGTCCGGAGGTTCGCGGGGGAGGCCCTTCTCCAGCAGGACCTGGATTGGTCGTCCCTCATGGCCAGGGCCCGCGCCGAGATGGGGCTCGCCGAGCGATGAGTACCGTAGGGGCCCAACTCGCCTCCCTGAAGGCCCGCGAGGTCCTCGACTCACGGGGACGCCCCACGATCGAGGTCGACGCGATCACGTCCGACGGGAAACGCGGACGCGCGATCGTCCCGTCGGGAGCGAGCACGGGGGCCCATGAGGCCCTGGAGCTTCGCGACGGCGACCCTCAAAGACATGCGGGGTTGGGAGTGCGCCGCGCGATCGGCCACGTTCAACAGGAAATACAAACCGCGCTCATTGGTCGCGACATCGAAGACCAGGCGGGGATCGATCGTCGCCTGATCGAGCTAGACGGCACACCCAAGAAGTCACGTCTGGGGGCCAACGCACTGCTCGGTACGTCGCTCGCCATCGCGCGCGCGGCCGCGGCCCATCGGAACGAGGGGCCGTATGCGTACCTCCATCTGCTCTGGGGCCGCCATGCGAACCGGGACGACCGTCCGACGCTTCCCCTTCCGATGGTGAACCTCATCTCGGGTGGACTCCACGCGGGTAAGCAGTTGGATTTCCAGGACTTCCTGATGGTCCCGGTCGGCGCGCGGTCTTATTCCGAAGCGCTCGAAATGATCTCGGCCGTCTATCGGTCCCTGGGTGATGTCCTTCGTCGTCATGGCGAAGAGGCCGACCTGGTCGGCGACGAAGGGGGTTATGGCCCGCGATTGGCGTGTGACGAGGAAGCCCTCGAGCGCTGCGTGGAGGCGTTTCGAGCGGCCGGCCTTGAGTCGGGGCGCGACGCGGCCATCGCCCTCGATGTCGCCTCGACCCACTTCTTCGACGCCGGCACCGGGACTTATCGCCTGCGGACGAGGGGCGAGGAACGCGTGGAGCGGGCCTTGGGCATGATCGACCTCCTGGAAGGCTGGTGCCGCTCGTACCCGATCGTCTCGATCGAAGACGGCCTGGCCGAAGACGATTGGGACGGCTGGGTCGCACTCACGAAACGTCTAGGCAAGCAGTGTCAACTCATCGGCGACGACTTCTTCGTCACGCAAACGGCGCGGCTTCGACGGGGCATCGATCAAGGCGCGGCCAACGCCGTCCTCATTAAGTTCAACCAAGTGGGCACACTCACCGAGACGTTCGAGGCCCTGGCCCTGGCCCGCGCGAACGGCTATCGAACCATCGTCTCGGCCCGATCCGGCGAGACCGAGGACCCGACGATCGCCGACCTCTCCGTGGCGACGGCCGCCGGCCAAATCAAAATCGGCTCGATCGTCCGATCGGAACGGTTGGCCAAGTACAACCAACTCTTGAGGATCGAAGAGGAGTTGGGAGGGCCCGACCAGGCACCTTTCGCCGGTCGGGCCGCTTTGGGCTTGGCTTGAACTTCAAGGGTCCGCTCGTTGGAGCGTCGTCTTCGGGAACGAGGCCGACCATGCGTACCACTTGACCATCACTCCGGGCAGCCATTGCCCCTTCCGGGGCCCCGTCGTCCCCCAGCGCGAACCGGTCTCGCGATCCACGAAGGGCGCCCCAGCGTCGCCGCGGAGCTGTCCTCACCTTCCGTCGACGGCGCATAGGCGACGGCCGTTTTCGTGGCTGGGTCCCAGAGGACGATCGCGTGCGACCCGCCTAGTGAAACCGCCTTGGCGACGGGCCGATCTCCCAGGTCCTTGAGCGGCCAGGCGGTCGTCTCGCCCCCAAGGACCAAGCGAAAACGCGGTCCTCAGTGCCCAGGCGAGGGTCAAGCGCCGGCCGCGATTCGCGCGACTCCGACAAACCGATCAACGGGATGGGTTGAGGCTGGAACCTGGGAATCATCTGATAGGCGACCGTCCCCGGACTTGACTTGGGCCAAGGGCCCCAGTCCGTTTCGAGCGTCGGGATGGGTGTGAGCCGCTCCCCCTTTCCGGGGCCTTCAAAGGCGTCGCCGGTGACGCAATCGAAGAGCGTGCCGTCTTGCCGGCGCATCACCATGGCGCCGTTCCGCCAACCGTGGAAGCGGAAATCGAGCGACGCGGGGTAACCCCGCACGAAGTCGGTGTCGGCGTCGTACACGAAGACGCCGTAGGTGTCGCTAATGACCCGATAAGGCACCAGGAACCAGCGGTACGGGATCGCGCCGCCGTCGTACTTGCCGCGGACCCAGCAAAGGACCCGGTCGTCGCCGCGGAGCTCGCCCGCCTTGCGTTTGGCCTCGTCCACGCACTGGGAACAGGCCGGATTGATGAGGGTCTCGATGCGTTCCGGGCGAAAAAGGGCCTTGGGCGCCGGTGGGTCGTCCGCCGTCGACGTGATCGTCGTGAGAAGGAGCGTGAGGAGGAACATGGTCCAGACTCCACGACATCAAGGCGACGATGCGGTCATAATACGGGGGCGCCACGATTGGTCGATCGGGTCCAACGCTTGGACCCAATGCGAGGCGATTTCCTTGGTTCGACGGAGTCGCTCCAGGACGGTCGCCTCGGGTTAACCCCACGTCGGAACGACAGCGAGCGCGCGCTCGCGCGGGACCACCGCCCCACTGCGCGGCGCGGCCAAGAACAAGGAAAGGGCGGTGCTTGGCCAACGATCGGGGTCGCGCTGAAAGGTCTCGGACCAGAGGGCGAGGGCGATTGGTCCGCGGGCCTCTTGGACCAAGGGCCCCCATTGCCGCGCGTAGCGCGGCCAACAGTCGCCCCGGGCGCATCCAACACCGCCGCAAAGGCCGGTGCTGGGTTTGGCCTCGGGCAGGTCGGACGTTTCGCATTCGGTGACCCAGAGCGCCACGATCGCCTTGTTGGGATGTCGCTCGGCGATCGCGCGCAAGAAGGCCGCCGCAGCGTCCCCGCCGGGTCGGTGTTTGGTCGTCACGGGCGTGCCGTAATCGAGGGGCCCATCGGCATTGGTCGTTGCCACAGCCGCACAAGGAAGGGCCCGCTTGCAGATCGTTGAGGAAGACCCCGCGACAATTCGCCGGAAGGCGATCGAGCAACTTACCCACTCGTTCCCGCTGAGCCTCGAACGCCGGTTCGAGCCGATCGGCACCCAGGGCCAGGCCTTCACCACTTGGTCCTTCGCGGCTTTGGGCGCGTCGGGGAAGCGGCGGCGCCAGTCGTCGTGATGGGCCCCGATCGCGGCCATCCATTCGGGATGGGCGTCCGCCAGCGATTCGTCGCGCGCCACTTCCACCCAGGCCCACACGTCGAGTCCCGCGTCGTTGATGAGGCGCGACGTTCCGGTCCAGTCCGCCGCCGTCTTGTCATCCAGCGAGACGACGATCTCTGTGGCGCCTCGGTCTTTCCAGGTCGCGAGGAAGGCCGGTGTGATTCGTTCGGGACGAGGCCCCCCGCAGAGGGGCCTCATCACTGGCCGCGATCACAAACGATCAGAGCCAGAGCGCGATCATCGGTCGTCTCGTTTCGGTGTGGGCGTCGGCTAGGGTGATCTTACGGTCGGTCGGGGCCGCGCGGGAACTCGGCGATCAGCGTATCGATGAAGTCGGCCAGAGACACGCCCGGTCCCAACACGATGTCGGCGGCTTGGCGAACGGCCTCGGGCGCGTGCGGCATCGCCACGCCCATCCCGGCGCCTCGGATCATCGGCTCGTCATTCATGTCGTCCCCCACCGCGACGATGTTGGCTGGGGCGACTCCCCACAGTTCGGCGACGTGGAGCACGGCGGACCACTTGCCCGCGTCGCCGCGGATCACTTCGCACATCGTCCCCGTGTAGAAGGGGCTCCTCTGGACGAACGTGCGGACCCGGCCCCCGAGCAAGCTCAGGACCTCGGCCTCGACGTCCCGCATTCGCTCCCGTTCGCCGATCGCGCAAAGGTGAAAATGCGGCCGGGCTTTGGACACTCGGTCCCACTCGGGCAAGATCGCCGCGTGAGGCGCGTTCTGGCCGACGTAATCGTCGAAGTGGGGCCTTCCTGTCGGGTATGACCTCACGAAGAAATCGGGGCCTTCAGGCGGTCCGTCGGCAAACGAGACCGCGTGCTCGCCCAGGTCGTCCCAGAGTTGTAGCAAGGCGCGTGAGACGGCCTCTCCCAGGTCGGCACGCCAGAGCGTCGAGTGGTCGCCAGGGTCTTTCACAAGGGCCCCTGAATTGCAGACCAAAGGCGCACGCAAGCCGAGGTCGATGGCGACGGGGCGCGCCCGCCGATAACGTCTGCCGGTGCAGAGCACGGGTCGCAAACCGACCTCGGCGGCCCGCGCCAGGGCGGCCCGCGTTTCGGGAGTGAGCTGACTCGACTCGTCGAGCAACGTGCCGTCCACGTCGAGCGCGAGGATTCGATAGGGCCCCCGCGCGCTCATGTCGCGGGGTCCGCGGGGCCGGCCTTCGACGCCTTGAGTTTGGCCAGCATCAAGGCCATCTCCCGAGGCAAGTGGCGGGCCCCCGAAAGCAAGACCACACCGGATAGGGCCACGGCCGGCACGACGATCAAGAGACCGGCGAGCAGGTTGCGTCCACCAGGGCGGCCTGGCACTTGCGTCGGCTCCGCGCCGACAGCGGCGAGCATCTTGCCGATCGTACCACTCATCGCGGCGGGAGAGCCGAACCGGTCGGAGATCAAACCGATCAGCCATGGGGACCAGATGTCGCCGAGGAAATGGATGACCGCGATCGCCAAGGCCAAGGCGACGGCGCGCATGTTCGGCTGGACGACGTGGCCGATGATGGCGTTGCAGGGCCCGGTGTTGACGAACATGAGGAACTCGGCAAGGAATATGGCCGTGAAGACGATCGTCTTGTCACGCGCCAAGAGGGCCAGGATGAGCGGCGGGATCGCCAACAACATCGCGGTCCCAGGGACCAGGAAAAGGGCCCGCGAATCACGCTTGGCCAGCATGTCGGCGACCCAACCGCCACTCGACATTCCCAGGATCGCGGCCGACGCGGTGATCAGGCCCAAAGTCAGGCTCGACGATTGCTGCTCGAACCCGCGGGTCGTGAACAGGAAACTCGGGAACCAGATCAACAGTCCGCCGATCGCAAACGTGTAGAAGGTCATGCCCAGGACCGAATACGTGTACGACGAATTGACCATCAAATCCTGGTAATCGTGGGCCGTCGGACCGCTCTTCTGATGGGCCTGGAGCTTGGTCTCATCAACCCCCTCGCTGGCGCCCCGAACGGGCTCCGGCAAAAAGGCGGCCACGAGGACGGAGAGCAAGGCGGGAATGCCGACAACGAAGAAGGCCAACTGCCAGCCCTCGAAACTGGCCAGGGTCGTGCCCAGGTCCGGCCCAAACCAAGACAGCAAGAAGGCGGAGCGGGCCTCAGCCGGCCAAGGGGCCATCGCCCCGCCGATGACCATCCCCAAGGCGCTGCCGACAGGCATGGCCACATAGAACGCGGACAAGACCCGCGAGCGCGATTGCCGCGAGAAGAGGTCCATCAACATCGTCGGCGCGATGACGCCGTAAGTCGCTTCACCCACCCCCAGCATGCAGCGCGCATACCAGAGGTGGTCGTAATCGGTGGCCAGGCCGCTCCCCATCGTGGCCAAGCCCCAAATGCCGACGCCAAGGGCGAGCAGCCAGGTCCGCCGGTAACGGTCGGCCGCCCAGCCCATTACGGGTCCGACCAGCGAATAAGTGAGCAAGAAGGCGGTCGCCAGCTTGCCGGCCTGCTCGTCGTTGATCCGCAACGAAGACTGCACCTGGGGCAAGACGGCCGAGAGCACGTTGCGGTCCATGTAGTCCATCAGGTTCATCGACGCAAGGACGATGAACGTCAGGATGGACAACCGTCCAAGGCCTTTCGTCACGGTGGTTGTCGGGACTTCACCCTGTTCAGCGGCGTTGAGCACGATGGATGGCCTCAGGTGGGGCGTGGGACGGGCGTGCGGCACGATGCTACGGCAACCGGCCCAGAGCGTCCAGTCGGCCGGGCCGTCGACCCACTCGTACCGGCCTTGGGTCTTCTCTTATGATGGGACGTTCCCTCCCAAATGTGCCAATCGAGACCGGACTTCCCCAAGAATCGGACGACGAGGGACCACCATGTCGCGCCACTCCGGCCCTTCCTTGGTCGCTTCGGCGGTCGCCCTGGCGGCCTCGGCCGCGTTCGGGCAAGTGCTCCCCGGTCCGAACGCGGGTGCCTCCACGAGGGACGGACCCGGCGGGGCCGTGAGCCCAGGTGTCATTACCGGCATGGGCACAGGCACCGAAAACCCGCTCGTCGTCCTCTCAGCACCCGTTGTTCGGAAAGAGCTGAAACTCACCGAGGAGCAGCGAGAGAAGGTGGACAAACTCGCCCGCGACGCCGGCGAGCGGGCCCGCGAGCTCTTTCAAGCGGTCGCTTTCGGGGCCGACCCGCAACTCATGCTGAAACGGGGCCAGGACTTGCGCAAGAAAAGTGAAAAGGACGTGGCCGCGGTCTTGGAAAAGGAACAGCGTCAGCGACTGGAAGAGATCATGCTTCAGTTGGAAGGGCCCCTGGCCGTCGCCCGTTCGGAGGTCGCCGCTCGTTTGAAGTTGGGCCGCAACCAAACGCAGACGATCCAAGCGACGATCACCGAACTCCAGGTCCTTCAGAGGCAACTCGTCTTCGCGTCGCGGCGGAACGCGATGATCGCTCAGGCCCAAGCAGGCGGCATCGGCGCGCCGGCGCCCGGCCAAGGGCCCATGATGCTTGATGATCAACTCAAGCGCGAGTCGGAGCGGTTACGCGAACAGGCCGCGTCTCAAGTGGCCCGGGTCCTGTCCAAGAACCAGAAGGCGGAATTCGAGACGATGATGGGGCCGAAGTTCGACGTGAAGCAAATCGACCCCGACCTCGCGAAGTTCGCGCCGGGACAGTCGCAAGGGACAACCAAACCGGTGCGCAAGGGGACCTCGAAAAAGAAGAATGGAGTGTGAGCTCGAAGTGGGCGTCGCTTCTTTTTCCGAGCAGACATAAGAAGAAACGTCAGTTGTAATGACGATGCTTAACATTCGAGTTTATGATGAAACAAAGGGACAATCGGAGCGCGCCAAAGAACGGATCGTGTACGGGCGATCGCTTCTACTTCGCGCAAGCGAATCACGATTGGAGCGGTATCCAATTGGTTCGGGCACGATTCATGGGGCCTGAGGAACGATGAGTTCCCGGTGTTTTTCTCAGCCCTGGAGGGGCAACCGTCTGTAGCCAGGGGTCAGCGCAGCGAACCCCTGGATTCGAGCGATCGGATTCCCTTTCTGGGTGTCTCGCATTTTGCGGGGCAAGGAGTGGGACCGGGGACACGTTCCCTGGAGGGACGACCGCGCCCCGGAGTCGTCCCGCCAGGGAACGTCTCGGCCGAGGGGGGCATGGTCGGCGCGTATGTTTGATCCTCTCAAGATCGAACCGTAGGTCATCAAACCTCGCGGCCCCGTCACGACCGGCATTGTCGTCGCGACCCTACCCTTTCGCCGGCGGCCCGCCGTTTTCCTCGCACGAAATCTCGACGTCCTTCCGATCTCAAGGACACGGGAGACCCCGCGACGTCGCGGTTGGTCTTGCCCGCTTTCGATGCCGAACCGATTTTCCACGAAAGGAAAAGTGTCCCATGTCTCCATCGTTCCAGAATGAGGCCCGCAAGGCCAACGCCCAGAAATCGACCGGCCCCAAGACCGAACGGGGCAA
>CALLYK010000231.1 GCA_937858365.1 uncultured Isosphaeraceae bacterium | reverse complement strand
GTCCGCCTCAGCGGGTCGCTGACGGGACACTGCGAGGCCGTGCACTTCCACGCCCGCCGGGTGTTCGAGCTGTGCGAACAGAATGGGATCGACCCCTCCCCCCGTGGCCGGGACCGCTGGCCGACGGTCGTCCACCTCGCGGATCAACTGTCACGCTGGGCAACGTTTGGCCTGGATCCCGAGCAGTGGCATCTGGTCTTCGGAACCGACCGGGGGTCCGGGATCGATGCCGAGGTGCTGCTGCGTTCGCCCTTCGAGACGTGGGTTTCGCACCCGGGTGCCCCGGTGCCGGCGGTTGCGTTTGACCGCGACGACCTCTTCTGACCACCCCCTGGCTGCCGGGGAAACCCACGAGTGGTTGCGGTCACGACCCCGAGTCCGGTAAGCCCCGCTGTCACCTGGCGGCAGGGCGTTGCCAGCCAACCTGTGACTTGAGTCTGCTCCCTGGGCACGGGCCGCTGGTACCCGCCGTCCGGGGTGCGCGCCTGACTGTCGCACAAAGTGATGTACGGAGGTTTTCCTGTAACGCGGGTGCCCACCGGGAACGGCAAGTATTGTGGGAACCGTGGGGGAGGTGTGGAGCGATGGAGCTTGTGGAACTGCTCGGGTCGCCGGACTTCATCGCCCACTGTCGGCGTGCGCTCCGGCGGTTGATCGTGGCCGGCACCTTCGGGCCGGGGGCGATTGCGGACGAAGACGAGTTGCTCCAGGATCTTCTGATCCGGTTCTGGCGCGCCGTCGTTCGGCGTGAAGAGATCCTCAACCCGCAAGCGTTCTCGTATTCCCTGGCCCTCTACGTCATCCAGGACCGGAGGCGGCACGACGCCCGCGAGTACCACCACTGGCTCCGAGCACCCGCTCCGAAGTCGCCCACGCGCCCGGACGACGCGCCCGACCATGACGCGGCGGTCTCACGACTCGAGGATCTGGCCAGGCACCTGACCGACGGCCAGCGGAAGATCGTCGAGCTGGTCCTGGAACGAGGGCTGGACATCGAGGACAGGGACGGCGACCGCGCCGTGCTCCTGAGCGAACTGGGGATGACCGAGGGCGCGTTCCGAACGGCCTTGTCGCGGATGCGCGAGGTGGCGGCCCAGCTCGCGGCGAATGTCGGAGGCGTGTTCCATGTCGGGGGTCCCGACCCGAGCTACTACTGGGGTCTGCTCCTGGGGAAGTTCCGAACCACTCGCCTGTACCTTCCAACGTACGCCGACCCGCACCTACTCGCGAGCTACCTGAGCGCCGTCGTCGCGGAGGAACAGGGCACCCGTCCGGGGGCGACGGAGGCGTTCGTGTGCGGCCTGCTCTCCGAGATCGAGGCGGTGGAGCTGATCGGCGCGCATGAGCTGCGGATCCGGTTGCGCCACCCCAGCGGCTGGGTGCTGCGGGCGCTCGCCGAGATCCCGATCCTCCCGATGCACATTTACGATGGAAGCCTGGCCGCCGGAGGCGCCCTGATCGGCACTGGGCCTTACAAGATCGCCAGCCAAAAGGGCGGCGTCGTCCGCCTCGTGCGGTTCCCGAAATATTGGGGCGCGCCGCCAGCGATCGCAGATCTGGAGTTTGTCTACGAGCCCGACGCCGCCAAGGCGCTCACGCGCGCCAAGCGCGGGGAGCTGGACATCGTGCCGGCGCTGATCCCGGCGCACTGGCCCGAGCAAGCCAATGCGCCGGGCCTCGCCAGCGCCTTCGCCCCCGTCGAGCTCGCGGCGCAGTTGGGGCACTCGACCCTGCAAATGGTGCAGCGCTATGCCCATGTGCGCGGCGGGCATCGTGGCGCGGCCCATGACAAAGTGGACAAGGCGTTTAGTGGAACGTAGCCGCCGTGTACTGGCGGACTGACCTACAGGTTCCTCGCCGGCCGTACACCTATAGCGGTGCGAAGCACGCAGCCCATGGGCAATTGCTTGGCGATCGACGAGAGTTGTTTCGCTTGGAGGCTTACCTTCGTGCCCGCGCGAATGGCGACGGCGGCGATCCGCAAATGGAGTCGCCGGATCAGAGCCTTCGTCTAGCGGACGCGCTCTCGCGGTTCCTGCGGGCCGACTACTCGGAGCCAGTTGGCAGGCCGGACTTGTCGGGGCGAAACAGCGAAATCGGTCTTGCCTATTGGGCGTTGGTACTGGGCGCCAAAGAAAAGCAGGAAGTGGCGAACCGCGCCATTTCTGAACGTTTGAAGTCCTTGGGGCTAGAACTCGCACCGCAAACCGTTGCCCGTATCGCGAGAAATGCAGTCAAGGACCGCGCCGGCGAGGCCCAAGGGCGCCGGGCCCGAGGGCTTCGCGCGCGGCTCGCTTACGAACGCCGAGACGTATTCCGAGAGGCTCCAAGCCTTCGGAGGCATGATGCCTACTGGGTCGTCGCCGCTTGGGCGTTGTCAATTGTCGAAGAGGATTTGGCCTACGCGGCTGATTGGAGCGCTAATCGGCCGGTAGCGCAGCCGGCGCCGAAACGCTAATCGAACAGGTGGCGAAAAGGGGGAGCGGTTTGTCGCCACCAGCTACCTGATCTTGTTGAGGACTCTGCCCGGTTCGGGGCATATATTTCGTGTCGGGCAATTTCTAGGAGGCCCGACATGTCTACTGCTAGTTCTAAGCGCGGCGCTGCTTCCCCGGTGCCGATTCTCCCTCACAGTTGGAGCGTCGCAAGCTGGCCAGACGGCGTATGGCCGAACGACCAGAGGCGCGCAAAGTGGATTCTCCGATCCTTCCGCGATGAGTTGATTGCTGCCGGCGCACTGGCGCGCGGAGGCAAGGGGCTCATCGTGCTGGGGCGGGGCTACACCCGATGGCTGGAACGTCGTGCGGCGTATGTCCGCGAGTACACCAGCAATAACCCGCTGATCCGTGCCACCGACGAGGGAGGCGCGGCGGCGTGACTTCATATTCCTGGCGCCAGTCTGGCGCCGATCTTCAACGTCCCAAACGACGAGAGCCCGGCTGTGTCACCAGCGCGGGCTCTCAGGTCATCACCAATCAAAAGCAGGATCAAACGCATGGAAATCGTACAGGTTCAGGAACGGCGTGAGCAAGCGGACCCAGTGCCAGACGAGGATCGATCCCGTCGGCCGCTGGGCTTCCAGGTGGGAGAGGTCGACCGGACTGAGCCATACGAAGATGGCGGCAAGGATCAACTCCAAGACATCGCGTTGGCCGATCACCACCTTGCTCAGTTCGCCGAGCATGATGTCGCGGGCCCGGCGGAACTCGTCGAGGCGTTGCGTTGTGAGATCGGCGGGCGTGGACATGCGGGCCCTCGGGCGAAGTGGCAAACATGGGCCGGACGCGGCGAACGGCGGTCGTCCCCAGCCCTTCGGCCCTCTGGTCAGCCAGTATTCTAGGGCCGGGTCCACCCGCGCCACAAGGACACGTGTGGGGGACCAGTCTAGCCGCGTCCGAATCCTCGTCCTTTTCGGCCGGGTCCGCCGGGAAAGGCAGCCCCTGCGCGTCCGCGAAGCAGCGGGCCGGCGGGAACGCGTCCGGCAACGGGTTTTCTTGGCCTGTTGCTTTGGCCGCAAGCCGTGAAATGCGAAGAAGATGCCGCTCGTGCCACGCGATCGAATCGGGCCTTCGACTATTCTTCATGCGGCGTCGGCCCCGCTTTTGCTTAATGGGTCTTCTCGAAGGGACCGCGCACCCGGCGGAAACCGGTTGCGCCGCCCCCCTTCAAGGGTCGCCGGGGTTACGCCCGTCTCGGCGGCCTGAAGACCTGACTTTCGGGCCCCCGCCCTTGGTGACGGCCGCGTAACAAGCGACCCACAGGGTCGATTTCGGGCCGTCCATGCGCGACACCTCGCCAACCCGGTGAGGGCCGCGACCGACCGTCTTCCGGAGAGGCGTCGCACCTTCCGACATCGGAGGGACGGCACTGCGTCGGGACCGAACGGGACGGGGCAACACGATTCACGGGACATCATGCGAATCACTTTGAATGGTCTCATTCGCCTCACGGTCGCCACGGGTTTGGCCTTGTTTTCACTCTGTGCCCTGATCGGCCAGGCAGGCCGGCGCGATCGGGAGTGGCCCTCCGAGTTCGCCGCCCACTTCCCCGCGTCCGCGTTTGTCCACGTGAACGCGCCCGGTGAGCCGGTCTCCAAGTTCCTGGACGTCCGTGACGGGTCGGAGTTCCGGTTGGGTCTCGAGCCGGGAGAACGCCTGGACGCCGCCTCGTGTTCCCCCTGGGAAGACCAGGCCGGTAGGCGCCTCCTCGTGGGCCGCTACACCGCGATCGAGGTCGAGAGCGGCGAGGCGATCGGGCAAGAGTTCGGCATGGCCTTGTATCGGATCCCCGACGGGAAATCGCTGGCGAGGATCAAGACCGACCTCCTCCCGGTCGCGCCCCCCTGCTGGTATCCCGATGCCACCGCTCGGGTCCTCTTCGCCGCCGGCGACGGCCTGCTTCACCAGTTCGATTTCGTCGACGCCGAGGAGCGCGATGACGAGGCTGCGACCAAGCCCCGAGCAATCGCCTGGGACTGGAGTGAGCTCTGGCCTTTTCCGCCGATCGTCTCGGGGCCGTATTGGCCCGCGCTCTCCGGCTTTGAACGGACCCTGATCGTCAGCCTCAACGCCCGTCCCGAGGAGAAGGCCGATTACGGCCCCTCGCAAATCTGGTGGTTGCGACTTGACGCGGCCGGCGATCGGGTCGTCGCGGCCGGCCGCTTGACCACGCCGGTCGGCGGTCGGGAGGGCCCACGCTTGGACGAACAGCGCGCCGTGCTGGAACAAGGACCCGGCGGTGAACTCCTCTTGCTCTATCAAGTTCGCCGCGAAGACGACGCGAGCTGGGAACTGCGGGTCGCGCCGGTCGAAATAGGGACCGGTTTTGACGGGCCCAGGGCGGGCGTCGGCCACGTGATCGACCAGGACAAGAGGGTTGGCAACCACGCCCTCACGGCCGACGGGACCGCCGTCTTCACGATCCTGAGGTGCTGGGGAAAGGCGACCGAGGTCCGCAAGGTCCCTCTGACGCCCCGATGGTTGGCGCGCGGCCTGGCCTTCCCGGATTGCCTCAGCGATTCGTTCGGCCCGCTCTGAAGGCCGGCGGCCCCTTGCGTGAGGCGAGCGGCGCGACCAGATTGAAGCGGCCCGGCGCGTTCGCGTCGGGTAGCTCGCGTTTCGTCGCGCCTCGTGGAGATCGCGCCATGGTCCACGCCCTCTCGCTGCTTGTCACCATCGTGCTCGCCTGGGACGGGCCGATCATCACGACGGTCGTCGGCACGGGCCAGGCCGGTCATCAGGGCGAAGGCGGCCCCGCCTCGGCCGCTCAACTCAACGGCCCGTTCGACGTGGCCTTCGATCCGTCGACCGGCAGCATCGACGAACTGCTCGCGGCGTTGCCCCACGGCTTCCGCCCCGACGTCGTGTTGCTGTGGTGGCCCGATCAGGAGCCGTTGCCGCGCGATCTGCAGAACTGCCCCGTGCCCGTGGTCGGCATCGTCAGCGACTACATCTTCCGCGGCCAGACCCAGACCAACCACGACGCGGCCCTGCAGGCCGGCGTCACCGTCAGCCACGAGAGCGGCTTCTACGCCGGCCTCTGGGGCTCGAACGTCGATTTCGGCAACGACACCGATTTCGAGCTCGACATCCTGGGCGGCTACACGGGTTCGCTCAACGACAACACGACCTTCGACGTGGGCGTCGCCTACTACGCCTACCCGAACGCGCCGGACGGCACCGACTACGACTACCTGGAGCTGCTGGCGGCGATCGAGGAGACGGCGGCTGGCCAGGCGTTGCCGGTCCGCATCGAGGGTTACCCGCCGCCGCCCGATCCGCGCCTGAACGTGATCAAGGTGACGCCCGATCCGGGGGTCATCGAGGTGAACGTGCAGCCCGCGGCGAGCTGGGAGGAATCGGTCGCCATCACCCGCGGCCTGTACGAG
>CALLYK010000230.1 GCA_937858365.1 uncultured Isosphaeraceae bacterium | reverse complement strand
GATTGCGGCACCTCCCGCGATCGCCCACCTCACCATCCCCGGCACCGTTGCTGCCAGGTCATCTTGCCGGCTTGCCGTCTCGCTGCCTCGACGCCTCGACTCCTCGCCTTGCAGTTGCTCCCGTCTTGCCGTATGATGCCGCCCATGAGCGACATGATGCGCGCCACCATGACGACCGGCACCGCTTGCGTGATCTCCATTACCGAGACCACCAAGATTACCTTGCCTGCCGGTCCGGGGGCGCGCGGCTAGGGTCGCGAACTTCACAGGACGGATCGGCAGGCGGGAGCGGAAACGCTCCCGCCGCTGTTTTTAACCGCGCATCACTGGCGGCCCGCAACGCCGGGACCGAATCGGAAAAGGACGGGCGTGATGATCGTTCTCAAATTTGGCGGCACGTCAGTCGCCGACGCCGCGCGCGTGCAGCAGGCGGCCGCCATCGTCGCGGCCCAGCCCTTGCCTCGTGCCGCGGTGGTCTCTGCCGCCTCCGGCGTGACCAATCTTCTCCTCGATGCCGCCCGCGCCGCCGCCGCCGAGAGCGAAGCGTTCGCCGCCTCCCTCGCCGCCCAGATTCGCGCCAAAAATGACCACATCGCCGCCGGCATCGCCAACGAGCAGGAGCGCGCCGCGGCGGTCGCCGCGCTCGATCAACTCCACGCGGCGCTCGATGACGCCCTGGCCGATGTTGCCCGCGCCGGTGCGCTCAGCCCCCGCAACTCCGATCGCATCGTCGCCACCGGCGAAAAGGCGATGAGCCTCCTCCTTGCGGCGACCCTGCGCGATCGCGGGGTGCCGGCCGCGCGCGGCGAGCTGCTTGGGCAAGGCTGGTTCGTCGAGCAAGGCGATCAGTGCGTCCGTCGCTTCGAGACCGCCGATCAATTCGATGCTCGCGAGGGCCGCGTCCGCGACCTCGTTGGACACACGCGGGCCCTTCAGGCGCGTCACGAGGAGCGGCAGCGCTCGGACATCTTTCGATTGCCCGAGCAGGCGAATGATCTCGCGCTCGGCGTCAGGGGCCGTCTCGACCGCCAATCGCTCGCGAAGGAGCGGCGCGGACTCCTTGTCGCCCGTTGTCCGAAGGCCCTTCAAGGCCGCGATGCGGACCATCACGTTGGGGTCGCTCGTCGCCTTGCGCACGGTCTCGCGGACCAATTCCGAGCCTTTCCATTCCAGGTCCTTAACGGGGGGCCGACCCTGCGTGGGGCGTGTGCCCCACCAACTGCCATCCCACGGGCGGACCCGCGCATGCGTCTCGGCGAGGTATCTCAGGGCCAGGGCCCGTTCGTCCGCGTCGCGTATGGGGTCGATTGCGAAGTCCGCCAGGGCCTTCGCCGCGTCCTCCTCGTACACCATTTCCAACGTCGCCAGGAGGCCGCGCCGGACCTTCGCGTCACTGGAACTGAGTCCCTTCAGGGCCTCTTTCCAGGCGTTGATACGTCGGAGCGCAGTCCGCGCGGCGAAGGCGAGGTAGGGGTCGTCGCTCGCGAGGACCGGGACCAATTCCGGGGCCGCTTCGGGAATGCCGATTCGACCGAGCGCGATGATGACTTGCAACCGAACGGTCGGGTCCTTGTCTTGCAACGCGGCGACGAGGGGCCCAACGGCGATCGGGGCGGCGCGTTCGCCCAGGGCCCGCGCGGCCTGAGCGCGAAGGTCGGGCGATCGCGCGTCTTTGAGCACGTCGATGGTGGGCAGGGTCGCTTCGGGAGACCCGCCGGCGATCGCGTCGAGGGCCCAGATCAAATGGCGCCGAGCCAGCGGGGCGACGTTCGGGTCGAGAAGGGCCCGGGTCACGTCCTCCAGGGCCTCGCGGCCTTTCTTGGCCAGGGCGAGTTGGGCCCTGGTCCGTTCGTTCCAGGAAGGATGGTCGAGTTGCTTGATCTGATCGGCGATCGAGTCACGATCGGAACCGCGCGGCCTTCGTTCCCCAGGCTGGCCCTTCCAGGAGATCGCGAAGACGCGGCCGACTTTCTCGTTCTTGTTCCCCCAACCGCCCATGCCCCAATCGGCGACGTAGAGGACCGAACCGTCGTCGGCGACGGCCAGGTCGATCGGCCGGAACTCGCCCGACTCGCCGGGCGTGGCGAAGTCGATCGCCTCTTCAACTTTGAAGCCGGCGCCGTCGGGCCCGAACCGGAACGCGTGGACCTTCCGCTTGCCCCACTCGGCCCAGAAACCGAGCCCGCGAAAGCGTTCGGGCCAGGAGTCTTCGCGATAGAAGACGGCCCCGCAGGGGGAGCCGCCGCCGTACTCGGCCATGCGCGGCAGGTGTCGGTCGGGGCGACTATGATAGTCATACGGATAACCATAGTAGCCGCCGTCGATGTGATACGTCACCCGCGTCCACCAACCGTCGCCGTCGTCGGTGTTGTCGTAAGTGAAGAGGTTGTCGCGCTCGTCGAGGTTGGCTTCGAGGTGGTTCCGTGTGCCCGAACTGAAGACCTCCAGGCCTGTGCCGTCGGCGTTGCATCGAAGCGTGCCGCCGCCGCGAAGCTGGATCTTCTGGTTGTCTTCGACCCGCGTAGCGCCCGGAACGCCCTTGTCGCCGACCGAGATATGGAGCTTGCCGTCGATGCCGAATTGCAGGCCCGAGACGATGTGGTCGTTGAGGGCCTTGGGTCCGGGACCAAGGTCGCGAAAAAGGTCTATGCGCCCGTCGGCCTTGCCGTCGCCGTCTTCATCGCGAAAAACGGATAAATACGGCATGTGCATGACATAAAGGGCCCCATCGCGCCAGGTCATGCCGAAGACGGCGCGCAACCCTTCGGCGAAGACAATGGGTCCCTGCCCGTCGCGAAACAAGAGGATGCGGCCGTTGTCGGCCTCGTAGGGACCGACCTGGTCCATCGGGTCCTCGGCCACGAAGAGGCGGCCTTGGGGCCCGGTGGCGATCTGGCAGGGATACTGCACGGCGGGAACGGCGGCCACGAGTCGGACCTCGAACCCCTCGGGCACCTTCGGCAACCCCTGCCCTCGCGTGGACAAGGCACACATGGCGAAGGCGCACAAGACGGCGAGAGGGCGAGAGCTTCCTGACGGCATGGGGACTGGCATCCCAAGGTGTGATGAAGAATGAGGGTGGCCTCGCGCGGAGGCGTCACCGGGTCGATGCGGCGACGAGAGAGTGTAGCAATTGGGCCCACATTCAGGCACCGCGAAGCGGGCGCAAGTCGTGACCCGCCTGAAAACGGCGAGGGTCGCCAGGCCCCTCAATCGGCGAAAGGCCGCTGCGGAAAGCGTGCGTCTTGGAGGAGGGTACGAAATCCCTCGTGCGAGCGCACGATTTCGAGGTCGGGGTCCTTTTCCAGCCAGGCATGGTCGCGATAGCCGGCCGCGACGGCCCGATGCAGGTAGTTCATGGCCCGATATACGCCGAGCCTAACGAGGTCGGGACGGACATTCTCGTGGCGTTGCCGCGCGGCGAATTGGGCGTGTGCGCAGCCGAGATCATAAAGAAGGTCGTCGGGTGGCGTCACGAGTCCCCCCAGCAGGTCTTCGGCGTCGGCGATGGCCCGCCGACATTCGACCAAAGAACCGGAGGGTGCCAGGACGACAGCCAGAAACGCCTGGTCCTGGGCCAAGTTGGCCAGATGGACCTCACGTTGCCGCGACGATTCGGGACCCGGACTGACCGACCGGCGTTCTTGAACGGCCTCGCGCGCGGCCGCGACGGCCTGTTCGTTCTTGCCGAGCCGATCGAAAACGTGGGCCAAGAGCCGATGGCAATCCGCCAGTTCCTCGCGATAGCGCAGAGCGCCCGGACGACGCTTCACCAGGTCCTTGTTCAACTCAACCGCCCTCTGGGCCGCCACTTGGGCCCCACGTGCGTCGTTGCAGGCGAGTTGGTGTTGGGTCTTGAGTTTCCAGCAGTTGGCCACGGTCGCAAGGGACCGGACGTCCCCGGGTGCCGATCGCAAAAGCTGCTCACCGTCGTCGCAGGCCTTATGGTCCTGGTCGGCAGCCTCCGGGGTCTTGCCGAGTTTGAGGTAGGTGACACTGAGTTCCCGGCGGCACTCGACGAGCCGTCGCAAGCCGTCGGCCTTGGCCTTCTCAGACGCCTTGGGAAGGGCCGCCTCAAGTTCGCCGGCGGCTTGTTCCATCAGAGTGGCGGAGCGTTTGAGACGACCCAGGGCCCGCTGCGTCAGTCCCAAGTCCAGCAAGACCCAGGCGTGGTCCAGGCGATAAGAGGCGAAATCGGGCCGCCGCTCGATCAGACCGTTGCGGATCGCCAGGACACGCCGGTGCGTCACGAGGGCCTCGGCCGACCGCCCCGACATCAATTGGACCGCACCGATGTTCCCCAGACACCAACTCAATTGGTCTTGACTGATCTCCTCGTCCGGAAACCCGGCGAGACGGCCGAGAAGGAGGTCGCGGCCTTTCTCGAACGAGAACTGGGCGAGGTCCGGGCGATCGTGCAAGCGAGCGATCAGTCCGCGCGAGACCCACGAATTGACGAGTTGATGGAGGCGTTGGGGTTCGTTGGGCTCGGTCTCGCGAACTTGTCGTCGTGTCTGGATCGCCCGATCGCTCGCGGAGAGCGCCAGTTCGAGGGAGCCAAGGTCCGAGCCGAACTGAGCGATCCGTTCGAAGGCCACGGCCAGTTGGACCTGGGCGTCGGGTTCCAGGTCGGCCTCCATCGAGTCGAGCAGCTTGCCGTAGTAGCCCTCGGCCCGCTGAATCAGTTCCCGGCGCAACGCGTCGGGATCGTCCCTGGCCAAGACGACCCAGTCTTCGGGTTGGGCGTGGAAGCCCTCGATCGCTTCCAGGGCGACGCGGAAGCGGGCCTCCGCCCGTTTCCGCTCGATACGTTCGCGTGTCCGGGCCGCGACGAGTTCACTGTTGGCCTTTTCGGCCCGCACCAGGGCCAGGCGCATGAGCCGTTGTTCGTGGTTGGCGGATTCGAGGTTGCGCTCGGCCCGCCACCACTGGGTGAGCGCGGTGGGAAACCCGATGCCAATTGCCAGGGCGAGCGAGGCCGCGAGGGCGGTTTGCGCGGGATGTCGGCGGGCCCAGAACCATGCACGCGTGAATGAGCCGACAGGTCGAGCGGAGACGGGCCGTCCGGAAAGCCAGCGGCGGAGGTCTTCCTCCAGGGCGCGGGCCGATGCGTACCGTCGGGCCGGGTCTTTTTCCAAGCACTTCATGCAGACGTGTTCGAGAGGTCGGGGGACCCTACGGTACAAGCGGGAGGGAGGTCTGGGCGACTCGTTCCGCAGGCGGTCAATCACGTCCTGGGGCGACGTTCCGTCAAACGGCGGCTGACCGGTCAACAAGGCGTAGAGGATGGCCCCAAGGCCGTAAACGTCGGTGGCGACCGTGATACGTGACGGGTCGCCCGCGGCCTGCTCAGGGGCCATGAAAGCGGGTGAGCCCATCATCCAGCCGGAACCGGTCAGCCCCAGTCCGGTGGTGCCGCTGGTCCTCTTGGCCAGGCCGAAGTCGGTCACGTGGGGGCGGCCGTCCTCGTCCAAGAGGATGTTGGCGGGCTTCAAATCGCGATGAAGCACGCCCCGC